>NZ_JZKF01000210.1 GCF_000962825.1 Actinoplanes rectilineatus
ACCCGTCCCATGGCCGGGCTACTCACCGGCCAGGAGGCGGGCCAGGCCCTCCTCCTGGGTGACCTGGCCGGTGGCGACCGCACCCTCGATCCAGTCCGCCGCGGCCCGGACCCGGGCCAGGTTGCGCTGCACCGTCGCCTTCTCGTCCTCGGTGTAGTTCAGCCCACGCAGCCCCGGCACGATCCGGCCGGCTGAGGCGACGAACTGCGCACACGCCCCGACCAGGTCGAGGAACTCGCTGGTGTGCTCGATCTGCTGCAGCGCAGGGGTGCGCTGCCGGACCAGCTCTCCACCCTGGCGGTCCTGATCAGCCTGAGCACGGTTAACCGAGTGCCGGGCCGTGGTGTCGGTCATCGCCCGCGCGGCGACCTCCGGGCGCCGCAGCAGATCGGTGGCGATCCGCGTAGCGACCTCGTCGTCACGGACCAGCTCGTGGACCGCGCCGACCCGATCCAGCACCGAGGTCTCTGTCGACACCTTGAACGCGACCTTGGGCCGGCGCAGCAGATCGGTGGCGACGCGGGTGGCGACCTCGTCGTCGGTGACCAGGTCATGCACCGCGTTGACCTTCTCCTGGACCGTCTTCGGCCGGGTGACTTGCCAGCCCACCCGCCGTTTCGCCTTGTCCTCGGTCCAGCGGCGCTTACCGGTCCGGGCCAGTACCGGCGGCTCGCCGATCATTGTGAACCGCTGGTCGGCATCGGTGATCGTGGCCAGCACCCGGTGGATGTGGAATGGCACGTCGGCACGGCGCTGGTCGGCCGGCCAGCGCGAGGCCACATACCGCCACACTTCCAGCGTCGCGGGCGCGACCCCGATGTCTTCGGCGAACGTCCGCAGGGAGTCGACTACGCCCAGGCCGAGAGCGTCATGCGGCCGGGATCCACCCCGGGGGCCGATCGGCTCGATCTCCAGCGCGTAGTCGCCGACTGTGAACTGAATCCGGTCCCGCTCACGAATCAAGTCACGCGACTGCGTCACCAGCTCGTCGTACCGCTGCTGGGATACCTGCCCGATCGTCGCCACCATC
>NZ_JZKF01000211.1 GCF_000962825.1 Actinoplanes rectilineatus
CGTGCACCAGACCGACGGTGTCCGCGACGCCGTCGCGGTCTCCTCCGACGGCCTGCTGATCGCCGGGTCGGACGGCCTGAGCCGGGCCGAGGCCGACCAACTCGCCGCGATCGTCTCCAGCATGGCCGGCCTGGCGCGCAGCGCGTCCCGCCGGTACGACTTCGACGGCCTGAAACTCATCATGATCGAGATGAATCGCGGCTTCCTGGTCATCTCGGTGATCGACGGCGGCAGCTGTCTCGGGGTGGTGGCCGGTGGCGACAGCGACCTCGGGCTCATCGGGTACGAGATCTCGGTCCTCGCCGAACGGTTCGGCGGCGTGCTGACCCCCGCGCTGATCGCCGATTCCCGCCAGCACCTGGCCCGATGAGCCCGGCGAGCCCGCCCGGCCGGTGGTACGAGGGTGAGGATCCGGTGGTGCGCCCGTTCATGCTCACCGCCGGCCGCACCCAGCCGATGCACGACGGCCTGCGGATCGAGACGCAGGTGCGTGCCGTACCGGCAGCGCTCTCGGCGCCGTTGCGGTTCGAGGCCCGGCGGATCGTCGAGCTCTGCCAGCGGCCCACGTCGGTCGCCGACCTGGCCGTGGCGATCGGCGTGCCGCTCGGCGTGGTCCGGGTCATCGCCGCGGACCTGATCACCCAGGGCTACCTGCACCTCCCGGAGCAGCCGGCCGAACTCAGCGTCACCCTGATCGAGAGGATCCGTGATCGTGTTCGGGCGCTCTGAGCCGTCCTCGCCGCCGCCGGTAGCCGTGAAGATCGTCATCAGTGGCGGTTTCGGCGTCGGCAAGACCACCTTCGTCGGCGCCGTCTCGGAGATCGAGCCGCTGGTCACCGAGGCCGAGATGACCGAACGCTCGATCGGCATCGACGACACCTCCGCCGTCGCCCAGAAGACCACCACCACCGTCGCCCTCGACTTCGGCCGGATCACCCTCGACGACTCACTGCTGCTCTACCTGTTCGGCACCCCCGGACAGGACCGCT
>NZ_JZKF01000212.1 GCF_000962825.1 Actinoplanes rectilineatus
GAAGTCACGAAGGTCCGGCGGCGCGGTCATCCGGCGGATCCGCATCCTCGCCCCGGCCTCGTCGATCAGGTCGATCGCCTTGTCCGGCAGGAACCGGTCCGAGATGTACCGGTCGGCGAGCGTCGCGGCCGCGACCAGCGCCGCGTCGGTGATGCTGATCCGGTGGTGGGCCTCGTAACGGTCGCGCAGGCCCTTGAGGATCTCGATGGTGTGCGCCAGAGACGGCTCGCCGACCTGGATCGGCTGGAAGCGGCGCTCGAGGGCCGCGTCCTTCTCCAGGTGCTTGCGGTACTCGTCCAGGGTGGTGGCACCGATGGTCTGCAGCTCACCGCGGGCCAGCATCGGCTTGAGGATGGAGGCGGCGTCGATCGCGCCCTCGGCGGCACCCGCACCGACCAGGGTGTGGATCTCGTCGATGAACAGGATGATGTCGCCGCGGGTGCGGATCTCCTTGAGCACCTTCTTCAGGCGCTCCTCGAAGTCACCGCGGTAACGGGAGCCGGCGACCAGCGCGCCCAGGTCCAGGGTGTAGAGCTGCTTGTCCTTCAGCGTCTCGGGCACCTCGCCCTTGATGATGGACTGCGCCAGACCCTCGACGACGGCGGTCTTGCCGACGCCCGGCTCACCGATGAGCACGGGGTTGTTCTTGGTGCGCCGGGACAGCACCTGCATGACCCGCTCGATTTCCTTCTCCCGGCCGATGACCGGGTCGAGCTTGCCCTCGCGGGCGGCCTGCGTCAGGTTGCGTCCGAACTGGTCGAGAACCAGCGACGTGGACGGAGCGGCCTCGCCGGTGGCGGTGCCGGCCGCGGCCGGCTCCTTGCCCTGGTATCCGGAGAGGAGCTGGATGACCTGCTGGCGGACCCGGTTGAGGTCGGCGCCGAGCTTGACCAGCACCTGGGCGGCGACGCCCTCGCCCTCACGGATCAGGCCGAGCAGGATGTGCTCCGTGCCGATGTAGTTGTGGCCGAGCTGCAGGGC
>NZ_JZKF01000213.1 GCF_000962825.1 Actinoplanes rectilineatus
GCCCGAGCCGAACACGTTCGTCCGGGTCGACAATTCCAGCCTGGAAACCGACATCACCTTCGGCGTGCGTAACGACCCGCAGGGCGACCTGAAGTACACGTCGAAGGAGGGCCGCGGCCTCGCCCAGTCGGTCGCTCAACAGCGACTGTTCCAAGGCATGGACCCGACCGCATTCGGCTCGTTCGACCCCGGCATCGCGATCCAGACGCAGGGTGACCGGCTGCTGCAGAACTACGACCAGTCGGATCCGGACAACATCCCGCAGAGCCACGCGCACGCCGACACCTGGAAGAAGCAGGTCCAGAACTACATCCAGACGTTCTTCCCCGGTGTCGACGCGAACCGGGCCGACGCCCTCACCCAGCTGGCGTTCCAGAGTGTCGAGCCGATCAGCCCGACCACCCGGACCAACCTGCTGAACGACTTCGGGGACCTGCCGAAGGACACCCGGTCCACGCTGGTCAAGGTCGCCGGGAAGACACACCAGGCGCTGGCCGCCAACCCGCACACCCCGTCGCAGGCGCCGCGGCCCTCCCGGTCGGCCCCGGCGACGAGCAGCACGCCGGGCACGGTGCCGATGCAGAACGTGCTGGGCAACCGGGGCAGCCGGTCGTTCCAGAACGCCGTCACCACGTACCAGATCAAGCAGGTCGGAAGTCCGGTGGTCGTCGGGGAGCTCGGTCCCCGCAACGATCACACCGCCGACAAGCCGGCCTATCTGGCCACGGTTCCGGTGGTGCCCGGCGACAACGTCCGCGACATCATCGCGAAGTATTCGCAGGGGTTCACCCCGAACACCGCCGACGGGCGGTTCGGCCTGGTCATCGGCGTCAACGGGTTCGGCCGGTCGTTCTCGGACACCGACATCCAGAACACCGTCGACCAGGTCCGCACCACGAACCCGCCGTTCCCGGTCACCGTGATCGGCTTCTCGTGGAACAACTCGCGGATCGGGCCGAACGATTCACCGGGCCAGGACA
>NZ_JZKF01000214.1 GCF_000962825.1 Actinoplanes rectilineatus
CGTGCACCAGACCGACGGTGTCCGCGACGCCGTCGCGGTCTCCTCCGACGGCCTGCTGATCGCCGGGTCGGACGGCCTGAGCCGGGCCGAGGCCGACCAGCTCGCGGCGATCGTCTCCAGCATGGCCAGCCTGGCACGCAGCGCGTCCCGCCGGTACGACTTCGACGGCCTGAAACTCATCATGATCGAGATGCACCGGGGTTTCCTGCTGGTGTCGGTGATCGCCGGGGGCAGCTGCCTCGGGGTGGTGGCCGGCAGCGACTGCGACCTGGGCCTGGTCGGGTACGAGATCTCGCTGCTCACCGAACGGTTCGGCGGGCTGCTGACCCCGGCGCTGATCGCCGACTCCCGCCAGTACCTGCCGCGATGACCGGATCCTCCTGGGGGCTGGAACCCGACGAGGACCCCGTGGTGCGCCCGTTCATGCTGACCGGCGGGCGTACCCAGCCGATGCACGACGGGCTGCGCATCGAGACGCTGCTGCGCGCGGCACCCGCGGCACTGTCCGCGCCGCTGCGCTTCGAGTCCAAGCGGATCATCGAGCTCGTCCAGGCCCCGATGTCGGTGGCCGACCTCGCGGTGGCGCTGCGGGTGCCGCTCGGTGTCGTCCGGGTCATCGTCGCGGACCTGATCACCCAGGGTTACCTGCACATCCAGGAACAGCAGGGTGAACTCTCCACCAGCATGATCGAAAGGATCAGGGACCGTGTCCGGGCGCTCTAGGGACCTGCATCCCGTCGCCGTCAAGATCGTCATCAGTGGCGGTTTCGGCGTCGGCAAGACCACCTTCGTCGGTGCCATCTCGGAGATCGAGCCGCTGGTCACCGAGGCCGAGATGACCGAACGCTCGATCGGCATCGACGACACCTCCGCCGTCACCCAGAAGACCACCACCACCGTCGCCCTCGACTTCGGCCGGATCACCCTCGACGACTCACTGCTGCTCTACCTGTTCGGCACCCCCGGACAGGACCGCT
>NZ_JZKF01000215.1 GCF_000962825.1 Actinoplanes rectilineatus
GAAGTCACGAAGGTCCGGCGGCGCGGTCATCCGGCGGATCCGCATCCTCGCCCCGGCCTCGTCGATCAGGTCGATCGCCTTGTCCGGCAGGAACCGGTCGGAGATGTAGCGGTCGGACAGGGTCGCCGCCGCGACCAGCGCGGCGTCGGTGATGCTGATCCGGTGATGCGCCTCGTACGCGTGCCGCAGACCCTTCAAGATCTCGATGGTGTGCGCCAGCGACGGCTCACCCACCTGCACCGGCTGCAACCGGCGCTCGAGGGCCTTGTCCTTCTCGACGAACTTGCGGTACTCGTCGACGGTGGTCGCGCCGATCAGCTGCAGCTCACCACGGGCCAGCATCGGCTTGAGCATGGACGCCGCGTCGATCGCACCCTCGGCGGCACCCGCACCGACCAGGGTGTGGATCTCGTCGATGAACAGGACGATGTCGCCCCGCGAACCGACCTCCTTGAGCACCTTCTTCAGGCGCTCCTCGAAGTCACCGCGGTAACGCGAACCGGCCACCAGGGAACCGAGGTCGAGGGTGTAGAGCTGCTTGTCCTTCAGCGTCTCGGGCACGTCACCCTTGACGATCGCCTGGGCCAGGCCCTCCACCGCCGCGGTCTTGCCGACGCCCGGCTCACCGATCAGGACCGGGTTGTTCTTCATGCGGCGCGACAGCACCACCATGACCCGCTCGATCTCCTTCTGCCGGCCGATGACCGGGTCGAGCTTGCCGTCGCGGGCGGCCTGCGTCAGGTTCGTGCCGAACTGGTCCAGGATCGTCGAGGACGCCGGAGCGGCGGACGCCTCGCCGGGTGCCGTCGGCTCCTTGCCGGCGCCGGACAGCAACTGGATGACCTGCTGGCGGACCCGATCGAGGTTGGCACTGAGCTTGACCAGCACCTGGGCGGCGACGCCCTCGCCCTCACGGATCAGGCCGAGCAGGATGTGCTCCGTGCCGATGTAGTTGTGGCCGAGCTGCAGGGC
>NZ_JZKF01000216.1 GCF_000962825.1 Actinoplanes rectilineatus
CGGGTGGCCCGCGAGGTGGGCTCGGAGGGCAAGCTCGGCGGTCAGGCCCAGGTCAAAGGCGTTTCGGGTACGTGGCGCGACCTCACCGACAACGTCAACTACATGGCGACGAACCTGACCAGTCAGGTCCGCAACATCGCCTCGGTCACCACCGCGGTGGCGAAGGGCGACCTCGGTCAGAAGATCACGGTCGACGCCCGGGGCGAGATCCTCGAACTCAAGTCGACGGTCAACACCATGGTCGACCAGTTGTCGTCGTTCGCCGACGAGGTGACCCGGGTGGCCCGCGAGGTCGGCACCGAGGGCAAGCTCGGCGGTCAGGCGCAGGTGCGCGGGGTGGCCGGCACGTGGCGCGATCTGACCGACAACGTCAACTCGATGGCGTCGAACCTGACCAGTCAGGTCCGCAACATCGCGCAGGTGTCGACGGCGGTGGCCAAGGGCGACCTGTCGCAGAAGATCACCGTCGACGCGCAGGGCGAGATCCTCGAGCTGAAGAACACCGTGAACACCATGGTCGACCAGTTGTCGTCGTTCGCCGACGAGGTGACCCGGGTGGCCCGCGAGGTGGGCTCGGAGGGCAAGCTCGGTGGTCAGGCGCAGGTGCGCGGGGTGGCCGGCACGTGGCGCGATCTGACCGA
Source organism: Actinoplanes rectilineatus (assembly GCF_000962825.1). Taxonomy (GTDB): domain Bacteria; phylum Actinomycetota; class Actinomycetes; order Mycobacteriales; family Micromonosporaceae; genus Actinoplanes; species Actinoplanes rectilineatus. The sequence continues at coordinate 642 of NZ_JZKF01000216.1, forward strand.
CAACGTCAACTACATGGCGTCCAACCTGACCGGGCAGGTCCGCAACATCGCCTCGGTCACCACCGCGGTGGCCAAGGGCGACCTCGGTCAGAAGATCACGGTCGACGCCCGGGGTGAGATCCTCGAGCTGAAGAACACCGTGAACACGATGGTGGACCAGTTGTCGTCGTTCGCCGACGAGGTGACCCGGGTGGCCCGCGAGGTGGGCTCGGAGGGCAAGCTCGGCGGTCAGGCCCAGGTCAAAGGCGTTTCGGGTACGTGGCGCGACCTCACCGACAACGTCAAC
>NZ_JZKF01000217.1 GCF_000962825.1 Actinoplanes rectilineatus
GTGCTGGATATAGGCGTGGAGCCATCGATAGACCAGTTCTTGCGAAGGAAACAGGTCGTCGAGAGGGCTCCACGTGATCGGTTATCTTGCCATGCTCGACGTCCCCAGGGAACTCGTGCGGTACCTCGCCCGGCTCTTGTCCGCACAGCGCCGCCTGCTCGGCACCCGCCGTCGGACACGTGCCCTGACCTGCTACTACCAGGCTCTGATGATCCTCATCTGGTTCCGTAAGGCAGAGGACACCGCCCTGCTCGGCGCCGGCTTCGGCATCTCCCGGGCAACCGCCTACCGCTACATCGCCGAAGGCATCACGGTCCTGGCCGCCCAGCGACCCGACCTGCACGACGCGCTGCAACGGGCCGCAGACGACGGCTGGGCATTCGTCATCCTCGACGGGAAACTCTTCGACTGCGACCGCTCGGCCGAGACCACCACCAGCGTCAAAGGCACAACCATCGACGCCTGGTACTCCGGAAAGCACCGCAGCTTCGGCGCGAACATCCAAGCGATCATGCGGCCTGACGGCCTTCCGATCTGGACCGCCGACGCGATGCCCGGCCACCTCCATGACCTGACCTGCGCCCGCGAACTCGGCGTCACCGCCGCCCTGAACTGGGCAGCCGCCGAACTCGACCTACCCGCCCTCGCCGACGCCGGCTACGAAGCAGCAGGCCACGGCATCAAAACACCGGCCCGGCAACCCGCCGACGGCAAACCTCTCGCCGTCGCCAACCGCACCGTCAACCGACTGCTACGCGGCCTGCGCTGGCAGGGCGAACGCGGCTTCGCCATCCTGACCGGCCGCTGGAAGACCCTGCGGCACACCACCATCAGCCCGAGCCGGATCGGCGACATCGTCGCCGCAGCACTTCACCTCATCCATTTCGAATACCGATACCTGACCGCCGCTCGCTGAGATCACGTC
>NZ_JZKF01000218.1 GCF_000962825.1 Actinoplanes rectilineatus
GTCGCCACCCGGACGGTCGCCACCACTACGGAAGCCACCACGGTCACCACTCGGACGGTCCCCACCACGGAAACCACCGCGATCGCCGCCACCCTGGTAACCACCACGGTCACCACTGGGACGGTCACCACCGCGGTATCCACCCCGGTCGCCACCACCCTGGTAGCCGCCGCTCGGACGGTCCCCACCACGGGAGATGCCCCGGTCGCCGCCACGGTCCTCGCTGCGGAACCCGCCACTGGGACGGTCACCACCACGGAAGCCGCCCCGGTCGCCACCGCCCTGGTAGCCGCCACGGTCACGGTCGCCACCGCGGAAACCGCCGCGATCGCCGCCACCCTGGTAACCACCACGGTCACCACTCGGCCGGTCACCACCGCGGTATCCACCCCGGTCGCCACCACCCTGGTAACCACCACGGTCACCGCTCGGCCGATCGCCGCCACGGAAACCACCACGGTCGCGGTCGCCACCACGGAATCCACCGCGGTCGCCACCACCCTGGTAGCCGCCACGGTTGCGGTCGCCGCCCCGGAATCCTCCGCGATCACCGCTCGGGCGATCGCCGCCACGGTCACCGCGGCGCGCGTCGGCGCCACCGTCGCGACTGCGGTCGGAGCGACCGTCGTCGTCGCGCTTGCTGGAGCCGCCGTCCTGCGGTCCTGTAGTCACGGATTATTCCTTCCAAGTACGGCGGCGGGCCCTCGGTCCGGGCGGCCTGACCTCAACACACAAAGTTACTAGGAGACTTGCTCGTAAACGCAGTCGAGGGCCGACCCCGAGCTGGGGCGGCCCTCGACCGATAAGTTTAGTCCGGCGGCGTCCTACTCTCCCACACCCTCCCGAGTGCAGTACCATCGGCGCTGGAGGGCTTAGCTACCGGGTTCGGAATGTAACCGGGCGTTTCCC
>NZ_JZKF01000219.1 GCF_000962825.1 Actinoplanes rectilineatus
CGGCTGCTGCGCATGGAGGACGAGCTCCACAAGCGGGTCATCGGCCAGGAGGACGCGGTCCAGGCCGTGTCGAAGGCGATCCGGCGCACCCGTGCCGGGCTCAAGGACCCGAAGCGGCCGTCCGGTTCGTTCATCTTCGCCGGCCCGTCCGGTGTCGGTAAGACCGAGCTGTCCAAGGCCCTCGCGGAGTTCCTGTTCGGCTCCGAGGACGCGCTGATCCAGCTCGACATGTCCGAGTTCCACGACCGTTACACCGTGTCGCGGCTCGTCGGTGCGCCTCCCGGTTACGTCGGTTACGACGAGGGCGGCCAGCTGACCGAGAAGGTCCGGCGCAAGCCGTTCAGTGTGGTGCTCTTCGACGAGATCGAGAAGGCCCACCCGGACGTCTTCAACACGCTGCTGCAGATCCTCGAGGACGGCCGGCTGACCGACGGTCAGGGCCGGATCGTGGACTTCAAGAACACGGTCATCATCCTGACGACCAACCTCGGTACCCGTGACGTGGCCAAGGCCGTGTCGCTGGGCTTCCAGGCCTCCGAGGCCGAGGAGTCGTCGTACGAGCGGATGAAGATCAAGGTCAACGACGAGCTGAAGCAGCACTTCCGCCCGGAGTTCCTCAACCGCATCGACGACACGATCGTCTTCCACCAGCTGCGGCAGAAGGAGATCCTGCAGATCGTCGACATCTTCACCGCGCGGATCGAGGGCCAGCTCAAGAACAAGGACATGGGCCTCGAGCTGACCGACACCGCCAAGAAGTACCTGGCGGCCAAGGGCTTCGACCCGGTCCTCGGCGCCCGCCCGCTGCGCCGGACCATCCAGCGCGAGCTGGAGGACACCCTGTCCGAGCAGATCCTCTTCAACGAACT
>NZ_JZKF01000022.1 GCF_000962825.1 Actinoplanes rectilineatus
GCCCCCGCCGGTGGAACACGGGGGCCATGATTCGCTTGACCGATGACATCGTGGCCCGCCAGTCCCGCCGCCGGCCCCACCCCACCTGCCACCGCTGATCCCGCCGCCGGCCCCACCCCGCCCGTCACCGCTGATCCCGCCGCCGATCCCGCTGATGCCGAGCCCGCTGCCGCCGGTCTCGATCTGCCCGCTGCCGGTCACGCCGCCGACAGATCCGGGCTGCCCACGGACGGGTCCGCTCCGTCTGATGCCGCCTGGCTCACCCGGCCCGCGGCCGCCGTCGACGAGGCTGCCCGTCTGCTGCTCGGCTGGCGGATCACCGCGAACGGTGTGACCGTGCGGATCACCGAGGTGGAGGCGTACAGCGGACTGGGCGAGGACCCGGCGAGCCACGCGCACCGCGGCGTCACCCCGCGCAACCGGGTGATGTTCGGGCCGGCCGGGCACCTCTACGTCTATCAGATCTACGGCATGCACCTCTGCGCCAACGTGGTGTGCGGCGAGGACGGCCGGGCGGCGGCCGTCCTGCTACGCGCGGGCGAAGTGGTGGACGGGCGGGAGACGGCCCGGTCCCGGCGGCCGGCCGCCCGCAACGACGCCGACCTGGCAGCCGGTCCGGCGAAGCTGATGCAGGTGCTGGCACTGACCCGCGACGCCAACGGTTCGTACCTGCTCGACGGCTCCGGCCCGGCCATTCTCACCCCGCCGGTTCGGCAAGCCGGACAGAACAGCATCGGACCGAACGCCGGGAACGGGCCGATCAGCGCCGAACCGAACGGAACCGGGCCGAACGGAGCCGGGCCGAGCAGAGCCGGGCCGAGCAGAGCGCGAGCGAACGGAACCGAACCGGACAGGGCCGGGACGGACGAAGCCGAGGTTGACGAGACCGGGGCACTCGAGATCGGGGTGGTCGTGGCTGGGCCGCGGGTCGGGGTCACCTCTGCTCACGACGTACCGTGGCGGTTCTGGTTCCGTGACGACCCGACGGTCAGCACCTATCGTCGGCACGTCCCCCGGAAAAGGCAGGCTCCCCGGAAAGCGTGAAGACGCCCAGACGACGGGTGGGGCGGGTCAAGGCCACGTAAAGATCGTTGGCGCCGCGCGGGGACTCGGCGCGGATGATGTCGGGGTCGACCACCAGGACGGTGTCGAACTCGAGGCCCTTGGACCGGGTGACCGTGAGCAACGCCCCGTCGGCGTCGATCTCGCCCGCGGTCAGGGCGGGCAGGAGAGCCGCCAGCTCAGCCTGGCGGGCTTCCGGGGCGATCACCGCCAGGCGGCCGCCGTCCAGGGCGGCCATCTCCTCGGACACCCGGACGGCGAGGCGGTCGAGGTCGCCGGTCTCCTCCCAGGGTTCGACACCGGACTCACGGACCGGGCGGGGCGGGGTGATCCCGGGCAGCATCCGGTGCGTGTAACCGAGGATCTCGGCCGGAGTGCGGTAGCTGACGGTGAGTTCGGCCAGCCGCCAGCGGTCCGCGACGTAGCGGTGGAACACCTCCGACCACTGCCCCGGCGTGCCGAGCGCACCGGCCTGAGCCAGGTCACCGACCACCGTCATCGACCGGCTCGGACAGCGGCGCATCAGGAGACGCCACGCCATCGGTGAGAGTTCCTGCGCCTCGTCGACGATCACGTGGCCGAACACCCAGTTCCGGTCGGCGGCGGCCCGTTCCGCAGCGGACCGCCACTCCCGGTGTTCGAGCCGCTCGGCGAGCATGTCGGCCTCCATCACGTCGGCCACGTTCGGGATGGCGGCCTCGTCGTCGTCCTCCAGCTCGTACGACTTGGAACCGGCTGTCACGTCCAGCACCCCCTGCGCGTAGGCGAGCCGGGCCCGCAGGTCACGAGCCTCCCGGGCACGCTGCGCACGGTCGTCCTCGCCGAGGATCTCGGCCGCCTCGTCGAGCAGCGGAACGTCGGCGGGAGTCCAGCCGCCACCGGGCGCACGCTGAAGCAGAACCCGCTCGGCAGCCGTGAATCCGGCGCCACCACCAGCCGCGGCGTCGCCCGATCCGGAACCGGAGTCTTCGGGGGCGGCGGTCTCCGTCAGGTCTGCGACGTCGGTGAGATCGGCGAAGAAGTGGTCGAGGAACCGTTCCGGGGTCAGCACCGGCCACAGTTCGTCGAGGACCCGCCGGACGGCCGGGTTGCCGGCCAGGTCGGCGCGGATGTCGGCACGGTCGGCGGCGTCCAGCAGGTTCGGGCCGGGCAGGGCGTCGTCGTCGCCGAGCGGGTCGTCCCAGAACGGGTCGTCGCCGATCAGTGTGGCCACCTGCTCGGACAGGGCGTCCAGGACAGCCGCGTCGAAGACCGGGCGGGCCAGGTTGTGCAGCAGACCGGAGTCACGGGCACGAGCGCGGGCGGCCTCCACGGCGCACGGGGTGAGGCTCAGCGTGTGCCGGTCGGCGACGATCTCGACGGGGTGCTCGGGGACGCGTTGTCGTGCGCGTACCCCCGCCTGGAGGATCTCCACCATCGTCGCGCGACCTTTGATCTCGGCCGTCTCGGGCGGCTCCGGCCGACGGGCGGTGACACCGGGGAAGAGATCACCCTGGGTGGCGAGGAGGACGCCGGTCTCGGCGAGTGAGGGCAGGACCTGGGAGATGTAGCGGAGGAACGTGGCGTTCGGGCCCAGGACGAGTACGCCGCGGGCGCTCAGTTGCTCCCGGTAGGTGTAGAGCAGGTACGCGGCCCGGTGCAACGCCACGGCGGTCTTGCCGGTGCCCGGGCCACCCTGGACGACGAGGATCCCGCTCAGGCCGGCCCGGATCACCCGGTCCTGTTCGGCCTGGATGGTCTCGACGATGTCCCGCATGCGGCCGGTCCGGTTGGCGGTGAGCGCGTGCAGCAGGGCGGCCTCGCCGGTCAGCGCGGTGTCGGTGGCGCGGGCGTCGAGGATCTCGTCGTCGAGGGCGGTGACCTGGCGGAACCTGGTGCGGATGTGACGGCGGCGGGTGACGCCGTGCGGGGTGATCGCGGTGGCTACGTAGAAGGGGCGCGCGGCCGGTGCCCGCCAGTCGATCAGGAGCGGTTCACCGGTGTCGTGCATGCCGATCCGCCCGATGTGCAGCGTCTCCCCCACGCGACCGTCGTCATCCTGGAGGTCCAGGCGGCCTCCGTCATCCTGGAGGTCCAGGCGATCGCCGTCACCCTGGAGATCCAGGCGGCCGAAGCAGAGGCCGTGTTCGACGGCGTCGAGGTGGGCCAGGCGTTCGGCGTAGTGGCCGGTCGTCGCGTCACGCTGGGAGAGTGCCTGCAGGGTCCCGCCGGATTCCAGGCGGGCGGTGGTGAGGGAACCGCGGGCCTGGATGCGGAGTTCGTCCAGGTGGCGGTAGAGGAGATCCAGATGGGCCTGTTCCTCACGGAGGTCAGCGGACGGATCGCTTGACAGATTTGACATAGCGCCCCCTTGGCCGTATTCTGAAGGTGGCTTTTTCGGCTCACTAAACGTTTCTATGGTGAGCAATTGCCCACCATAGCAGCATTTGACCGGGCGTGACCAGATGCCGCCCGCCCCACATCCTGCTCAACCCACCCCGCTCGGCCCAGCGCCGCTCAGCCCACCCCGCTCAGCCCAGCCCCCGCTCAGCCCACCCCAGCGGGGCCCAGCGCCGCCGGACGCCCCCTCAGCGAGTAGCCGACGACCCGGTCGCGCGGACCTCTACGCGAATGTCGTCGCTGTCCTTGAGGATGATGGTCCGGCCGTCGGCGGGGGTCCAGTGCTCGGAGAGCAGGATCCAGTGTTTGCCGTTGGCCACCAGGGCACGCAGGCCGGTGTAGCGGAAGCGGTACTCCGCGCGGGGCGACAACGCCTCGACCCGCACGTCGGCGCCGGCCAGCTGCAGATCACCTTTGCTGTACAGGGTGACGCTCGGACGGTTCCGCAAGGCTTCGGCGGTGGACCGGGCCAGGTCGGCCCCGGCGTGCTGGGCCTGCAGGGAACCCATCCAGAAGTAGCCGATCAGGATCACGCAGCCTACGGCGATCCGGCGGGGCAGGAACGGGAGACGGCCGGGGCGGTCGGTCACCCAGCAGGTCATGCCCAGCTCGGCGAGCACCGCTCCGGCGATCAGGGTCACTGCCGCCGGTGTCGGACGCAGGATCGCGCCGCCCACGGCGACGGTGAAACCGACGGCCACCGCCAGCACACCCAGACCGCCGAAGAGAGCGGTGAGTGGAATCCGGGCGCGAGGATGCCGCCTGGTCCAGGATTCGCCGGCACGCAGGGCCAGATAGCCGGCCACGCAGGTCAGGACCAGGCCGACCGCCATGCCGAGGGCGAAGCTGTAGCCGCGGAGCTGATATTCGAGGCTGCCGTAGCCGACCAGTTGCGTGTCGATGCCGAAGTAACCGAAGTACGCGCTGGTCCGGATCCAGGCGAAGAACAGCAGGAAGCCGCTCAGCAGGGCCAGCGGGGTCGCCAGCATCCCGAAGCTCTCCAGCAGACCCGGCGCCGGGGAGGGGGCCGGAGCCGGGAGAGCCGGAGCCGCGGCGGGCGATGCCGCGGCGGACGGTGCCGCAGCAGACGGTGCCGCAGCAGACGGTGCCGCGGACGACGGCTGAGTGCTCCGTCCCGCCGCACGGGCCGCCCCGGGCCCCGGATCGCGGGGCCCGGCGTTGCGCCGGCGCAGGCCACGGTCGACGGAGGAGCCGGAGGGCGCGGCTTCCCGGGCGGGAGGGGCAGGACGGGCGGCGCGACGAGTGGCGGGCACCCTAGCCGCCACCGCCGCCTCCCGCCGTGACCTGCGCGGACACCGTCGGGGTGGGGGCACCGGACGGGGGCAGGACCGTCGCCGTGGGCGGTCCCGGCGGTGGCAGGACCGTCGCTTCGGTGCTGGCGCTCGGGTTCGGGTTCGCCGGGGTCGGCACCGGCGGGTCGGTCAGCAGCGACGTCGGTGTCGGAACCGGCGGCTGCACGCCGGCGGTCGTCGGCGACGGGATCACGGTCGCCGTTACGCGGGGCGGTGCGGCGGTGGTCCGGGCCGGGGCCGGGGTGACGACGCCGCGTGCCGCGGTCACCCCGCCGTCCAGGACGGCCCGTTCCACCGCGGCCCGGCCCAGCCCCTGGTGCGCCGGTCCCTGCCCGGCGGAGCGGGCCGTGCCGCCCGCACCGGCGGTCACCGCGGCGGGTTCGCTGGTCGCGGGCAGCGCCAGGGGTGGGGTCGGGTCGAGTTCGATGCCGTCCGGCGGGCCGGCCGGGGTCACCACACCGGGAATGCCGTTGTTGCACGCGGCAACCAGAACTCCCGTCACCAGCAGGGGCAGCACCAGGCCCCGAAGCGGCAATACAGGCTTCATGGAACTATTATGCAGTTAACGACCAAAAGGGACAAGTTTCACTCGCGTCAGGTACGGCTCGTGCCCGCGGCCGGTCCGGCCATCCGCTGGGCGAGCCAGACCGGCAGCACCGAGAGCACGATCAGGACCGCGGCCACCACGTTCACCACCGGCGCCTGGTTCGGCCGGAACAGGTTGTTGAAGATCCAGATCGGCAGGGTGGTGACGCCCGGACCCGCCGTGAACGTGGTCACGATGATCTCGTCGAAGGAGAGCGCGAACGCCAGCAGCCCACCGGCCAGCAAGGCCGACCGCAGCAGCGGGAAGGTCACGTACACGAAAGTCCGGAAGGACCCGGCACCCAGATCGGCCGAGGCCTCCTCCAGGCTCGTCCCGGTACGCCGCAGCCGGGCCAGCACGTTGTTGTAGACGGTGACCACGCAGAACGTCGCGTGCCCCACCACCACCGAGAACAGCCCCTTGCCGATCCCCAGCTCGCCCATCACCGAACGCCACGCGCTGTCCAGTGCGATACCGGTGACGATGCCGGGCAACGCGATCGGCAGCACGATCAGCAGCGACAGGGTGTCCCGGCCGAAGAACGCGAAACGCTGCACCGCGAACGCCACCATCGTGCCGAGCACCAGGGCGATCGCGGTCGCGCCGAGAGCCGCCTGCACCGAGGTGACCAGCGCCTGACGGGCGCCCTCGTTGGCCCAGGCGGCCGACCACCAGCGGGTGGTCCAGTCGTGCGGCGGCCAGGCGAACGTCCGGTCGCCGTTGAACGAGTTGACCAGCACCAGCAGCAGCGGCACGTAGACGAAGGCCAGGCCGAGTGCCATGACGGCGCGCAACGCCCAGCGCGCGGGTACGGACAGCGTCACAACTCCTCCAGGGCACCGGACCGGCGGACCGCGACCAGGTAGATCACCATGATCAGGACGGGTATGCAGGCGATCGCGGCGGCGAACGGCAGATTGTTGGCGGCGCCGATGTTCGCGTACACGAGATTGCCGATCAGTTGGGTCTTGCCCCCGACGATCTGGACGGTGATGTAGTCGCCGAGCGACAGCGAGAAGGTGAAGATCGAGCCGGCGAAGATCGACGGCACGATGATCGGGAGCACCACGGCGCGGAACGTGCGGCCGGCGCGGGCACCCAGGTCGGCCGAGGCCTCCAGCAGGGAGTCCGGGAGGCGTTCCAGCCCGGCGTGGATCGGCAGGATCATGTACGGCAGCCACATGTACGCCAGCACCAGCACGGTGGCCGGCAGCCCGTACCCCGCGGTGACACCGAACAGCGACTCAAGTGGACCGCCGGGGGCCAGCAGGACACGCCAGGCGTACGCCTTGACCAGGTACGACGCCCACAGTGGGGTGAGGATCGCGATCACCAGCCAGGGCCGGGACCTCCGCGACGCGACCTTGGCCATGAAGTACGCCATCGGCACGGCCAGCACCACGCAGATCACCGTCACCGACGCCGCCACACCGACGCTGCGCAGCGTGACGTTGCGGTAGACCTCCTCGGTCAGGATGGTCCGGAAGTTCGCGAGCGAGAACTCCCGGACCACGCCGCCGGTGAAGCCGTTCACCGTCCAGAACGCCGACACCAGCAGCACCGCGAGCGAGCCGAGGTACGCGACGACCAGCCAGAGCAGGGGTGCCGACAGCAGGGCCGCCAGGCGTAGGTAGCGGCGCACGTCAGCCCTTGATCGTCGTCCAGGCCTGCGTCCAGGCCGAGTAGTCCTTGCAGGTCACGTCGGTACGCCCGTCCACGCACCGGGCGAGGGGCGTGGTCCAGTACCAGACCTTGCCGAAGTAGGCCTCGTCGTCGGCGTGGAACGTCGCGCAGTGATCCTTGGCGACGGTCACCGCGCAGGCCAGCTTGTTCGCGGGCGCCTCGCCGAACCATTCGGCGACGCCGGCGTTGGCCTCCGGCGAGATGATGTGGTTCATCCACAGGTACGCGCAGTTCGGGTGGGCCGCCTTCGCCCCGATCATCCAGGTGTCGGACCAGCCGGTCGCGCCCTCGGTGGGCAGGATCGCCTCGACCGGCGCGCCGTCGGCCTTGGACAGGTTGGCGATGACCTGCCAGGTGGTGCCGAGCACGGAGTTGCCGGCCTTGAACGCCTGCACCTCCTTGGTGTAGTCCGACCAGTACTCGCCGATCAGCTCGTTCTGCTGTTTCAGCAGGTCGACGGCGGCCTGGAACTGGGTGTCGTCCAGGGCGTACGGGTTGGTGATGCCCAGGTCCGGCTTGGTCGCCATCAGGTACACCGCCGCGTCCGCGATGTAGATCGGCGAGTCGTACGCGGTGATCTTCCCCTTGTGCGGCGAGGCCGGGTCGAACACCGCACTCCACGAGGTGGGCGCCGGGGTGACCGTGTCGGTGCGGTACATCAGCAGGTTGGCGCCCCGGCCGTGCGGCACGCCGTAGGGCTGTCCGTCCACCGCGTTCCACTGCTTGTTCTTCAGGCCGTCGAAGACGTCTCGGTAGTTGGCGATCAGGTCGGTGTTGACCGGGGCCACGTCGCCGCCGTAGATCAGGCGCAGCGACGCGTCACCGGAGGCCGACACCAGGTCGTACTCGCCGGTCTTCATCAGCGTGACCATCTCGTCCGAGGTACCGGCCACCTTGTTGTTGACCTGGCAGCCGGTCTCCTTCTCGAAACCGGTCACCCAGTCGACGGCCTTGTCCGTGGTGCCGTCCTCGACGTACCCGGCCCACGAGACGATGTTGACCACGCCCTCGCCCGCCCCGACGGACGCCAGCTTGTCGATCTTCGGCAGTTCCAGGCCGCCCGGCCCGCTGCCCCCGCTCGTGTCGTCGCCACCGCCACCGCAGGCGGCGAGCGTGAGCACGCCGGCCGCCAGCGCCGCGGTCATCCACCTAGTGCGCATCCGAGCCGTCCTTTCCACTGAAGGGGATCTCGATCACGTGCTCGTCGTGCCAGTCGAGGCGGACCCGTTGCCCTCGTTCGCGTCCGGGGCGCCGGTTCTGTTCGACCACCACCATCCGGGCGCCGGCGTCGAGGTCCACGAGGTAGCGGGTCACCGGTCCGGCGTAGATCACTTCCGCGACGACGCCCGGGACGCCCTCGGCGGATATGTCGACTTTTTCGGGACGGATGGCGAATGTGCCGTCACGCCCGACGAGCGCTCTGGCCAGCTCACCGGCGAACACATTGGACGTTCCGACGAAATCCGCCACGAACCGGGACGCCGGGCGCTCGTACACCTCCTCCGGCGTACCGACCTGCACGATCCGGCCGGCGTCGAAGACCGCCACCCGGTCACTCATGGTCAGCGCCTCGTCCTGGTCGTGGGTCACGAAGACGAACGTGATGCCCACCTCCCGCTGGATCGCCTTCAACTCGACCTGCATCTGCTCCCGCAACTTCAGATCGAGCGCGCCCAGCGGTTCGTCAAGCAACAACACCTTCGGCCGGTTCACCAGCGCCCGGGCCAGAGCCACCCGCTGCCGCTGGCCACCGGACATCGCCGCCGGCTTCCGCGATTCAAAACCGTGCAGTTGTACGGAGTGCAGCGCCCGTACCGCCCGATCCCGGCGTTCGCGCCTGGGCACCCTGCGGACCTTCAGCCCGTACTCGACGTTCTCCACCACACTCAGATGTGGGAAGAGCGCATAATCCTGGAAGACCGTGTTGACGTCCCGCTCGAACGGGGCCAGCCGGGACACGTCCCGGCCGGCCAGCGCGACCGTGCCGGCGGTGGGCAGCTCGAACCCGGCGATCATCCGCAGCACCGTGGTCTTGCCGGAACCCGACGGCCCCAGCATCGAGAAGAACTCGCCGTCGGCGATCTCCAGGTCGACACCGGCCACCGCGTCCACGGCGCCGAAGGACTTGCGCAGGCCGGTCAGCCTGATCGCCGGAACACTCATGGGGTCACCATCACGATTCGCCGCTCGGTCAACGCGTCCACCAGGCCGTCGTTCGAGGCGTACCCCGAAGGATTGCGGTTGATCTGGATCTCGTCGAAATCCAGGGCGTGCGCGGATCGCAGCGCCACCGCCAGATCCGGGGTGAAGACACCGGCCCGCGGACGGACGGCAGCGCCGTTCACCTGCGCGATCGTCTCGTCGAGGTCGGTGAACCGGGTCACCGCGACCACCGGCCCGGACAACTGTGGACGGCCCGGCGCACCGGCCACCACCGCCGGCGTGAGAACTGATCCCTCCCGGACGCCGCCGGTCACCTCCGCACCCGCGTCACGGGCCGCGGCGAGGTGCCGCTCGGCCTCCGCGGTCGCTTCCGGCGAGATCATCGGGCCGATGTGGGTACGCGCGTCGAGCGGATCACCGGCCCGCAGCGACGCCACAGCCTCCCTCAACAGGTGCAGCACCCCGTCGTGGACCTCACGGTGGGCCAGCACCCAGCGACCGTGCAACCCGGCCCGCAGCAACTCCGCCACCACCCGGCCGGGATCGGCACCCGGCCCGGCCAGCAACGGGACCGTCGCGTCCGGCTCGCACAACACCCGCTTGCCGACCGCCGCCGCCCGGACCCGCTGACCCGCGGCGACACTCCCGGCGAACGCGACGACCGCCGGAACCGGATGCGAGACGAGCGGAACACCGGCGACCGGACCGGTACCGGTGAGCACCGCGACGGCATCCGCCGGCAGCCCGGCCTCGACCAGCAGATCCACCAGGCGTACCGCCGAGACCGGCGTGGACGCCGCCGGTTTCAGCACCACCGGACAACCCGCGGCGATCGCCGGACCCAGCCGGCGGGCCACCGCACCGAGCGGGGAATCGTGCGAGGTGAGCACCGCGACCACCCCCACCGGGCGGCGCACGATCATGCCCAGCTGATCCGGCTCAGTGATCGGAACCGGTCGCCCGGCAGGTTTGCGAGCATCCGCGGCAGACTGCCGCAACGTCGCGACGGCCCGGGCCGCCTCGGCCCGGGACACCACGATCGGTGTGCCGGCCTCCCGGGTGACCGTGACGGCGAACTCCTCGGTCCGGTCGGCAAGCAGATCGGCGGCCCGTTCCAGAACCTCGGCGCGCTGACAATCCGTGCCGCCCGCCCGCGCCACGGCCTCCGCGACGTGCTCCGCGGAGAGGGCGGGCACCCGGGCGACCGGGGCGCCGTCGAACGGACTGCGCACCTCGATCCACTCGTCGGCGCCCACCGGGCGGCCGCCGATGCGCGCCGGGACTTGCAACACTTGTCGACCTCCCGCAACAGGCTTCCGGCCACCGTAGGGGTGGCGAGGGTCACTCGTAAATGGACAGTGGTCCAGTCCTTACGCGAAGTCGTTGTGCGGCCGTACAGTCCGGCCATGACGCTGCGTCTGTCCGACGTGCTCGCCGACCCGGACCTCGGGCTGCGGCTCGCCGACGGCGACCAGACCGCCCTGACCAGGCCGGTCCGCTGGGTCGCGGTGACCGAACTGGCCGACCCGCGCCCCTTCCTGGCCGGTGGGGAACTGGTCCTGACCACCGGACTCCGGCAGCGGTCCGCCCGGGCGCAGCGCGAGTTCGTCACCCGTCTCGCCGAGGGCCGCGCGGCCGGCATCGGCTTCGGCGTCGGGCTCAGCCACGACCGGATCCCGGCGGGCACCCTGGCGGAGGCGCGCGTCCACGGGCTGCCGGTGCTGGAGATCCCGTACTCGACGCCGTTCATCGCGGTCGACCGGTTCGTCGCCGACCGGATCCTGGAGGCGCAGTACGGACGGTTCGCGGACCTGCTCGACGAACACGACACGCTGGCCCGGTCGCTGCTCTCCGGGCGCGGACTGGGCGCGCTGATCGACTCGCTGCACCAGATCCTGGGAGCGCCGGCGATGGTGGTGGACCTCTACGGGGCGGTGCTGGCGACCGCCCCGGCCAGTGCAGCCTGGCCGGTCGAACAGATCCTGTTCGCGACCCGCTCCGGCACCTGCGGGCAGCCCACCATCCTGCCGATCACGGTGGAGGAGACCGTCGTCGCTCACCTGTGCTGCAGGCGGCCACGACGGTCGGCGGACGTTCTGCCGTACGCCGTCTCGCTCGTCGGTCTGGAACTGGCCCGGCGCCAGGCGGAACTCGCCGGGAAACGCCGGCTGGCCGGGCAGGTGATCGAGGATCTGGTCCGCGGCATCATCGGCGCCCCGGAAGCCGAACGACGACTGCTGCCGTTCGGCATCCGCGGACCCGACGAACACGCGCTGCTGGTGGCGACAGCAGCCGGCGACAGCGGGCTGTTACGGAGTCCACCACTGGCCGGCGCCACCACCGCCGTGGTGGAGGACTGCCTGATCGCCGTGCTCGAACCCGGGCAGCACGCCCGGGAGGCGGCCCGGCTGATGCACGCCCACCTGAGCCGCAACGGCGACGAGGCCCGGGTGGGAATCGGCGGCTGGTACGCCGGGATGACAGGCCTACGGTGGAGTTACTACGAGGCGCACGAGGCGATGAACCGCGGACCCGGCATCAACGAACGCGAACAGATGAGCCTCTCCGGACTGTTGCTGGCCAGCGAGGACGTGCCGCTGCGCGACCTGGCCCGGGACGTGCTGCGCCCGTTGCGCGAGTTCGACGCGGCCCACGCGGGGGCGCTGGTCAGCACACTGCGCGCCTTCCTGGACGCCAACGGCTCGGTGGCGGCGGTCGCCGAACAACTGATCGTCCACCGCAACACGGTCCGCTACCGCCTGGAACAGATCGAGAGGCTGACCGGGCGCTCGCTGTCGGGCACAGCGGACCGGGTGCAGTTCTGGTTGGCGCTGGCAGCCGCGCGGCTGGAGAGTTGAAAAGCATGAATTCGACAGCTTCTCCTTCATCGTGACAGTGCAGGTCCTGGGGGGCCGGGAGGCCGGGAGGCCGGGAGGCCGGGAGGCCGGGAGGCCGGGAGGCCGGGAGGCCGGGAGGCCGGGAGGGCCGGAGTCGACATAGGACGAGGCTCCCGGTAAGCACGATGCCCCAAACCGGGAGCCTCGCTGTGCTGTCCCACCCCGCCGCTCCACTCGCGGCCTGAACCACCTCGCAACTGGGCGAGCCCGTCCGCCCAGCTCAGGCCGGGACTCTCGCCGGCCTCACCCAGGCCCACCGCAACCAGCGCCGGTCCCGATGGCGGCGCCTCGACCCCGGCTGGCAAGCCCCGCTCGCCCTGCCCCACCTGCGCAACGGCGACAACCTGACCCGCCTGGCCTGCGATTTCGAAAACGGCGTGACCTCCGCCCGGCGCCACGTCCGCAAGGCATCGACCCGCCCGGCGCTACCTCCGCACGGCACCGACCCACCCGGCGCTACCTCCGCACGGCACCGACCCACCCGGCGCTACCTCCGCACGGCACCGACCCACCCGGCGCTACGTCCGCACGGCACCGACCCGCTCGCCGCCACCGACGACGTCGTAACTGCGACGAACAGGATCCGGCTGCTCGCCTCCGTGATCCTCAACGGCACCCTCCTCCGATCGACCGGGCCACCGACCAGAAGCCCCACCACTCGGGAGAAACCGCCGCCACGGAATGAACGTACATGTCATAGCCGATGCGGCAGGCCGACCCAACGGGGTCCTGCACCACGCCGCACCCTGGCCGTCACCGATCTCAGCCGCTACGTCGTCGTCGAGAACCCGGCTCGCTCAGGATGAAAGAGGCTCGATGTCGAAAGGGCGACGTCAGGCGGGCCTCTCGGCAGGAGGCCGAGCGGGGCACCCGGGCCGGGACGTCGCCGTCAGGAACGTCCTGCGTCTTGGGGTTCATCCTGTGAGGCCCTCCCAGCGCAACCGGTTCTCCTCGCTCGGCACTCCTTCACCCACCCAGCACAACCGGCACCCCTCGCCCGCCTCCCGCTGGGTGCCTTTCATGGGATGGACCCCAAGGCCTGCGAGGTCCGTTGCGGTGACGTCCCGATCCGGGCGGATCGGTCACGCCGAGTGCGGGTCGGCGTGCCTGGCGTCACGCATCAAAGATTTTCACGATCATTTTGCACTTCTCGATTTTAGTGATCGACAAGTTGGCATGATCGAGTTTATTTGTGGGAACCCTTGGCGGGCGGGATGGGGCACAATTGTTCGCATGGGGCAGCTAGGCCTTTTCAACAGGGAGCAGCTGGCTGGAATGCGGGATCGGACCCGGTCTCGGCGCTATTCTCCGGCGGCTGAGGAGTTTCGTCGTGAGCATGAGCGCCATCGGGCCTGGGGGTTGACTCAGCGGCACGGTGAGCGGCTTCGCCGGCTGCGACTTGGCTTGCTGAACAGGGAGGATGGCCGTCTCGTTGTCAACCCTGGCCGCCGGGCGGATCAGGATGCTCGGGAGCGTGACACCTCCCTGGTTCCACGTTGTGGTGATTCCATTTCTCGGGACGACAGCGATTCCCCATCCACTTTTTCGGCTCTCCCTCCGCTCTCCACTGGCTGCGATCCAGAGGACTCCCCGGCGGGAGGAATCCTTTCCCCATGCGCCGATTCGCCTGGCCTCGAACCTGAGGTTGATGTTTTTCCAGTTGTTTCGGCTTCAGCGGTTGCGACTCCAGCTGTTGCTACTTCAGCGGTTGCTAGTTCAGTGATTACTACTTCAGTGATTGCGCCCTCAGCGGTTGCGCCCTCAGCGGTTGCGCCCTCAGCGGTTGCGCCCTCAGCGGTTGCCACTTCAGTGGTTGGCGAAGAACTGCCAGATTGTGGGGGTGGCTGCCAGGGCGGTGGAGGGTGGGTCGAGGTCCAGGAGGTCGATGGCTGCCTGGCTGGGGCCGGGAGCCCCGGGCCACTGGTGTCCGGCTCCGGCGATCGTGATCAGTTCGACGGTGCGGCTTCCGGGGCAGTCGGCGGTGAGCCGGGTGACCACTTCCTTGGCGCTCTCTTCTCCGGTGTCTCCACCTTTGGCGGGTGGTGGAGTGCTCGCTGTGGAGGTCGGGGCGGGGCAGTTGTCGGTGGCTCGCCAGGAGGCGATCAGGTCCGGGACTGCGGGGCCGTCGAGGTTGAGGGGGATGCGGCCGGTGCCGCCGTTGTGGCGTTTGCCGGGGCTGCCGTCGAAAGGGACGGAACGGTCGGCGGTGCCGTGGATGTGCAGGATGGAGAGCGGGGCTGGTCGGGGGCAGTCGCCGATCAGGGTGCCGGATACGGGGGCCGCCGCGGCGAAGAGGGTGGTGTCGCAGGCCAGGCGGTAGGCGAGCATCCCGCCGTTGGAGATGCCGGTGACATAGACGCGGGCCGGGTCCAGGGGTGCGCCCTGGGAGACCGCGGCGATCACGGATTTGACGAAGGCCACGTCGTCGACGTCGTCGCGGGCGGCGGGGCCGCAGCAGCCGGGGCCGACGTTCCAGGAGCGGCCCACGCCGTCGGGGTAGGCGACGAGGAAACCGCCGGTGTCGGCCTGGGCGTCCCAGCCGTAGGAGTTCTCGGCCTGTCGTCCGCTACCGGCGCCGCCGTGCAGGACCAGCACCAGTGGGGCCGGGCGGGTCTCGGACAGGTTCTTCGGGCGGTACGTCCGATAGGTACGGTCGAGGTCGCCTACGCGCAGTTCGTGGGCCGTGCTGCCGTCCGGGATCTGCCAGGCCGTCGAGGGCTGGGGCTGGGACGGGTCCGGGGTGGGATCCGTGGGTGCCGAGCAGCCGGAGACGAGCAGCGTTGCCGACATCAGCAGGGCGAGGGCCCGGGATGCAACGGGAGTGGGCATGGGGGCATCGTTCGCGCCGGATGTTCGGGTTCGGTTCGGATCGGGTTCGGCCGACAGCAGAGGATCGGGACCGGCCGACGGCAAAGGATCGGGACCGGCCGACAGCAGAGAAACGGGTCCGGCCGACAACTGAGAAACGGGACCGGCCGACAGCAGAGGATCGGGACCGACCGACTGCAGCGAAGCGGGACCGACCGACGGCAAAGGATCGGGTTCGGCCGACAACTGAGAAACGGGTTCGGCCGACAGCAGAGGATCGCGGCTTGGTGGCGTACCCGGGGTGTCGGTTCTTGTCTATTGGTTGAAGATCCAACCCGGTGTGGGACGGGTGCGGGCGACGCTTACCGTGAGTCGGTGGATGTCCGTCTCTGGTCTGTTGTCGCCGAGCCTGTGGCGCTGGCCACCGCCGGGGTGGGTGCGGCGGCGCGGCAGGGTGGGCGGGCCGTGTTCGGGGTCGGCGCAGATGCCCTTGTGGTGATCGTCGACGGCGGGTTCCGGACCGCGGACGAGGTGTCCGTGTCGGGGCCGTTTCCCCGGCAGGTGGAGAAGCTGCTGATCGGGGACGGCGGGCGGGTTCCCGTGGTGGCGTTCGCACGGCTGCCGGAGGGGTGCCTGGCGCTCGGCGGCGCGCGGGTGGTCCGGATGGGGCACCGGCGTGGCGTACTCCATGATCTCGGGCTTTATCTTGATGCGCCGCTCACCTACGACCTGCTGGATCGGGTACGCCCGACCGCGCCGCCACCGGCGCAACCCGACGTGGACTGGGTCGAGCTGTTGCCGGGCGCGCCGGAGGCGGCGCTGCAACAGTTCGTCGCCGGGTGGTACGGGGATCTGCCGGCCGCCGCCACGCCCGCGGGGGACGGGCCGGAGCCGCTGCGGGCGTTCTACCGGGCTGCCGCGGGGCGACCTGAGGTGTACGGGGTGTCCACCCGGATCTGGCCGGAACCGATCAGTTCGCCGGAGTTGCCGGAGGGGACGCTCGGTTTCGGGCAGGAGGGGGACGGGGTCTTCACCCTGCTCATGGAGGAGGGCGCGCGGAATCCGCCGGTCTACTACCACGGGCTCAGCGACCGGCCGCTTCGGGAACGGGAACGCCTCGCCGGGTATCTGCTGCTGTCCGCCCTGAGTCACGCGGCGATGGACTCGTCGCCCGGCGGCATGGCGTTCGTCGACAAGGCGCAGGTGAAACGGATCGTGGCGCCGCTGCGCAAGGTGCCGATGAAGCCGATGCGGTGGCCCAGCGCGCGGTCCCGGTTCTATGTCGGGCCGGGCATCGTGGTGCTGGTCGGTGACGACGACGCCGACTGGTACGAGGTGTACGTCGGCGCCCGGCACCGGTCGTTGCTGCGCCGTCTGCGCAAACTCGGCCTCGACTGGGAGGTGTTCGACGGCTGAGCCCGCAGTCCCCGGGGCGTTCGCCTCACCTCGGCGCCGGGACGGCCGATGCTGCGGCCATGTCCCTCCCGAAGCCGGAAGCAGCCGCCGGCCATCGCCGGTTCGACCTGCCGATGGTGGCTGTCCTGGTGCTCTGTGTGTTCCCGCTGAGCTGGTTCGCCGCCGGGGTGTCCCACCGTTGGGAACATCCGCTGATCGGCTGGCTGGCGTTGCCGCTGCTGCCGGCCCTCGGCTGGTACGAGTGCCGCCGGACGTCCCGGGACACCCGGCTGGACCGGGACACCCGCCGCTTCTGGGCCGGGCTGTCCGTCGGCGCGGCGCTCCTCGTGCCCGCCTCGATCGGCAACATGGCCGACGTGTCCGGCGGGACGATCCCGGTGGAACTCAGCCCGTTCACGCTGATGATGTTCGGCGCGTCGACGGTGGTGGTGATGTGGACCCTGCTGCGGCTGCCCGCCTGGCAGCGCAGCTCCGGCGACTGGCTGCGGTTCGGCCTGGACACCGGCATCGTGCTGCTCACCGGGTCGGTGCTGATCTGGCATCTCTCGCCGGAGTCCGGGCATCCGGCCGAGGTGTCCCTGTCGGCGCTGATGGTCACGCTGGTGTCGGTGCTCTGCCTGATCCCGTTCGTCAAAATCGCGTTCGCCGGGGCCGGACAGTTGGACCGCCGTTCGCTCTGTCTGCTGGCGGCCGCGGTCGCCGCGTCCGGGACCGCCGGGGCCCTCGCGCCGGTCCTTCCCGGCACGCACCTGACCAGTGGCCTGCTGGCGTACCCGCTGACGCTTCTCGGGGTGGTCCTGGCCGCCCGCCGTCAGCGGCGGGCGGCTGCCGGGGGCGGGACCGTGCGTACCGCGCCGCGACGGTTCAGCCTGCTGCCCTACCTGGCCATCGCCGTGCTCTACGCCGCCCTGCTCAAGATCGAGATCCCGCGGGGTGGGGACGAGACGCTGATGGCGCTCGCCGTCACCGTCCTGACCGGGCTCGTCGTGCTGCGCCAGATCACCACACTGCGTACCAACGCGGCACTGCTCGACCGGCTGGATCACGAGGTCACCCACGACCCGCTCACCGGGATCGGCAACCGGCACGCGTACCTCGAGGAGGTCTCGGCCCGGCTGACCGCCGGCGAACCGGTGGTCGTGGCGCTTCTCGACCTGGACGACTTCAAGGACGTCAACGACCGGTTCGGGCACCACACCGGTGACGACCTGCTGCGCACCATCAGCGACCGGGTGCGGCGGCGGCTGCGCCCGCAGGACACCGTCGCCCGGCTCGGCGGCGACGAGTTCACCCTGCTGCTGCCCGGCATGGACGAGGCCGCCACCGAGGAACTGCTGCGCGGGCTGCTCGCCGCGGTACAGGAGCCGGTGCTGGTGGACGGGCACGAGATGGCGCCCCGGGTCAGTGTCGGCGTCACCTCGGGTGTGCCCGGCGACTCCCCCATCGAGTTGCTGCGCCGGGCCGACGTCGCGATGTACGCCGCCAAGAGCACCGGCGGCGGCCGGCGCGCCTGGTTCGACCCGATCATGGACCAGATGGCCGACCTCGACGCCCGTCTCGCCGCGGACCTGCGGCAGGCCATCGCCCGCGACGAACTGTCCCTGGTCTACCAGCCGATCGTCGAGTTGCCCGGTGGCGGGCTGGCCGGGGTGGAGACGCTGGTCCGCTGGCGGCACCCGGAGCATGGCATGGTCTCGCCGGCGGTGTTCGTGCCGCTGGCCGAACGCAACGGCTACATCGTCGAGCTGGGCCGCTGGGTGCTGGAACACGCGGTCCGGCAGACCGCCCGGTGGCGTGCCGAGCACGGTGACACCGCCCCCGGCAAGGTCAGCGTGAACGTGTCCGCCCGGCAGCTCAGCGAGCCCGGTTTCCCGGAGGAGGTGGCGGCCCTGCTGGCGGCGGCCGAGCTGGACCCGGCGCTGCTGGTGGTGGAGGTGACCGAGACCGCGGTGATCGGCACCGGGATCGCGTTCGACGCGGTCCGGCGGCTGGACGCGATGGGTGTCCGGATCGCGCTCGACGACTTCGGCACCGGACACTCGTCGCTGAGTCTGCTGGTCGAGTGCCCGGTCAGCTGGCTGAAGGTGGACAAGTCGTTCGTCGACGGGGTGACCATGCAGAGCCCGCAGGCGGTGATCGTCGACGGCCTGATCGGGATCACCCGGGGCCTGCGCATGCACGCGGTCGCCGAGGGGGTGGAGACCGCGGACCAGGCGCGGCGTCTGCACGAGGCCGGTTACCGGTTCGCCCAGGGTTACCACTTCGCCCGTCCGATGCCCGCAGCCGATCTGACCGCGCTGCTGACCACGCAGGAAACGGTCAGCGTGTCACTCTCCTGACCGATGTGTCAGTCGGGGGAAGGTGCGCATGACGGTTCGGCAGAAGCTGCTGGGCGGATATCTGCTGGTGGCGCTCCTGGTGGCGGCCACCGCGCTGATCGCCTGGCACGCCGAGCAGGCGTCGGCTGAACGGGCCGCCGCCCAGGAGGCCGTGCAGCTGGCCCAGTCGGTGGCGCTGGACATCGCGCAGGGCTATCCGACCGCCGAGGCCAACGACATCCCGTCGCCGCTGTACTACACGCCGACCGCGCTGCAGCGTTATCTCGAGCGGATGCACACCGTGCAGCACCGTGACCTGCTGGTGGTCGACTACGCCGAGTACATCATCGCCGACGTCGACGCCACCACCGTCGGCTCGGTGTACCGCGGCGACACCGGGCACCAGGTGACCGCGACCATCGCCGACGGCACACCCCGGGTGTTCGTCGAGGGCGGGACCGTCAAGCAGGCGGTGGTGCCGCTGTACACCGCGGCCGGCATCACCCTGGGCGCGATCATCCTGGAGTACACCCCGCTGTACGAACAGATGGTCGGCGGCGCCCGGCACGCCCAGATGATCATCCTGGTCAGCGCGCTCGTCACCACCGGCCTGGTGCTGCTGCTCGGTTTCCTGGTCGGCGGTTCGGTGACCCGCCGGATCACCTCGCTGACCGGCGCGGTCGGTGTGATCCGCAGCGGCGACTACACGCACCGGGTGCCGCCGGACGGCCGCGACGAGATCGGCCGGCTGGCCCGGGCGTTCAACGCGATGGCCGAACAGCTGGACCGGTCGGCCCGGGAGATCCTGGCCAAGGAGTACACCGACAGCATCCTGGCCAACGCCGGCGAGGGGATCTGCGGCGTGGACGGCGCCGGGCGGATCGCGTTCGCCAACGAGGCGGCCGGGCGGATCACCGGCCTCGGCGTGCACGGGCTGCTGCAACGGGAGGCCACCATCCTGCTGCCGGAACCCGGCGAGACGCTCACGGTGGGCACCCGCGAGGCCCGGGTGCAGCGCCCCGACGGTACGGCGGTGCATGTCGAGTACACGGTCAGCGCCATCGAGAAGGACGGCCGGCCGATCGGCGCGGTGATCGTGCTGCGTGACGTCAGCCGGCAGCGGGCCCTCGAGTTCGACCTGCGGCATCAGGCCCTGCACGACGGGCTGACCGGTCTGCCCAACCGCAAGCTGCTGCTGGACCGGGTGGAGCACGCGCTGGTCCGGACCCGGTCGGCGGGTGAACGGATCGCGGTGCTCTACCTCGACCTGGACGGCTTCAAACGGGTCAATGAGAGCCTCGGGCACAACAACGGCGACGTGCTGCTGCGGACCGCGGCGGAACGGATCGCCGCGCTGGTCCGGCCGCAGGACACCGTGGCGCGGCTGGGCGGCGACGAGTTCGCCGTGCTGCTGGAGCCGGCCGACGCGGCGCTCGCCGAGGCGGTGGCCCGCGACTGCATGGACGTGCTGTCCCGCCCGTTCCTGCTGCACGGCCGGCAGGCGCAGCTCACCGTCAGCATCGGGACGGTGGTCGACGCGTCGGACGCGGCGGACGCCGACGAGGTGGTGCGCAACGCGGACGTGGCCATGTGCGCGGCGAAGGAGCAGGGACGCAACCGGTTCTGCGTGTTCGAGACCCGCATGCACGAGCAGTTGCTGCGCCGGCTGGATCAGGAGGCCCGGCTGCGGGCCGCGGTCGGGCGCGGCGAACTGCGGGTGCACCTGCAGCCGGTGGTGGACATGCCGGGCTCGCAGATGGTCGGTGTGGAGGCGCTGGTCCGCTGGCAGGACCCGCAGCGCGGGTTGCAGGCGCCGGGCTCGTTCATCCCGCTGGCCGAGGAGACCGGCATGATCGTGGACATCGACCGGTGGATCCTGATGGAGGCGTGCCGGGTGGTCCGCGGATGGCAGGAGGAGGATCCGCGGACCGCGCCCGCGTTCGTCAGTGTCAACCTGTCGGCCGCCAACCTGGAACAGCCGGACCTGGTCGATCAGGTGCGGCACGTACTGGCGCAGACCGGTCTCTCCCCGCACTGCCTGGTGCTGGAGCTGACCGAGACGGTGATGATGCGCGACATCGCGGTGACCTCGGAACGGCTCGGGGAGATGCGCGCGCTCGGCGTCCGGATCGCCATCGACGACTTCGGCACCGGGTATTCGTCGCTGGGTTATCTGCGGGACATCCCGGTCGACGTCCTCAAGATCGATCGGTCGTTCATCACCGGGCTGGTCGGCAACCTGCGCCAGCAGGAGCTGCTCACCGCGGTGCTGCAGCTGGGGCACACCCTCGGCCTGCGGGTGGTGGCCGAGGGTGTCGAGGACGCCGAGCAGTTCACCCTGCTCACGATGATGGGCTGCAAGTTCGCCCAGGGCTACTTCATGGGACGGCCGGAGCCGGCCGAGCAGTTGGCCGCCCGGCTCTCGGCCGCCACCGTGTGATCACTTCTCGACGAACACCGCCACGGTCCGGCCGGGGACGGAGAGGACCCCGTCGGTGACCGACGAGGTGCGAACCAGCGGATCCGCGGACGCCGCCTGCACCGGGTGCAGGGCGACCTTCCTGCCGGCCAGCGCCGGGACCCGTTCGGTGACCGTCGACGGCGTGGCGTTGAAGACCACGGTGATCGACTGCCACTGCCGGTCCAGGCCCCGGCCGTCCAGCCGCATGGTGATCACCCCGGGGGTGCCGGCGGCCGGGAACGACAGCCGTTTCTGCACCTCGGCGGCGGTCGGCAGGCCGAACACCGGCGACGACCGGCGGATCCGCAGCAACTCCTGGTAGCGGGCGTCGGCCGACCCGATCGTGGCGCAGTCCGGTTTCAGGGCCGGGTCGGCCAGCAGCGGGCGGGCGTACCCCCACTTCGTCTCGTTGTCCGCCCGCGGCGGCAGGCCCTTGCCGAACCCGTTGCCGGCCGCGCAGTCCCAGAGGATCTCGTTGAACCAGTCCCCCGAGTCGTAGGAGTTGCGGTCGAGCGACTTGGACCGCAGGCGCTCGCTGCCGGCGGTGACGAATCCGGCGCCCTGCCCGAGCGCGGTGGTCGCCAGCGCCACCGACTGGGCCCGGGACCGTTCGGCCGCGGTGGTGCCCTGCGGCAGCTTGTAGGCGAGGGCGTCGTAGAGGATCTCGTTGTCGTGGGCGTCCACATAGGTGATCGCCTCGCCGGGCGCCGCGGTGTACCCGGCCGGCACGCCGTTGTAGTCGACCTGATCGCCGCGGACGGTCCCGCCGGTCACCGAGGACGGGAAGCGGTAGCCGGCCAGGTTCCCGGACAGACCGACTTTGATCAGGTCCTGCTGGTGCAGCAGACGGGCCTGCTGCTCGGCCGCGGTGCCGTTCACCGGGTCGCCGTTGGGGGCGCCGGCCAGACCGGAGGCGAAGCCCTGCACCCGCGGATTCTCGTCGAACGGTCCCCCGCCCCGGACCGCGTCGCGCAGCCGGTCGTTGAAGGTGCCGATGCCACTGCCAGCCAGCTCGGTCTGGGACGCCTGGACGAAACGGGCGTTGTCCGCCACCTCTCCGAAGTTCCAGCCTTCCCCGTACACCAGGATGTCTCTGCCGTTGATCCCGTCACGGGCTAGGGTGAGCCTGTCCAGGGCCTTGCGCACCGCCAGGATGTTGCCCAACGGATGGTGGCCCATCAGGTCGAAACGGAAACCGTCCACCTTGTACGCCTTCGCCCAGGTGACGACCGAGTCGACGACCAGCTTGCCCATCATGGTGTTCTCCGGTGCGGTGTTCGCGCAGCAGGTCGAGTCCGCGACCGAGCCGTCGTCCAGCAGCCGGTGGTAATAACCGGGCACGATCTGGTCGAGCACCGATTTCTGGTCCGTCCCGGCCGCCGCGGTGTGGTTGTAGACGACGTCCATCACCACGCGCAGGCCGGCTTTGTTGATCCCGGTGACCATCGAGCGGAACTCACGGATGCGCTGGTCGGGGTCGACGGCGTAGCCGCCCTCCGGGACCGTGTAGTGCAGCGGGTCGTATCCCCAGTTGTATCCGTCGGTGGCCGCGACCTTCGCGATGCAGTCCTGCTGCTGATCGGAATCGGGCGGCAGCGCTGCCAGGGCACAGGGCGGACGCTGCTGATCGGCGCGCCGTTCCGGGATGGTGGCGAAGTCGAAGGCCGGCAGCAGGTGCAGGTGGGTGACGCCGGATCCGGCGAGCGCGGCGAGATGCGTCATCCCCGCCGTCCCGGGATCGGTGAACGCCTCGAAGGTTCCCCGCTTCTCGGTGGAGACCGTCGTGTCGGCGATCGAGAAGTCCCGCACCGACAGCTCCGAGATCTGCGCCTTCGCGGACGCCTGGGCGGCCGGTTTGCGCAGGGTCTTCCAGCCTTCCGGCGCGAGCGCCGGGTCGGTCAGGTCGGTGAGGCGGCTGCGGGCCGAGTCGGTCGAGACATTCGTCGAGTACGGGTCGGAGACCGATGCCGTGACGATCCGGCCGGACGCGGGTTGCCAGGCGGTGACCCGGAACGTGTACTCGGCGCCGGCCGGGGCCCGTGCCGACCAGATTCCGGTCCGGTCGTCGCGGGTCATCGCCACCGCCCCGGGGTGGAGCTCCAGGTCGACGTTCTGCGCGGTGGGCGCCCAGACCGACACGGTGTCGCCGTGCGGGCCGAGCGTGGCGTCCGCGGCCGGCGCGTAGAGGTCGTCCAGCGCCCCGGCGAGTTGCACGCCGGTCGCCGAGAGCAGCTTGCCGTCGGCGTCGCGTTCGGTCACCACGACCTGGCCGCGCAGGATGTCCTTGACGTCGTTCTTCCCGGTGAGCGTGAAAGCGCCGTGCTGCCACAGGTGCGGGAAACGCTCCCGCTGCGCCTCGGTGATCCCGGTCCGGCGGGCCGACAGCCGGGCACTCCGGTAGGCGCCGGTCAGCTCCCCACCGGCGACGCCGATGCCGCCGGTCCGCGACCAGACCAGGTCGTAGACCCTGCCGTCGGTGTTCGCGCCGACCGGCTCCAGGGTGCTGCCGGTGCCGGTCTTCCAGGCGATCGTCGACCGGTCCATCCAGACCGCCCGGGACTTCGCGACGTCGATCTCGCCGGCCCCGGCCACCGTCTTGACCAGCGGCAACAGACGCGTCTCCTGACCGGCCAGCAGCCACACCTCGTGTCCCGCCCGGGCGAGGTCGAGCGACTGGTCGGTGGGCAGGTCCTTGGTGTCGCCGTTGTGCAGGATGTAGCTCAGCGAGGTCGCCCCGGCCGCCAGCGGCACCTCGAACACCGCGCCGTAGGAGTCGATCCGGGACGGGAGCAGCGGGCTCGCCCAGTCGGTCGGGTTCGCGGCACCGGACCAGACGTGCAGACCCCAGCCGTCGTAGTTCCCGTCGGCACGCCGCCAGTGGATGACCGCTGTCGAATCGTCCGCGGGTGGGCCGGGATCCGCGGACTCGTGGATCGTGGGGTCACCCTGCTTCAACCAGATCTCCGGGTGAGCGCCGACGTCGATCGTCCGGTCGGCGTCGACGTCCTTCACCCCGTCCTTGTCCACCACGATGAAGCCGACACTCCGGGCGCCGGGCTTGAGCTTGACGTACGCGAACCGCCCGTAGGAGTCCTCGCCGGCGAACGGCTGCCCGGCCGGCCAGGTGGTCGTCATCGACGGGTCGACGTCACCCCGGACGTAGAGGCCGTAGTCGTCGTAGTCGCCCGCCGGACGCTGGTAGTGGACCACCGCGTACCCGGCTGAGGTGGTCGGTGCCGGGGTGCCGACGGCGATCTTCGTGGTGGCCTCGGCGAGGCGGCCCCGGCTGTCCCGGACGACCGCCTTGTATCGGACCTCGGTGTTGCCGGCCAGACCGGTCAGGTCGTGGTGGATGCGGTACGGGGCGCTGGTCGCGGTGCCGAGCAGCTGCCACGCGCCGCCGGCCACCTGGGCGGCGAAGGTGACGGTGGCCAGCGGGTCGGTGGTTCCGGTCTCCGCGACGATCTCGGCGCGGGTGGTGTCCCGGGGTGCGGTGAGGGCGATCGTGGGTGTTTCTGTGGGGATCTTTACCTTTTGGCCTTGGTAAACCGCAGTTGATAGGGCGGGGACCGTGATGGTGATCCTGTTGTTCGCCTCGATCCTTCCGTTGTTCCCGTAGATCGCGGTGAACGTGCCGGTGGTCGACGTCGGGAACGTGACGGTCTGCGCGGTGGTCGCGTTGTTGACCGCGACCACGTACTCCGTCCGCTTCGACCGGTCGAACCGGGAGGTGGCGAAGACGCCCTGCCCCTCGGCCGCGTACCGGGTGACCTGCACGCCGTCGACCAGCGCCGGATGCGCCCTCCGCAGCTTCGCCAGGCCGGCGATGGTCCGGTACACCGGATGCGCGGTGTCGAAGTTGTCCACCGCGTGCGTCCGGTCGGTGCCGATCAGGTCGTCGTCCAGGTACTCCGCGGTCCGGCTGGCGAACATGTCCTGCCGGGCGTCCCGGTCACCGCCCGGCCCGGTGAAGCCCTGCTCGTCACCGGAGTAGACGACCGGCTGGCCGCGGGTCAGGAACATCAGCTCGTGCGCCAGCTGATCCCGCTTGAGCTGCGTCTCGGCGGATGCGGCAGCCGCGATGAACGACCCGATCCGGCCCATGTCGTGGTTGCCGAGGAAAGTGGGCAGACGGTCCGCGCCGGTGTCCCGAGCGGTGTAGAGGTCGTCCTCGGCGTACAGACCCTGCAGGGCGGTGGCCGGGCTCGCCCCGGTCACGAAGCCCTTCGCCGTCTCCTGGAACGAGAAGTCCAGCGTCGCGGGCAGACCACCGCGCCGGACGTAGGTCGATTCGATCTCCTGGTCGGCGCTGTAGACCTCGCCGAACATGAAGAAGTCCTTCTTGCCGGCCTTCGTCGCGGCCGCCTCGATGCCGGGCGCCCACTGCTGCCAGAACTCCAGGTTGGAGTGTTTGACAGTGTCCAGGCGATAGCCGTCGATGCCGGTGTCACCGATCCAGTCGGCGTAGATCTTCGTCATGCCCCGGACGACCTCGGGGCGTTCGGTGAACAGGTCGTCGAGGCCGTAGAAGTCGCCGTACTCGCTGTTCTCTCCGGCGAAGGTGGAGTCGCCGCGGTTGTGGTACATCGTGACGTCGTTGAGCCAGGCCGGGGTCTTGGCCGTCCGATCCGAGGCCTGCGGATATATCGGCGTATAAGGGAACTTGCCGATCGGTGGGAAGGTTTTCGCGGTCGCGTAGTTTCGATCCTCGAACGGTTGGCCCTCAGCGTCCACATAGGGCTTCTCCGACTTATCCACGTACGCGTAAGAGTTTTCCGCATATTTGATGACGTCGGCTGTGTGGTTGACGATGATGTCCAGGAAGATCTTCATGCCCCGGGCGTGCGCCAGCCCGACCAGAAGCTTCAGATCGGCGTTGGTGCCGAAATGCGGGTCGACCCGGGTGAAGTCGGTGATCCAGTACCCGTGGTACCCGGCTGACACGTCGTCACCCGTCCCCTGCACCGGCTTGTTCTCGAAGACCGGGGCGAGCCAGATCGCGGTGGTGCCCAGCCCCTGGATGTAGTCGAGGCGGTCGATCACACCCTTCAGGTCACCACCGTGGTAGAAGCCCTTGTCGGTGGGATCGAGACCGGTGGTGAGCCGGTCGCCGGTCAAGCCGCCGGTGTCGTTGCGCGGGTCGCCGTTGGCGAACCGGTCCGGCAGGACGAAGTAGAACTGTTCACCGCCGGACGGCCGGTCAGGCCGGTCGGAGCCCCAGGAGGCGATCACTGCCGCGCTCGGGTCGGCCTTTGCTGCGGCCTCTGCCGCGGGCCCTGCCGCGGCCTTTGTTGCGGCCTTTGTTGCGGCCGGCTCCGCGGTCGCGGCGGCGGGAACGGCGATCACGGGAAGAAGGAGACCGAGCAGCGCGGCACCCAGCCGGCCGCGTCGGGACAGGTTCGGCGCCACAACGCACCTTCCGATTCGAAGACATAGACAATCGCGTATCGGTTCTGTTGCCGGGACGTTAGCAATCCCTTGCAGCGTTTGGAAGGCCTTTCAGCGCCGTGCCGGGGCAGACCGCCGAGCACTACAGTGGGACCATGCGTGCGCGAATGGCCGATATCGCCAAACAGGCCCAGGTCAGTGAGGCGACGGTGTCGCGGGTCATCAACGACCGCCCCGGCGTCTCCACCGAGACCCGGCAGGCCGTGCTCACCGCGCTCGACGTCCTCGGCTACGAACGCCCGGAACGCCTCCGCAAGCGCAGCGCCGGCCTGGTCGGCCTGGTCGTCCCCGAGCTGGAGAACCCGATCTTCCCGGCGTTCGCGCAGGTGATCGAGTCGACGCTGGCCCAGCACGGATACACGCCGGTGCTCTGCACCCAGACCCCCGGCGGCGTCACCGAGGACGAATACGTCGAGATGCTCCTCGACCGGCAGGTCTCCGGCATCGTGTTCGTGTCCGGCCTCTCCGCCGACACCACCTCCGACCGGTCCCGATACCAGCGGCTGCTCGACCGTCCACTACCGATCGTGCTGGTCAACGGCTTCGCCGCCGGCCTCGAGGCGCCCTTCGTGTCCTGCGACGACCGGCTCGCCGGCGACCTGGCCGTCTCCCACCTGCTCGCACTTGGCCACCGGCGGATCGGCCTGATCTCCGGCCCGAACCGGTTCGTCAACACCCAGCGCAAGATCCAGGGCTACCGCGCCGCGATGGAACGGGAGACCGGCCTCTCCGGCGCCGACGTGGACTCGTGGATCTCACTGACCCTGTTCGGCGTGGAAGGCGGCGAGGTCGCCGCCGACCGGCTGCTCGCCCAGGGCGTGACCGGCATCGTCTGCGCCTCGGACATGATGGCGCTCGGTGCGATCCGGGCCGCACGGCGCCGCGGACTGCGGGTGCCGGAGGACGTGTCAGTGGTCGGCTTCGACGACTCGGCGCTGATCCCGTTCACCGACCCGCCGCTGACCACGCTGCGCCAGCCGGTGACGTCGATGGCGGTGGCCGCGGTGCGCTCCCTGGTCGACGAGATCAACGGGCATGGGGCGCCACACTCGGAATACCTCTTCCACCCGGAACTCGTCGTGCGCAACTCGACAGCCATCGCACCGGCCCACGCGTCCCTGGCAGCGCCCGCCTAGGGCCGCATCGGCCCCGGTCGGCGGCTACCTGCCTGGCCTCCCGTGCCTGGGGATCCGGGTGTATCGGCCGGGCGGGAATGCCACCACGGCGCGGGTTGACCTCGGAGGCTCAGGACACGGGAAGCGCGAACGGCATGGCGGCACGTCACCGCCGGGGTGTGACAGCCGGACTCAGCGGGGAACGACCTGCTCGACGGCCCACTGACGCCAGTTGTCGAGCTTGTGCTCCACGACGGCGAGCTGGTCGGCGACCGGGCCGGGACCGGTGGAGCCCGGCGTGGTGCGGGCGGCCAGCGCCGAGGAGACCGACAGGACCTCGCGCACCGACGGGTCGAGGTGTTCGCTGACCGTCTTCAGGTCGTCGTCGGTGACGTCCTCGAGCTCGCAGTCGCGGGCCGAGCAGAGGGCCACCAGCTTGCCGGTGATCTCGTGGGCGTCGCGGAACGGCACGCCCTTGCGGACCAGCCAGTCGGCGACCTCGGTGGCCAGCGAGAAGCCCACCGGTGCGGCGGCGGCCAGGCGGTCCACCCGGACGGTCATCGTGGAGATCATCCCGGCCAGGGCCGGCAGCAGGAGCTCCAGGGTGTCCACCGCGTCGAAGACGGGCTCCTTGTCCTCCTGCATGTCCCGGTCGTAGGTGAGCGGAAGACCCTTGAGCATGGTCAGCACCGCGACCAGGCCGCCGACCAGGCGACCGCTCTTGCCGCGGGCCAGCTCGGCGATGTCCGCGTTCTTCTTCTGCGGCATGATCGACGACCCGGTGGCGAAGGCGTCGTCGAGCTCGACCCAGCCGAACTCGGTCGAGGTCCAGAGGACGATCTCCTCGCCGAGGCGGGACAGGTGCACGCCGATCAGCGAGGTGATGAAGAGGAACTCGGCGACGAAGTCACGGTCGGCGACGGCGTCCATCGAGTTGGCCGCCGGGGCGGTGAAGCCGAGCTGCTTGGCGACGGCCGCCGGGTCGAGCGGCAGGGACGAGCCGGCCAGCGCGCCGGAGCCCAGGGGGCTGATCGCGGTGCGGACGTCCCAGTCGCGCAGACGCTCCAGGTCGCGCAGCAGCGGCTGGACGTGCGCGAGCAGCCAGTGGCCGAAGCTGACCGGCTG
This sequence comes from Actinoplanes rectilineatus, assembly GCF_000962825.1. Taxonomy (GTDB): domain Bacteria; phylum Actinomycetota; class Actinomycetes; order Mycobacteriales; family Micromonosporaceae; genus Actinoplanes; species Actinoplanes rectilineatus. The sequence continues at coordinate 28,775 of NZ_JZKF01000022.1, forward strand.
CGCGTGCTGCACGTGGGTCATGCCCGGCGCCGGGGTGTCGACGTTGCGGGAGGCCTGCTCGGTGAGCGCGTCGGCCAGCTCGATCAGCGCGACGGCCACGCCGCGGGCGTGGTCACGCATGTAGAGCCGCAGGTCGGTGGCGACCTGGTCGTTGCGGGACCGGCCGGCCCGCAGTTTGCCGCCGAGGGCGCCGAGGCGCTCGAGCAGCCCCCGCTCCAGGGCGGTGTGCACGTCCTCGTCCTCGATCGTGGGACGGAACTCGCCGGCCGCGCAGGCGGCGTCGAGGTCATCCAGCGCGGCGAGCATCCTGCCCAGCTCGTCGGCGTCGAGCAGGCCCGCGTTGGCCAGGACCCGGGCGTGCGCGCGGGAGGCGAGCAGGTCGTAGGGCGCCAGGCGCCAGTCGAACTGGACGCTCACGCTCAGCCGGGCCAGCGCCTCGGCCGGGCCGCCCGCGAAACGCGCTCCCCAGAGCCGCGTCGGCTCGTCGCTCTCCGGCACACCGTCTCCTCGGTCGCTCACTGTATTTCCCTGACCCTATCGCTGAGAGCCTCATGCATAGCGTGAGGCCTGGCTGCATAAAAATACTATCAGCATGATAAAGTTGCAACATGAGCAGCCTCGATCCCACCGGCCTCGACCTGACAGGCGACGTGGTCGCCCTCACCCGCGCCATCTGCGACATCCCGTCGGTCAGCAGCGAGGAGAAACAGCTCGCCGACGCCGTCGAGTCCGCCCTCTCGGCGTTCCCGCACCTCGAGGTGCTGCGTGACGGCGACGCCGTGGTGGCCCGCACCAGCCTCGGACGGCCGACCCGGGTGGTGCTCGCCGGCCACCTCGACACCGTCCCGATCAAGGACAACCTTCCGGTCACCACCACCGGCACGGGCGACGACGAGATCCTGCACGGCCGGGGCACCGTCGACATGAAGGCCGGCGTGGCCGTGATGCTGCACCTCGCCGCCGCGCTGGCCGAGCCGCGTTACGACGTGACCTACGTGTTCTACGACCATGAGGAGGTCGCGGCCAAGCTCAACGGCCTGGGCCGCCTGGTGCGCAACCATCCCGAGTGGCTGGCCGGCGACTTCGCGATCCTCGGTGAGCCGTCCGACGGCACGGTCGAGGGCGGCTGCCAGGGCACCATGCGCATCAAGATCACGGTGCCCGGGGCGGCCGCGCACGCCGCCCGGTCCTGGCGGGGCAGCAACGCGATCCACAGCGCGGGGGCGGTGCTCGACGTGCTCCGGGCCTACGTGCCGCGGCAGCCGGTCGTCGAGGGCCTGCAATATCACGAGGGGCTCAACGCGGTGAAGATCGAGGGCGGGATCGCCGGCAACGTCATCCCCGATCTGTGCACCATCCACATCAACCACCGTTTCGCGCCGGACCGGGACGTGGCTGCCGCCGAGGCCCACCTGCGGGAGGTGTTCGCCGGCTTCGAGCTCGAGGTCACCGACGCGGCGCCGGGCGCACGGCCGGGCCTGGAGCAGCCGGCCGCCAAGGAGTTCGTCGACCTGGTCGGCCGGACCCCGGCACCCAAGCTGGGCTGGACCGACGTGGCCCGCTTCGCGACCCTGGGCGTCCCGGCGGTCAACTTCGGGCCGGGCGACCCGCTGCTGGCGCACACCGACCACGAGCACGTGCCGTCCGCCGAGGTCCGGCAGGCCCTCAAAGTGCTGACCACCTGGCTCTCCTGAGTCCGGGTCGCCGCTCGTCGGTGGGATCGGACCGGATGCGGGCCGGCCCCTCCCGGCCTTGCGCCGGGTTGACGACGGCTGGACACGTTTCGTGGACAACGGCCGTGTGGTGACTTGGGCACGTAGCGCTCTCCACGCCTCAAATCACCACACCCCGTCAGCCGTGTTGATTTGGGGCGCGCAGCGCGCCATAACTCAACACACCCCGTCAGCCGTGGCGACTTCGGGCGCGCAGCGCGCCCTAACTCAACACACCCCGTCAGCCGTGTTGATTTGGGGCGCGCAGCGCGCCATAACTCAACACACCCCGTCAGCCGTGGTGACTTCGGGCGCGCAGCGCGCCGCAAATCAACACACCCCGTTCGCTGTGGTGACAGTGAAGGCGCCTGGCGCGGCTGAAGTCACCACGCGGACGGGCTTCGCACACTGACCACGAAACGTGTCCAGCACCTGGAGACGGCACGTTGCGCCCTGAAGACGACGCCTTGCGCCCGGAGACGAGACGACACGTTGCGCCCGGAGACGAGACGACGCCTTGCGCCCGGAGAGGACCCGGATCTCCCACGTCTTGGTGTGATCGGAGCCGGCGGGGCCGCAGCGGGCGGGAGTGGGCACATGGCCCGCCCCGCCCGCAGCTCCAGGAAGGTGTGACCCTGGTGGCAGGTGCGGTTCGTACCCTATGAGGGGTTTCCGGCAGCGCGAGCGATCGTCCCTGGTGTGGCATACATGTGGGCGAACGCCCGTGCCTGTTCGCCGGTCCAGAGCGACGAGCCGTGGCCGTAGACGACGCCCGCGCGGGTGGCGGCGTCGAGCAGGCTGTACGGGCTCCTGCTGCCGAGCAGGACGATGTTGCCCTTGTGCAGCTTGACGCGGACGGCGCCGGTGACCCGGGTCTGGCTGGACGTCAGGAAGGCCCGGAAGTCGTCCATGATCGGGTCGAAGTAGACAGCCTCGTGGAGCAGGTCGCCGTAGGTCGTGCCGAGTGTCTGCTTGGTGGCCTGCTGACGGTTGGAGAGGACGAGTTTCTCCAGCTCACGGTGCGCGGCGATGAGGATCAGCATGCCCGGGGCCTCGAAGCCGACGCGGGCCAGGTTGCCGACCATGGTCGAACCCATGTGGATGCCGCGGCCGACGCCGTGCTCGCCGCCGAGGACGTTGAGCGCCTGCAGGATCGCGAAGTTCGGGGCGTCCTTGTCGACGAGAGAGTCGCCACCGTTCACGGAAGCCGCCGTGACCACGCCCTGCTCGAACGAGATCAGCAGCTCGACGCCCTCGGACGGTGCCTCGTCGATCGACTTGGTGTAGGTCCAGGCCGACTCGGGGAGGTACTCCCAGCTGCCGTAGGTCTCCTCGCCGCCGATCGAGGTGCCGATCAGGCCCTCGTTGATCGAGTACTTCTTGACCTTGTCGCTGACGGCGTAGCCGCGGGACCGCAGGAAGTCGGTCTCTTCCTCGCGGGTGGCGCGCTCGTCGCGGACCGGCGTGACGATCTCCAGGTGCGGGGCGAGGGCCCGGATCACCGCGTCGTAGCGGACGTGATCGGCGCCGGCGCCGGTCGAGCCGTGGGCGACGGCGTCCGCGCCGACCTCGAGGGCGACCTGGACGACCTTCTCCGCCTGGATCAGCCGCTCCGCGCCGACACACGACGGGTACGCCCCGTTGCGCAGGTAGTTGGCCTGGATCGCGTACGTGACGACGCGGTCGTAGAGTTCGGCGCGGGCGTCGACGACGTGGTGCTCGACGGCGCCCAGCTCCTCGGCCCGGGCCTTGACGGCCTCGCCCTCACCGCTGTGCAGACCACCGGTGTCGATGTTGGCGGTGATCACGTCCCAGCCCTGCTCGCGGAACTTCACGAGCAGGTAGGAGGTGTCCAGGCCACCGGAGAAGGCGAGAACGATCTTGCGCTTGGTCATCGGGGCAGTTCCTTTTCGAGAATCGGCACATATGTCTTACCGTCCCGGCGGACGTGGCCGGGCTGCAGGACATAGAACTCACAGCGTCCCGCCTCGATGTCCTTCTGCATCGCCCGCTGGCGACTGTAGTCGAACGGATCGAGCAGGAAAGTCGGCTCGGGCAGCTCTCCCCCGGCGGGGAGGGTGAGGTCACTCTGATAGACGAACGACCCGGGCGAGGTGTGGAACGGGACGGTCGCCACCAGGATCTTCAACGCGCCGAACTCGGTGTGCACCTTGAGGGCGCTGTTGTCGTACTGGGTGACGCCGTCGAGTTTCTGCGCGCGGTACGCCGACAGGGCGAGCGCCTTGGCCGCCTTGCCGAGTCCGACCGCCGGCATCAGCGACCAGAGCGACCAGCCGACCCAGCGCCCCGGCTCGGCGGACGGCGCGGCACAGTAGCCGCCGACCGGCACCGGACCGCGGTAGCCGCTGTCCCGCATGTCCTGCTGGACCTTGTGGAGCAGTTGCTTGACGTCGGTGTCGAAACGGAACGTGGACCGTTCCACCATCGCGGCGAACTCGTCCTGCGGCAGGCCGGCGATCACCGCGGCGGCCGGCATCAGGATCAGGTCGACCATCACCCACTGCGGCATCGGGATGCCCCGGTCACCGAACGCGATCCCGTTGATCACGTTGAAGAAGTTCAGGAAGTCCCGGGTCGACCAGTCCTTCTCGGTGGTGTCGGTGAAGTCCAGCCAGGTGAGCTTGTGGCCGTACGGCGTCTCGTTGAACTGGGGACGCAGCGTGTCGTTGGAGGCGAGGAAGAACTCCACGCCGTGCCCGACGAGCTTGTCGGTGTGATCGGCGAAGTCGGGGAACCGGGCCTCGACCGCGGGTGCGAAACTCATCGGTGGTTCTCCTCGTTCTCCGACCGGCTCCAGTTGCCGAGCTTCTCGGCCAGGGCCGCACCCGACGTGGGCCCGTTGTCCCGGGCCACTACGAAGATCGTGTCATCACCGGCGATCGTGCCGACCACATCCGACAGACCCGACCGGTCCAGTGCACTGGCCAGGAACTGCGCGGCGCCCGGCGGAGTGCGCAGCACGGCGATGTTGCCGCTCGAGTCCACCCCGGTCAGCAGCTCCTTGAGCAGCCGGATCAGCCGCGCCGGGCCCTGACCGGTGGTCTCCCGCAGCGGGCGCTTGCCGTCCTCCGGGATCAGGTAGGCGCCGCTGACCTTGACGGCGTTCAGCTCCTCCAGATCCCGGGAGAGCGTGGCCTGGGTGACCTGGACGCCCTCACTGGCGAGCATCTCGGCCAGTTCGGTCTGCGACCGCACGGTCCAGGTGCGGATCAGCTCCACGATCCGGGCGTGCCGCCCCGCGCGGGTCACCGGTGCGCTCATCTCTCGTCGGTGTTCTTCGCCAGCAGCCAGGCCAGCAGCGCCTTCTGGGCGTGCAGCCGGTTCTCCGCCTCGTCGAAGACGGCGCTGTGCGGGCCGTCCATCACCTCGTCGGTGATCTCATCGCCGCGATGCGCCGGCAGGCAGTGCAGCACGATCGCGTCCGGGGCGGCCACCGCGAGGAGGTCCTTGTTGATCTGGTACGGCCGGAACGGCGTCAACCGGTCCTTCCCGTCCTCCTCCTGCCCCATCGACGTCCAGGTGTCCGTGGCGAGCACGTGTGCCCCGTCTGCTGCCTCGCGCGGGTCACGCACCACGTCGACCGATCCGCCGGTCCACGCCGCGATCTCGGCGGCCCGGTTGACGACGGCCGGGTCCGGGTCGAAGCCGGACGGGCCGGCCACCCGGACGTGCATGCCGGCGGTCGCGCCCGCGATCAGGTAGGAGTGCGCCATGTTGTTGGCGGCGTCACCCACGTAGGCGAGCGTCCGGCCGGCCGTGGAACCGAAGCGTTCCCGGACCGTCAGCAGGTCGGCGAGCAGCTGGCACGGGTGGTATCCGTCGGAGAGCGCGTTGATCACCGGGACGTCGACGCCGCTGGCCAGTTCGGCGAGACGCTCGTCGCCGTGGGTCCGGAAGACGATCGCGGAGACGTACCGGGAGACGACCCGGCCGGCGTCGGCCAGGCTCTCGCCCCGGCCGAAGTGCGTGTTCTGGGTGTCCACGATGATCGGCTGTCCGCCCAGTTCGGCGATGCCGGCCTCGAACGACAGGCGGGTCCGCAGGCTGGCCTTGTCGAAGAAGACCGCGACCGAGTGGGGGCCGGCCAGCGGCGTGAAGCCGAACCGGTTCGCCTTCATCTCGGCGGCCAGGTCGAGGACGGCGGTCTGCTCCTGCGGGGAGAGGTCGTCGTCGCGGAGGAAGTGTCGGGTGGTCACCGGATACCGTCCAGGGCAGCGATCAGGGCATCCGCCTGATCGGAGGAGATGATCAGGGGCGGGGCGAGCCGGATCACGTCCGGCTTCGGGGCGTTGACGAGGAATCCGGCGTCGCGCAGCTTGGCGGCCACGTCGGCGGAGACCGGCTGGGTGAGGACGATCCCGAGCAGCAGGCCGGCACCCCGGACGTGCTCGACCAGCGGGTGCCCCAGGCCCTCGATGCCGCGGCGCAGCTGCTCGCCGACCCGCTTGACGTGGTCGAGCAGGCCCTCGCTGGCGATCGTACGGATGACCGCGAGACCGGCGGCGCAGGAGATCGGGTTGCCGGCGAAGGTGCTGCCGTGCGAGCCGGGGGTGAACAGGTCGGCCGTGGGGCCGAAGGCGATGCAGGCGCCCAGGGGGAGGCCGCCGCCGAGGCCCTTGGCCAGGGTGACCATGTCGGGTTCGACGCCCTCGCTCTGGTGGTGGAACCAGTGGCCGGTGCGCCCGATACCGGTCTGTACCTCGTCCAGCACCAGCAGCGTGCCCGTTTTAGTGGTTATCTCGCGAGCTGCCGCCAGATATCCGGATGGCGGCAGGACGACGCCGTTCTCACCCTGGATCGGCTCCAGGATGAGCATGGCGGTCTCCGTGGTGACAGCGGCTTCGAGGGCCTCCACGTCGCCGAAGGGCACGTGGGTGACGTCTCCGGGCAGCGGCAGGAACGGCGTCTGCTTCGACGGCTGACCCGTCAACGCCAGCGCACCCATGGTCCGGCCGTGGAAGGCGCCGTCGGTGGCCACGATGTGGGTGCGGCCGGTCAGCCGGGAGATCTTGAAGGCGGCCTCGTTGGCCTCCGCACCCGAGTTGCAGAACAGCACCCGGCCGGACCGTCCGGCCAGCGCCAGCAGCAGGTCGGCGAGGGCCACCGTCGGCTCGGCGACGTAGAAGTTGGAGACGTGACCCAGCTGCTGGATCTGGTGCGTCACCGCCTCCACCACGGCCGGGTGGGCGTGGCCGAGTGCGTTCACCGCGATGCCACCGAGGAAGTCGACGAACCGCGTGCCGTCCTCCGCGGTGAGCACCGCGCCCTCACCCTTGACCAGGCCGATCGACGGGGTGCCGTAGTTGTTCATCATCGACTGCTGCCAACGATCGACCAGGGTCATGACGGGACCACCATGGTTCCGGAACCTTCTTCCGTGAAGACTTCGAGCAGAGTCGAGTGGGCGACCCGGCCGTCGACGACGTGCGCGGCCGGCACCCCGCCCCGGACCGCGCGCAGGCACGCCTCCATCTTGGGTGCCATGCCCGACTCGAGCGTGGGGAGCAGTTTCTCCAGCTCCTCGGCGTTGATCTCCGAGGTGAGCGAGGAGGTGTCCGGCCAGTTCGTGTACAGGCCCGGGACGTCGGTGAGGACGATCAGCTTGCGGGCCCCGAGCGCCACGGCCAGGGCCGAGGCGGCGGTGTCCGCGTTGACGTTGTGCGGCACGCCGGCGGCGTCCGGGGCGACGGTGGCGATGACCGGGATCCGGCCGGCCGCGATCAGGTCGTCGACCGCCGAGGTGTCGACCTTGTCGACGTCGCCGACCTGGCCGAGGTCGACCTCCTCGCCGTCGAGCAGCACGCCGCGGCGGACCGCGGTGAACAGGCGGGCGTCCTCGCCGGAGAGGCCGACGGCGTGCGGGCCGTGCTGGTTGATCAGGCCGACCAGTTCCCGGCCGACCTGACCGGTCAGCACCATCCGGACGACGTCCATCGCCTCCGGGGTGGTGACGCGCAGGCCACCGCGGAACTCGCTCTCGATGCCGAGACGCTTGAGCATCCGGCTGATCTGCGGGCCGCCGCCGTGCACGACGACCGGCTTGATCCCGACGTGGCGCAGGAACACCATGTCGGCCGCGAACGCCTTCTGCAGCTCGGGATCGATCATGGCGTTGCCGCCGTACTTGATCACGATGGTGGTGCCGTGGAAACGCTCCAGGAACGGCAGCGCCTCGATCAGGATCTCGGCCTTCTCCGCTTTCGAGACGAGACTCATGACGAGTACGCCGAGTTCTCGTGCACGTACGCGTGGGAGAGATCGGTGGTCCAGATCGTCGCGTCCATCTCCCCCTCGCGCAGGTGGATCGTGATGGTCACGTCCCGCCCGGAGAGGTCGACCTTCGACCGGTCCTCGGCGGCCGCACCGCCCTTGCAGATCCAGACCCCGTTGATCGCCACGTCGATCCGGTCCGGCTCGAACGCCGCGCTGGTGGTGCCGACCGCGGCCAGGATCCGCCCCCAGTTCGGGTCGTTGCCGAACAGTGCCGTCTTGACCAGGTTGTTGTTGGCGACGACCCGGCCCACCTGCACGGCGTCGGCCTCGCTCGCCGCGCCCTGCACCTGGATGGCGATATGCTTGGTGGCGCCCTCGGCGTCGCCGATCAGCTGCTGGGCGAGGTCGTGGCAGACCTCGGTGACCGCGGCGGTCAGCTCCTCCAGGCCGGGCGCCCGGTCGGACGCGCCGCTCGCCATCAGCAGCACGGTGTCGTTGGTCGACATGCAGCCGTCCGCGTCGATCCGGTCGAAGGTGACCCGGGTGGCCGCGCGCAGCGCCGTGTCGAGCGTCTCGTTGTCCACCGACGCGTCCGTGGTGATCACGACGAGCATGGTGGCGAGGGCCGGGGCCAGCATGCCGGCGCCCTTGGCGATCCCGCCGACCGACCAGCCGTCCCGCGTGACGACCGCGTTCTTCGCCACCGTGTCGGTGGTCATGATCGCCGTGGCGGCCCGGTCGCCGCCGGCGGTGTCGAGCGCCTTGGCCGCGGCGGTGACGCCGGGCAGCAGCTTGTCCATCGGCAGCAGCTCACCGATCAGACCGGTCGAGCAGACCGCCACGTCGCCGGGGCCGACCATCATCGGTTTCGGGCCGACCGTGCGCAGAACGGTCGCGGTGTGCTCGGCGGTCGCGTGGGTGTCGCGGAAACCCTGCGATCCGGTGCAGGCGTTGGCGCCACCGGAGTTGAGGACGACGGCGCGGACCACACCGCCCTTGAGAACCTGCTGGCTCCAGAGCACCGGGGCGGCCTTGACCCGGTTGCCGGTGAAGACCGCGGCCGCGGTGTAGTCGGGGCCGTCGTTGACGACGAGGGCGACATCGGGGTTGCCGCTGGCCTTGAGCCCGGCGGCGACGCCGGAGGCACGGAACCCCTTGGGGGAGGTGACGGTCACGGCGCTACTCCGAAGACACTCAGGCCTGTCGTTTCCGGCAGACCGAACATGATGTTGGCGTTCTGCACGGCCTGGCCGGCCGCGCCCTTGCCCAGGTTGTCGAGTGCACTCACCACGATGATGCGGCCCGAGTCGATGTCCACGGTGGCCTGCAGGTGGCAGGAGTTGGAACCGGCGGTGGACGCGGTGCGCGGCCAGACGCCCTCCGGCAGCACGTGCACGAACGCCGCGTCGGCGTAGGCCGCCTCGAGCGCCTCCCGCGGGTCGCCGCCGTTGAGCCGGCGCGCGGTGACCGTCGCCAGGATGCCGCGCGGCATCGGCGCCAGCACCGGCGTCATCGACAGCGACGCCGCCCCGGTGGCCTGCTTGATCTCCGCGACGTGCTGGTGGGCGCCGACCTTGTAGGGCGACAGGTCACCCATCACCTCACTGGCCAGCAGGTTCACCTTGGCGCTGCGGCCGGCGCCGGAGGTGCCCGAACTCGCCACCACGACAACGTCCTCCGGGTCGGCCACACCGGCCGCGATCAGCGGCGCCAGCGCCAGGATGATCGTGGCCGCATAACAACCCGTGTTGGCGACCCGGTCGGCCCGCGCGATGGCGTCCCGCGCGCCGGGCAGCTCGGGCAGGCCGTAGGTCCAGGTGCCGGCGTGCCCGCCACCGTAGTAGCGGGTCCACTGCTCGGCGCTCTCCAGCCGGAAGTCGGCACCCAGGTCGACGACCTTGACACCGGCCGGAAGCTGCGCCGCGACGGCCGCCGACTGCCCGTGCGGCAGGGCGAGGAAGACCAGGTCAGCGTCGCTCAGGCTGGCTGCCTCGGTGGGCGCGAGCGTGAGGTCGAGACCGAAGAGCTGCGGGTGTACGGCACTGACCGCGGACCCCGCCTGACTGTGTGCCGTGGCCGTCACGAGGTCGAACTCGGGGTGCCCGGCGAGCAGTCGGAGCAGTTCGCCCCCCGCATAACCACTGGCGCCCGCCACCGCTACCCGGATTCCCATGCTGACATTTCCTCACTGCGCGGTCTCCGCATGAATATACAGAGAACCGTATCAACTCACATCAGCCCTAGCAACCACCTTTAACATCCATACCATTTACGAAATATCGGGCATTGAAGATTCCGGCGCCGGCCGGAGTGGAGAGATCAGGACGCCCGGACATGCGTGGCCCAGGCGTTCCACTCGTCCAGCCAGCGCCGGTCGTCACCACCGAAGTCCGCGGGACGCATGCCCTCGCGGCGGATCCATGCGACCTGCGCCGCGCGGCTGGGCACCGCCGGCCCCAGGCCGGTGGTGAAGAGCAGGGTCTCGGCTATCGCACGGTCGCGCAGGGCCGGCTCGTCACGGAACCACGGCGCGTCGTGATAGAGGCTGGTGAGCTGGCCGAGCATGGTCTGGACGGCACGCTCGGCCTCGTGGTCCGGCTGCTCGGCCAGGTCGGCCTGGCGGTGCACGGTGGCCCGCCAGAGCGCGCTCCAGCGGTCCGGCAGCGACGGCACCGGGCCGCCGGCGGCCAGCCACTCGGCGCGGGCCCTGGCCTCGGCCAGCACAGCCTCGGCCAGGGCACGGTGCGGCTCGTCGTCCACGGCCGGCACCTCCTGAAGAACAGCGGAGGGGTCAGGGGCGCACCGCACGTGCCAGTGTCAGCCCGAACCACTCCTGCGGATCGTTCCACCAGCGATACACCTCGAAACCGGCCGCCGCCAGCTCAGCGGTGATCCCGCCGCGCCGGAACTTGGCGGACACCTCGGTGCGGATCTCCTCCCCGGCGGCGAAGTCCACCGTCATGCCGAGACCGGGGATCGCCACCCGCTGCGCGACACGGGACCGCAGCCGCATCTCGATCCACTCAGGACCGGGGGCCCAGAGCGCGACGTGATCGAACGCGTACGGGTCGAACGCCGCCCCCAGCTCCCGGTTGATCACCCGCAGCACGTTGCGGTTGAACTCGGCGGTCACGCCGGCCGCGTCGTCGTACGCCGGCACCTCGATCGCCGGGTCCTTGACCAGTCCGGCGCCGAGCAGCAGCCACTCCCCCTCGTGCAGGGTCGACCGCAGCGCGGCCAGGAACGCGGACCGTTCCCGGGGGGTGAGGTTGCCGATGGTGCCGCCGAGGAACGCGACCATCCGGCTGTCCCCGTCCGGCAGGTGGCGCAGGTGCCGGGAGAAGTCGCCGACCACGCCGGTGACGGTCAGCCCCGGGTAGGACTCGCCCAGCACGGTGACCGCGTCGCCGAGGGCGTCCGCCGAGACGTCCAGGGGCACGAACCCGCCCAGGGTGCCGCGGGCGGTCAGCGCGTCGAGCAGCAGCCGGGTCTTCTCCGAGGAGCCGGAGCCGAGTTCGACGAGGGTCTTGACCTCGGTGATCCGGGCGATCTCGGCGGCGTGTTCGGCGAGGACGGCCCGTTCGGTACGGGTCGGGTAGTACTCCGGCAGCCGGGTGATCTCCTCGAAGAGGGCACTGCCCCGGGCGTCGTAGAACCACTTGGGCGGTAAGCGTTTCGGGGTGGCGGTGAAGCCGGTACGCACGTCGGCGCGCAGCCACCGGGCCAGGTCACGCTCGTCCATCAGGGTGATCATGCAGCTCCTAGCGGAGTGAGGTCCAGGGCGCCGGGCGTGGCGACCAGCAGATGCCCGTCGGGCACCGGCTGCCAGGCCGGGTCGTCGTCGAGCGGCTCGCTCGCGACCAGCACCGCGTCCGGGCCGGCCAGCACGTGCAGCGAGTGCCCGAGGGTGCTGGCGACGATCTGGGTGCCGTCGGTGAGCAGCAGGTTGAGCCGCGATCCGGGCGCGGCGGCGGTGACCTCGGCCAGGACGGTGGTGACCGCCTTCGCCGCGGGCCAGCCGGCTCGGAGCCGGGCGCGTACCAGAGCGAAGAGGGCCGCCGAGTCGGTAGGCGCATCCAATGTCAGAAGATCTTCGATCGGCAGTTCGCCGGCCAGGCCGGCGAGGCTGCCGGGCCACCCCTTGACCACGCCGTTGTGGCTGAACAACCAGTGACCGTCGGTGAAGGGTGCGGCGGCGGTCTCCACCACCGGCATACCGACCGTGGCGGACCGGATCGCCGCGAGCAGCGCACCCGACGTGGTGGCCGCGGCGAGGGCCGGAAGCGCGGCGTCCGACCAGATCGGCATCGCACTGCGGTACCGCACCGGGACGGTGGCGCCGGGCGGGAACCACCCGGCGCCGAAACCGTCGGCGTTCACGGTGCCGCCGCCGCGCATGTCGCGGGGCGCCCAGGCCTGCACGGCGAGGGCATGCGGCAGACCGAGCAGAAACCTTTCCAGGGGTACGGGTGAACCCAGGTACGCCAGGTGCCGGCACATCAGCCGGCGTCCCGGGCGCAGCGGAATCCACTGAAGATCTGCCGCCGGATCGGGTGGTCCCAGTTGCGGAAGGTGCCCCGGACCGCGCCGCCGTCGGTGCCGAACGAGCCGCCTCGCAACACCCGGTAGTCGCCGCCGAAGAACACCTCCGAGTACTCCCGGTAGGGGAACGCCACGAACCCCGGGTACGGGTGGAATCCGGACGACGTCCACTCCCAGACGTCGCCCATCAGCTGGTGCACGCCGAGTGGCGAGGCGCCGGCGGGATAGGCACCGACCGGGGCCGGGTTCAGGTGCCGCTGACCGAGGTTGGCGTGTTCGGCGGCCGGGTTCTCGTCGCCCCAGGGGAATCGCCGGGAGCGGCCGGTCGCCGGGTCGAAGCGGGCCGCCTTCTCCCACTCGGCCTCGGTCGGCAGCCGCTTGCCGGCCCAGTCGGCGTACGCCTCCGCCTCGAACCAGCAGACATGGACGACCGGCTCGTCGGGGTTGATCGGGGTCACCCGTCCGAACCGGTTGTTGAGCCACCGGTCGCCGTCGAGAACCCAGTGCAGCGGCCGGTCGATCCGGTTCTTCGTGATGTGCTCCCAGCCGCGCTCGCTCCACCAGGACGGATCCTGGTAGCCACCGGCGTCGACGAACGCCAGGTACGCCCCGTTGGTGACCGGAGCGGCGTCGATCCAGAACGCCGGCACGTGCACGTCGTGGGCCGGCCGCTCGTTGTCCAGCGCCCACGGTTCGGTGCTGGTCCCCATGGTGAACCGGCCGCCCGGCACCAGCACCTCACCCGCGACCGGCACCCGGGCGGCGGGCGCCGGCTCGGCGGTCAGGACCGGATCGCCCACCCGCAACTGGTGGGTGGCGAGCATGGTCTCGTCGTGCTGCTGCTCGTGCTGCACGATCATCCCGAACGCGAAGCCGCCGTCCACCAGCCGTGCCCCGGGATCGAACCGGACCCGGTCCAGCACGTCGAACACCTTGTCCCGGACCTGGCCGACGTACGCCCGCGCCTGCCCCGGATCGAGCAGCGGCAGCCCCGGCCGGTCCTTGCGGGCGTGCTTGAAGGCGTCGTAGAGCTCGTCGATGTCCTGCCGGACCGGCTCACGTCCGCCGACGTCGCGGACCAGCCACAACTCCTCCTGGTTGCCGACGTGCGCCAGGTCCCAGACCAGCGGCGACATGATCGGCGAGTGCTGGCGGACCAGGTCGCCGTCGTCGACCGCGTCGGTGAGTGCCACGGTCCGGGACCGGGCGCGCTCGAGTTCGGCCGCGATGGCGAGCCGCAGATCGGTCATCGAATCCCTCCTCTGATGCGTTCTCGCTGATGCAGGTCCTGCCCGAGGCGCCGGGAGACGATCCCGGCGACGAGGTCCCGGACCGGCGCGGCGAGTCCGGTGCGGTCCAGGTTGCGACAGGCCAGGTCGGCCAGGTCGGCGGCGGACCGGTGCACGTCGGGGTCGGCCAGGCCGTGCCGGGCGGCGGCCTGCCAGCGGCCGGCGGCGGGCGCGGCCAGTTCGCGGGCCCGGTCGGTGACCGGGTCGGCGGCGAGCAGGGCGGTCAGCACCGCGGCGGGGGCGATCCACTCGTCGCCGGGCTGCGCGTCCAGGTAGCGGACCTCGAGGTAGCCGCGCGGGCGTACCGGCGGGAACAGCGTCCCCAGGTGGTAGTCGAGGTCGTCGAGGGTGGGCGGCCGGCCGGTCCGGCCCGGGACGGCACCCGTCTCGATCCAGTCCGCGAGGGTCGTTCCGGGTGGGGCGTCCCAGGTGTCGTCCGTGCGTACGCAGAGAAGGGGTGCCTCCACCGCGTAGCGTGCCCAGTCCCCGGCCGGATCGCCGGTGGCCGGGACCGGCGCGGTCCGCCGCTGATCGATGCCGAACCAGGCGGCCATCCGTGCCGACGCCCAGCCGGTGTCCCGGCCGGCGTGCCGGCGGGACGTGGCGAACAGGGCCAGCAGGGCCGGCCCGGCCTCGTGCAGCAGGTGCCAGCGGGCGGCCACGCTGCCCGGCTCGCCGGCGTCGAAGCAGACCTGCAGGCCGGCGGTGGACCCCATCATGGTCCGGCCGGCCTCGTCGAAGGCGCGGTGCATCGCCGCGTACCGGGGGGTGTCGAGGATGCGCCGTGGCCGTCGCTCCGGGTCGATGCCGTGGTCGCCCAGGACGATCCCGGAGCGGGCCAGCAGACCGGCGAGGACGGCGTGGTCGGTGGTGATCGCCGTGTGCAGCGCGGCGAGGGAGTCCGCCGGGGCCGAGGAGATCTCCACCTGTCCGCCGGGTTCCAGGGTCACGGCGCCGCCGGCGGGAAGCGGCACGGGTGCGGAGTTGCCGAGCGTGGCGGGCGCGTGCTCGCCGAGCGCGGCGGCCAGGTCGGCGGGCCGCAGGTACGCGGACGGCTCCCCGGCGCGGTGGGTGGTCCACTCCAGTTCGGCGCCGATCCGGCGCGGTGGTCCGGTCTTGAAACAGATGCCGGAGATGTGTTCGATCGCATCGGCACTGCGTCGCAGCACCCGATCCGTGGATCCCATGATTCCCCCTGTCCGACGTCGGCGATCACTTTGAGTAATCGATAGACTCCATTGGGTGCGATCCATGGAGGACCTTACCGGCACACCCGAGATTTCGCCTCCCCTTACCCCGCACCAGGTTCCGGAACCGGCACGGGGTGCCGGAACCGGTTCCGGACTGGAAGACTTCCACCCTGTTCATGATCGGCAGACCGGAGGCACCCATGCCCGCAGACTTTCCTTTTCAGGATCCGACGCTGCCCGTGGAGCAGCGCGTGGAGGATCTGCTGGGCCGCATGACGCTGCCCGAGAAGGCCGGGCAGATGCTGCAACTCGACGCCCGCCGGGAACTACCGGAACTCGTCCTGGACAAGCTGGCCGGCTCGATCCTGCACACCTCACCGGCGAAGCTGATCGAAGCCGCCGAACTGGTCGCCCGGACCCGGCTGCGGATCCCGCTGCTCACCGCCGAGGACTGCATCCACGGCCACGGCTTCTGGCCCGGCGCCACGGTCTTCCCCACCCAACTGGCGATGGCCTCGACCTGGGACCCGGACCTGCTCGAACGGGTCGCCCGGGCCACCGCCGTGGAAGCCTCCGCCACCGGCGTGCACTGGACCTTCTCGCCGGTGCTGTGCATCGCCCGTGACCTGCGGTGGGGGCGCATCGACGAGACGTTCGGCGAAGACCCGTACCTGATCGGCGAACTGGGCGCGGCGATGATCCGCGGCTACCAGGGCGACGGGCTCGACGACCCGACCGCCGTGCTGGCCACCGCCAAACACTTCGCCGGATACTCCGAGACCCAGGGCGGGCGCGACGCCAGCGAGGCCGACATCAGCCCGCGCAAACTGCGCTCCTGGTTCCTGCCGCCGTTCGAACGGGCCGTCGAGGCGGGCTGCCAGACCTTCATGCTCGGCTACCAGTCGATGGACGGGGTGCCGATCACCGCCAACAAGTGGCTGCTCAACGACGTACTCAAGCAGGAATGGGGTTTCACCGGCACGCTCGTCACCGACTGGGACAACGTCGGCCGGATGGTCTGGGAACAGAAGGTCTGCGCCGACTACGCCGAGGCCGCCGCGGTCGCCGTCAAGGCCGGCAACGACGTGGTGATGACCACCCCCGCCTTCTTCGAAGGCGCGCAGGAGGCGATCAGCCGCGGACTGCTCACCGAACAGGACCTGGACGGCGCGGTCCGCCGCATCCTGCGCCTCAAGTTCGAACTCGGCCTCTTCGAGAACCCGCGCACCCCGGACCCCGCACGGCAGGCCGCGGTGATCGGCAACCCGGAGCACACCGCGCTCAACCTCGAGGTCGCCCGGCGGTCCCTGGTCCTGCTGCGCAACGACGGCGTGCTGCCGCTGCCCGCAGCCGCCGGACCACGCCGGATCGCGGTGCTCGGCCCGAACGCCGACAGCGTGTCCGCCCAGCTCGGCGACTGGGCCGGCGACTCCGGCCAGGTCGACTGGATGCCCGGCGGCCACCCGCGGGAACTCACCACGACAGTGCTCGACGGCCTGCGCGACCTCGCCCCCGACGGCTGGGAGATCCGCCACGAGCCGGGCGCCGGCATCGTCCGGCTGGTGCCCGACCCGGAGGGCGCGACCTTCCCGGACGGCCAGCCCCGGCCGCCGATCGCCGAGCCGATCACCGCGGACCCGGCACAGCTCGAAAACGCCCGGCAGGCCGCCGCCGGAGCCGACTACGCGATCGTGGTGGTCGGCGACACCGTCGAACTCACCGGCGAGGGCAGGTCGACCGCCACCCTGGAACTGCAGGGCGGACAGATCGCGTTGCTCGATGCGGTGGTCGCCACCGGCACCCCGACGATCGTCGTGCAGATCAACGGTAAGCCGCACGCGCTCCCGCCGTCCGCCCTCGCGGCCTCGGCCGTCGTGCAGGCGTTCAACCCGGGCATGCGCGGCGGCCAGGCCGTCGCCGAACTGCTCCTCGGCCTGATCGAACCGTCCGGCCGGCTGCCCCTCTCGGCCGCCCGGCACGCCGGGCAGCTGCCGGTCTACTACAACCAGCTGCGCGGCCAGCACGGCGGACGCTACGCCGACCTCAGCCAGGAACCGCTGTTCGTGTTCGGCGAAGGACTCAGCTACACGACGGTCGTCTACGACGGGCTGAGCGTGGAGGAACCGGAAGTGACGGCCGACGGTGTCGTGCGCGCATCGGTGCGGCTGACGAACACCGGCGGGCGGCCCGCGCTGGAGACCGTCCAGGCCTACGTGAGCGACCTGGTCACCAGCGTCACCTGGGCGCAGCGGGAGTTGAAAGCCTACCGGCAGGTGACCGTCGAGCCGGGCGAGAGCGTGACCGTGACGATCGAGGTGCCGGCGCGGGTCTGCACGCTCGTCGGCGCGGACGCCCGCCGGGTGGTCGAACCGGGCGACTTCGAGCTGCTGGTGGGCCCGAGCTCGAAGCCGCAGGACCTGCTCACCGCCAAGTTCCGGATCAGCTGAGAGGCCCCGGCCGTGGCCGGTCGCTCATCGGCGACGGGCCGCGGCCACCGGACGTCGCTTCAGACCCATTCTCGTGTACGCGGAAACGGCCGCCACATTCGAGTAGTCGACGATCAGGGCCACCCGGGTCCGGTCCGGCGCGGCCAGCTGCTCGTTGGTGACGAACGTGCACAGGGCCGCGGCCAGGCCCCGCCCGCGGGCGTCCGCGCGGGTCGCCACCCCGGCCACGAAACCGATCTCGGCGGACGACCACGCCTCGGCGGCCACCGCGAGCAGGGTCCCGTCGTCGTCGCGGATGCCCGCCCACCGCCGCACGTCGAGGCCGCCCGGTCGTGCGTACGACTCCGGGAAGTCGCTCTCGATCAGCGCGGTCACCTCGGGCCAGGCGTCCTCGGCCAGCCAGGCCGCTCGCTGCGTGCCGCCCGCCGACCTCCCCGCGTCACCCGTCGGCCTCTCCGCGTCACCCGCCGCCCCCTCCGCGCCGCCCGCCGGCCTCCCCGTGCCGCCCACCGACCTCTCCGTGCCGCCGGGGCCGAGCGGATCTGTCGTCTCCATCCAGGCGAAACGGGCGCTCACCTCGAGTTCCGGCATCCGCGCCACGACGGCGGTGACCAGTTCCTCCGACCCGAACGGCCGGAAATCGCCGTCGATCTCGGTATAGACCGTCCGGAGCAGACCGGCCAGAGCATCAGGCTCGCCACTCATCGCCAGACGGTCCCAATGCGCCAGACCGGGGCAGGCGACCACGGCCGCCCCCGGACGACGCCAGACCCGGGCATCCCGGGCGGCGAGCGCCCATCCGAACCAGGGTTCCGCGCCGTTCGGGTCAACCTTGTCGATCATGAGAGCCATGGTGCCGCATTGCCCTCACCTGCCATCCTCGGGCGGTGCGCATCTTCCGACGGCTGACCGTTCCTGATCGCCTCAAGGCCGCCGGCCGCCGCATCGTGGTGGCCGGCACCCTCGGCGGCCTCCTCGCCTTCGCCGTCACCGCGGGCTCCCTCACATGGGTACGCGACAGCGCGGACGGCCACATCTACCAGCTGAACACGGTGCCCGCCGCGCCGGTGGCACTGGTCCTCGGCGCCCAGGTCGGATTCGACGGCCAGCCGTCCGCGTTCCTCGCCGCCCGCCTGGAGATCGCCCGGCAACTCCTGAACGCCGGCAAGGTCAAGGCCATCCTGGTCTCCGGCGACCACGGCAACTGGAACTACGACGAACCCGGCTCGATGATGGTCTGGCTCGCGGCCCGTGGCGTACCCACCTCGAAGATCGTGCTCGACCACGCCGGCTTCGACACCTACGACTCCTGCTCCCGCGCCCACCGCGTCTTCGGCGTGGACCGGGCCGTCGTCGTCACCCAGGGCTACCACCTGGAACGGGCGGTGGCCCTCTGCCGCAGCCTGGGCGTCGACGCGGACGGGGTGGGCGACGACTCGGTCCGCGTGTTCCGCGAGATGTGGTTCCGCAGCGAGATCCGCGAGCAGGGCGCGGCGGTCAAGGCGGCCGCCGACGTGCTCTCGCGCCGCGACCCGATCTTCCTGGGCCGCCACGAGACCGGCGTCGAGGACGCGCTCGCCGCCTCTTGAGGCCCGCGCGCGCATTTTGACTCCCGCACCCGCTGCGTCCCAACCCCGCACTCGCCGCTCCCTGCTCCCTTCCCCCTCGTCCCGACCCGCACCCGCTGCGTCCTGAGCCATGCTTCGGACCTGTTCAGAGCAGGTCGGCCGCCAAGGAGACGCGCAGGTGAGCATCGGCCCAGGCCTGGACGGCACCGTCCCCCGGGTCGGGGCCGAGCCGTGCCGCGAACCGGTCGAGCGCCTCGGCCACCCGCCGCAGGCCGACCGTGGCCAGGCTCGCGCGGGCGGCGGTCAGCCGGTGCGGATAACCGCCGGGCAGATGCGCCAGCCCGGCATGCGCGACCTCGCCCAGAACCGCCCGGGCCTCGTCGAGCGATGACCGTAACGGGTCAGTCTCCTCGAAGTCGGCGAAGGGCGTCTTCCCGGCGATACTGTCCGGGGCGCTGAGGTCGGGCACCACGACCGCACCACCGACGGCGATCGCGGACGGCTCGACGACCAGGCCGCCGCCGCTGCGGTGCACGGTGCCGGCCACGTACTCCGGGCGACCGTGCCGGCCGGACAGCGCTGCCGCGACCGCGTCCAGACGGCCCGGCACCACCGCGGCGTGAACGGCGGTGACCTGCGCCGGGCGGCCCGCGGCGTCCCGGACGACGACGGTCAGCCGCTGCATGCCGTGGGCGTAGTGGAAGTCTCCCACCTCCTCGATCGCCAGGACCCGCACCAGTTCGGCGCGCACCCGGGCCCGGACCGGCCGGGGCGGCAGGGCGTCCAGTTCGGCGCCGAGAGCGGCGAAGTCCCGGGCCACCAGGGCCGGCGGCAGTTCGCCCCAGGCGCCGGTCGACGCGGTGACCGTGGACGGGGCGATCCGGCTGTTCGCCAGCCGCACGGTCCGGCTGGCACTGCGCAGCGCCGACTCGGTGACCAGCACCCCGGCGGCGAGCCGGGCGATCGTCGTCGTGCCGGAACGGCGGCGGGCCAGGTCGGGGCCGGTCTCCGGGGAATCCCAGTGCCGGTGCGAGACCAGCACCACCCCGGAGGCGGCCTGCGCGTGGAAGATCTCCACATGCCGGCGGTCGTCGACCGCGGTCACCCGGGCGCCGAGGCCGTCCAGGCGTACCCGGCGCATCGGTGTCTCGGCCGCCTCCTCGGTGCCGAGCACCCGGGCCCGGACACCGGGGCCGAGGCCGTCACCGGAGACCGCGCGGTGCCTGGCGAACAGTTCCGCGATCAGGTCTGCCAGGGTCTCCGGCGCGTAGCGGGCGCTGCGTTCGCGGTACGCGACGAGCTGGTCGGCCAGCTCGGTGGTGGCGTCGACCGGCCAGCGCAGGCCGGACCGCTCCAGCCGGGCCAGGTGCCCGGCGGCTGCGGCGGTGAGCCCCGGGCCGGCGTGGACCGCGCCGGTCCTCAGCACCTCGGTGGCGAACTCCAGCACCGCCTCCAGCCCGGAACCCGCGTCCCCGCCCGCCCCCGGCTCACCGCCGACGTCGACGAGCAGATCCCCTGCCCCAAGACGCCCCTCGGCAGCGAACTGGTCCCCGGCCCCGGGACGACCCTCGGCCGCGAACTGATCCCCAGCCCCGGGACTGCCGTCGGGATGCCCTTCGGCGGGCGGGTTCTCGACGACGGGATGTACCTCGTCGGCGGCCCGGAACGCCCACACCGCCAGGGCGATCACGTCGTCGCGGGCGCCACGGCGGGCGTCGGTGTGCACGTATCCGAGATCGTGCGGCACCAGGAACCGCACCGTCGCCGACGGCAGCTCGACGGTGGGCACCGCGCCCCGCCGGATCCGGGCGGTGTATCCGGCCCGCAGCGTCCGCCGGGCGGCGTCGACGAGCCGCGCCCCGATCCGGGCGACCAGGTCGGCGTCGGTGAACCCGCCCGGCGACCAGGCGACCGGTTCCGCCTCGCGACCCTCCACCGTCTCGCCGGGGTCTCCGGCGGCGGCCGCCTGGTAGGCGAAGACCAGACCGATCAGGTGGCGGCACACCCCGCTCGCCCCGCACGAACAGCTGCCCCGCTCCAGACCTCCGGCCGGGAGTTCACTGTGGACCCCGTCGGCCCACTCGGCGACGATCGCGGACTGCTCCCCGGACCGCAACGCCGGGGGTTCCCGTTCCGCGTCCCGGGCGGCCCGTTTGACCAGGCCACGGTTGGCCAGCGCCGCGAGAGCGTCGGCGTCCAGCGCCAGAAGATCAGCACGCGACGGCAGCCCGGCGCGCGGAGGCAGCCCGGCGACGGCTGGCAGATCGGCGCGCAGTGGCGGGTCGGCGGCGGGTGGCAGGTCGGCGGCGGGTGGCAGATCAGCAGCGGGTGGCAGGTCGGCGGCGGTCATCGGCCCACCCGTTCCGCGACGAAGGCTGCCAGCTCGCCCGGCGTCATCGCGCCCACCGTCGCCCCGGCGTCGGCCAGACGCTGCGCGCACTTCCGGTCGAACGCCGGATCCGCCTCCTCGTCGAGCGCGGCCAACCCCAGCACGATCGTGCCCTGACCGGCCAGTTCGCGGACCCCGTGCACCAGGTCGTTCTCCGATCCGCCCTCGTAGAAGTCGCTGATCACCGCCACGATCGCGCGCCGTGGACGCTCGATCAGCCCGGTCGCGTACCGGACCGCGCGGGCGATGTCGGTGCCCCCGCCGAGCTGTGTCTTCATCAGTACCTCGACCGGTTCGGCGACGTCGTCGGTGAGGTCGACCACCTCGGTGTCGAAGGCGATCAGGTGGGTGCGTACACCGGGAAGGCCCCAGAGACACGCGGCGGTGACCGCCGAGTGGATCACCGACGGGAGCATCGACGCGGACTGGTCCACCAGCAGGATCACCTGCCAGGGCACGAGTTCCCGGCGGCTGCGGGAGAGGAAGTACGGCGTCTGCACATAGAGCCTCCGCTCCTCCGGCCGGTAGTGGCCGAGGTTCGCCCGGATGGTCCGCCGGGCGTCGAAGTCGCGGGCCTGCTTGAAACGGCTGGCCCGGCGGGCCCGCGCGCCGGAGAAGCTCTGCCGCATCTCGGTGGCGAGCCGGGCCACCAGGTCCCGGACGACGGTGTCGACCAGGCGCCGCGCGAGACGCAGCACCTCCGGGTTCATCAGGTGTTTCGTCCGCAGCACGGCCCGCAGCAGCGCCGGGTTGGGTTCGATCCTCTCCAGAACGGCGGGGTCGGTCACGATGTCGTTGATCTCGTAGCGTTCGACGGCGTCGCGCTGCAGGCGTTCGACGGTCTCCTTGGGGAAGAGCCGGGTGATGCCGTCCAGCCAGTCCACCGTGGTCAGCCGGGACGGCCCGGGCCCGCCGTCCCGCCGGATGTCGCGGCGCGTCAACTCCTCGTCGCGGCCGTAGAGCCAGGACAGCGCGGCGTCCTGTCCGGCCGCATCACCGGTCAGCTCACCGAGGCCCCCGGCGGCCGGCGCACCCAGGATGAGGCGCCAGCGTTCCAGCCCGTGATCGCTCATCGTTCTCCCGTGCCCAGGCCTGCGGCGGACAGCCGTCGCTCGACCAGTTCGTCCAGGGCCATCCCGGCGGCCACCACCTCGGGCGTCGCCGGCACCCGCAGCAGGGCCCTCCCGGAGCCGGTCATCCCGCGCCGGTCCAGCAGACGGTCCGCGATGGTCTCCCGTTCCCGGGGCGGGAAGAACTCGAAGGCCTGCCGCAGCGCGGGCAGCGCCACCAGGAAATCGTCGGCGGCGAACCCGCTGATCAGGTCGTCCAGCAGGGGCAGCATCCCGTCCACGGCGAGTACGGTCTCCCGCGCCACCCCGAAGAGCCCGGCCAGCCAGTCCCCCGCGGTCCCGCCCGCGAACGCCCCGCGCACCGCCTCGGCCGGGGTCGGCAGCCCCGGCACCCCGGGGAGATCCGTGAGGACGGCGGCGGCGACCACCCGGGCCAGGCCGTAGAAGGCGCCGCGCAGGTCGGGTGGGGCCGCCCGGTCCACCGCGACCCGGCCGGCCACCTCGACCGCGGCGGCCGGGAGCACCCCGGCACGGCGGCCGTGCAGCACGGCGTCGCGGACGGCCACCACCGCGCGGATCCGTTTCGGGTCGGCCGGCCGGCCCGGGCCGTGCAGACCGTCGGACAACCACAGGATGCGGCGGGTGGCGGCCTCCACGACCACGCCCAGCGCCGCGGTGCCCGCCGTGCCGAACAGTTCGTCGTGCCGCCACAGGGCCAGCACCACCGACAGCACGCGGCCCAGCTCGGCCAGGTCGGTGCCGGCCGCCACCCCGTGCCCCAGCTGCTCGAGCACATCGCCGGTCAGCTCGCCGACCCCGCTGAGCGCCACGTCGAACAACACCGCGGCCAGCGCCGCGAGGTCGCCGGGGGACTCGGCGACCCGCTCGGCCAGGCGGGCCTCGACCGCGGCCGGAAGGGTCGCGCCGTATCCACCCGCCTCGATCAGGGCGACGAGGCGGCTGCCCTCGTCGCGGAGAGTCCACGTCTCGACGAGCGCCGGGTCCAGGCCGCTCTCCGGTCCGGTGCTCCGGGCGTACCCGGGAATGGCCATGACCCGCAGCCGGTGCAGCACCCGGCTCCGCTCCCGGTCCCGGGGGTCGAGCAGGTCGACGGTGATCTCGCCGGAGCGGTCCAGGCCGTGGCGTTCGAGTTCGGCGGTGACCGCGTGGACGAGCGGCGGCAGCGGGGTGTCCGGGTGGAGACGGCCGAGCCGGGCGCCGCTCAGGGCCGCGGTCATCTCCACCACCGCCGGATGCTGGCCGGCGGTCAGGGCGCCGCGGACCGACCAGGGCAGCGGCACGTCCAGCGCCTCGGCGACCAGCGCGGAGGCCAGGCCGTCGAGCACATCGACCCGGGCCGGGACCGGGTGGCCGCGCAGCAGGGCGAGTGCCTCGGCGGTGGTCCGGGCCGCGATCAGATCGGCGGTGGACACCGGGTGGCCGCGCCCGCGGAGACGGCCGGCGACCACGGTGACCAGATGCCGGGCTGCGGACTCGGGGCCGTGGTCCCAGAGCTGCTGGTAGTACTCCGGGGAGGGCATGCCGGACTGGTAGCCGGCGAAGGCGTCCAGCCGCCGGAACGAGTAGGGCACCAGATAGCTGCCGACGACCGCGCCCGCCGGCAGGTCCGGCACCGGTGGCCAGTCAGCGGGGCCGCCCTCGGCCAGACGCAACAGTGCCGGCCGGTGAAAACCACCGACCACGGCGACGACCGGCCGATCACCGGCATGCGCGCGGGCGGCCCGGAGCCACCCCGCCATGTACGCCTCCCGCGCGGTGTCCGACTCCCCCGCCGCCGACTCACCCCGGATCAGGTCGAAGTACGCCGTGAGGCGCTCCGCGATCTCCTCCTGCGGCCCCATCTCGACCAGGTGATCCCAGAGCGCGTCGGTGTTGTCCACCCCGAACATCGTGCACAGCCGGTCGACCGCCTCGGCATAGCGCAACTCCGCGTCGGCGTAGCGGTTGCTGCGGTCGGCGAACGCCTCGTGCCAGGCCGGCAGGTCGATGAACCGCAACTCGGCACCGGTCTCGTGGCCCGTCTGCAACGCCACCCACTCCGGCGAATACGCGCAGAACGGCGCCCACGACCCGTGCCGGCGTTCCCCGTCGGCGTAGTTGGTGAACACCGCCACCGGCAGTTCGTGGCCGAGCAGCATCTCGCCGATCCGGCCGTTCATGTCGGACGGGCCCTCGATCAGCACGTACGCCGGACGCAGCGCCCGGATCGTGGCGGCGACCAGCCGGGCGCAGGCCGGGCTGTGGTGCCGGACGCCGATGACGGTGAGACTCATCCGCCGGGGAGTTCCCGCCGGGCGTCCCGCAGTTCCCGCCACGGTTCGCCGGTCCGCCACGCGGTGTGCTGTTCGAGGTAGCGGCGCAGCTTGGCGAGATCGTCCGGGCTGTCCTTGGCGGCCGTGCCCGCCAGGCAGGACACCAGGTCGGCGGCGGTGCCCGGCGCCCCGTGCAGGAACCAGCCGCGCAGACCGACCGCATGCGCGACCGCGACCGCCTCGGCGGTGCTCATCACCGCGGAGAGCCGGTCCATCTCGTCGCCGCGGGCGGTCCGCCCGGCCCGCAGCTCGCGGAACGCCGTGACCAGAACCTCGAGCACGTCCCGCCGGGGTGGCGCGGTCACCCCGGAGCGGCGCAGCAGCGCGCCGGACTCGGACTCGACCAGGCTGAGCTCGGTGTCGAAGTCGGCGATCGGGAAGACCGTCTCGAAGTTGAACCGCCGTTTCAGGGCGGCGCTCATGTCGTTGACACCGCGGTCCCGGGTGTTCGCGGTGGCGATGATGTTGAAGCCGTCCCGGGCGAAGACCATGCCCGCGTCACCGGGCAGCTCCGGGATCGCCAGCACCCGGTCGGAGAGCGGCGAGAGCAGGCAGTCCTGCACCTCGAGAGGGCACCGGGTGATCTCCTCGAACCGGACGGTCATCCCGCCCGCCATGCCGCGCAGCAGCGGTGCCGGCACCAGCGACCGTGCGGTCGGCCCCTCGGAGATCAGCATCGCGTAGTTCCACGAGTATTTGATCTGATCCTCGGTGGTGGCCGCGCCGCCCTGGACGGTGAGGGTCGAGTCGCCGCTGACCGCCGCCGCCAGCAGCTCGGAGAGCAGCGATTTCGCCGTGCCGGGCTCGCCGACCAGCAGCAGACCACGGCTGGTGGCCAGGCTGACCAGGGCCCGGTCGATCAGGGACGGGTCACCGACGAACTTGCGGCTGACGCCGAGCGCGTCGTCGCCGACGATGAACGCGCGGGCGGCCCGCAGCGACAGCGCCCAGCCGGGCGGCCGGGGCGCGTCGTCGGTCTCCCGCAGCCTCGCCAGCTCGTCGGCGAACCGGACCTCGGCGGGCGGCCGTTGGACATTCACAGAAACACCTCTTTCACGTCGCACAGCAGCTCGGACGCCGCCACCGGGCCGGCTCACTCCGGCAGGACAGGCGTCCCCCACGGCAGGCCGGCCCGGATCTCCCCGATCGCGGCGATGCGTCCACCACGGACGAAGGTCCAGCCATGATCACTCCCGAAGGCACCGGGGGAACGGAACGGCGAAACCCTAGCGGCCACCACCGACAAAAACCGGAAGATCATCAAAACCCCTCGGGGGTACGCGTCGCAGCAGTCCCGTGGCTCCCACGCGACCTGCGTGCGCCGTCCGGGCCGTTGCGCCGCCGCCGGGCTTCGGCGGTCCGTCCGGGTTGGGCTTGCGCTGCGCCGTGGTGCTGTGAAATTCTCGCTGTCGCTTCTTGTTGCGGGCCGCTCCATCCGCTCTTGTTGCGGGCCGCTCCATCCGCTCTTGTTGCGGGCCGCTCCATCCGCGACCTCGATGTCTGCGAACCTTCTGTCTGCGGACCTTCTGCCTGCGAACCTTCTTGTCTGCGAAAGAGTGACGCCAATGATCTCGGCCCGGCCCAGCGGCCGCTGCTGAGTTTGCTTCAGCGGTGGCCCCACGACGCTCCCGCATGCCTTCACGGCACTCTCTTCATCGCGAAAAGGTCATCCCACCATGGATCTGCGCATCCAGCGCTCCGTCGTGTCCACCCTCCGTTCCCGCCGGCAGTCCGTCGAGAGCGGACCGTTCGTCATCGGAATCGACCCGGAGACGGACAGCCCCTTCATCAACTACGCGACTCCGGTGCCCGGCGCCCCGATCACCGCCGCTGACGTGACCGCCCTGGTCAAGGCGTTCGGCGAGGCCGGCCGCCGGCCACGGCTCGAATACGTGACGGTCACCTCCCCCGGCCTGGAAACGCTGCTGCTCGACGCCGGGTTCGCCGTCGAGGAACGCCACGACTACCTCAACTGCACCCCCGGGTCGCTGATCGTCCCGCCCGCGCCGGACGGCTTCACCCTGGCCGACCCGGCCACCGACGACGACCGGGCCGGGCTGGCCGCCGCCCAGAACGAGGCGTTCGGCGGGACACCGGTCGCCTACCCGGACCAGATCAAGCGATTCCGCCGCCTCCAGGAGAACGGCGGCGTCATCCTGGCCGCCCGGACCTCCGGCGGGGACTGCGCCGGAGGCGGGCAGGCCACCGTCCCGTCCGACGGGGTCAGCGAGATCGCCGGCATCGCGGTCCGTCCCGCGTTCCGTCGCCGCGGCGTGGCAGGCGCGGTCACCGCGGGCATCACCGAGCGCCTGTTCTCGCGGGGTGCCGACTTCGCCTGGCTGGAGGCGTCCGGACCGGATTCCTGGCGGGTGTACGAACGGGTCGGCTTCAGCAGGGCCGGCAACCGCCTCTACATCTCGATGCCCGAACCGTCCCTGCCCTGACTGACACACCGCCACGCCAACGGCACGCCCCAGCCCTCAACACCGGCACGTGCCGCGGCATGCAGTTGGCGTGGCGGGGCGTGGCATTGGCGTGGCGGGGCCGGGCGTGGCGTGCCGTTGACACGGCGGGGCGTTGACACGGCGGGGCGTTGACACGGCGCGGGGCGTTGGCACGGCACGGCCTGCCGTGGAGTCGGTCAGCGCACACCGGTTCACCGCACAGCCGTTCGATCCCAGCCCTCAACGACGGCCCGGCGTCCCCAGCCGTCGCTGACGGCTGCCCAACCGGCGAAAACCAGCCCTCAACGACGGCCCAGTGTCCTCAGCCGTCGCTGACGGCTACTCAGCCCGCGGAAACCAACCGTCAACGACGGCCCGGCGTCCCCAGCCGTCGCTGACGGCTACCCAACCCGCGGAAACCAACCCCCAACGACGGCTCGGGGTGGGCCAGCCGCCGTTCATGGTCGGTTTCGGCTTGCGGGCCGACCATGGATGACGGCCGGGCCGGGCGTAAGGCCACTCGGGAGTGGCCGAGACGGATTCCCTGGTCAAGATCGTGATCACGTCGGGCTGAGTTACGTCGGCGCGGGCGAGCCGTTGTCTGCCGTCGGTCTCGGCTCGCGGACAGGGCGAAGTCCGACACCGCGAGGTCCGAGCGGGAGATGTTCGACAGAGCGAGATCCGACAAAGCGAGATCCGACAAAGCGAGATCCGACAAAGCGAGATCCGACAAAGCGAGATCCGACAAAGCGAGATCCGACAAAGCGAAGTCCGACAAAGCGAAGTCCGACAGAGCAAGGTTCGACGGGGAGCGGTTCAGGTCGGGACGGCGGCTGCCCAAGTGTCGTCTTCGGTCAGGCGGCGGTCCAGGCGCAGGCCTGCCCTGTTCAGCGTCTCCTCGAACTGGGCGGCGGAAAGCGGGCGGGACCGGAACTCCTGGGTCCAGGTGGCGTCGGGGAAGGCGTACTCGAATCGGATCAGGCGTGTGCCGTCGCCCTGGTCGGTGGAGGAGAGCGCCCGGGCCACGCCGTCGCCGAGCGGGGATTCGCGGGGTACGTTCTTGTGCCAGTCGGGGCCCTCGTGCTGGATCAGAACCACGCCGCCGGGTGCGGCGTGCCGGAGGCAGGTGGCCAGCAGGGCGTCGCCGACCGGGTGGGGGGCGTGTATCAGGAACGAGCCGAGCAGCACCACGTCGAAGGTTTCGCCGAGGTCCAACTCCTCGATGCTGGACCGGATCGTCCGCGCGCCGCGGATCCGGTCCAGCATTTCGGGGGATTCGTCGACTGCTGTCACGGCGTACCCCAGGGAGAGCAGGGGGTGAGTCACCCGGCCTGCGCCACAGCCGAGTTCGAGGAGTGTCGCCGGTGGTGGCGCCGCCGCGGCGATGATCTCCGGTTCGCCGCGGGCCGGGAGCCGGGAGTAGAGGTCGACCGCGCAGCCGTCGGGGGTGAAGTCGCCTGGTCCGCTGCCTGTGTAGCCCTTCCGGAATCCCCGCGTCATGGCGTCATGCTGGCACCCCGGGCTACCGTTCGGCCATGCGACAGGTCTACGCCCACCAGGCGATCATCGTGCCGGTGACCGAGAACGATCCGGTAATGGTTATCGATGGGGTGCTGGCCGGAGCGGCACACCGGGTGCTGACGTCGGCCGATGGTGACCGGTCGTTCGTGCGGATTCTGTTCGCCGTGGAGCCGCATCGGGTGGAGGGCCTGCGGGAACGGCTCGACGCGGCGATGGCCGGCGGCGCGTGGACGCTGGTCGAGTCGGGGTGCACCCGGGTCACGACCGAGGAACGCCCGGCCGCCCGAGCTCTCCTGGCCGCCAGACCTGACTGTCTCTGATCAGTCCTCGGCGTCGCGCAGGCGTGCGCGGTTGCGGGCGACCCCGATCAGGTAGCCGACGCAGACGACCACCATCACGGCCGCGACCGCCGCCCACGACCAGCGGGTGAAGGCGTCGTCGGCCCGGATCGCGCGGACGACGCTGAGCACGGCGATGACCAGTGGGCCCGCCACCGTCAGATCGTTGATGGTCAGGTCACGCAGAATTCGGCCGAACATGCCCCGACCCTAGCCGACCCTTTCCTTCAGGCTGGACTGTTCAGTTTTACCTGAAGAATCTAAGGTAGGGATCATGACGGAGATCCCCGCGTCGGCGGCGCGTGCCGCCGGTGAGACCCGGGTCGTGTTCAGCCGGATCTGGCGGCGGCTGCGGGAGGCCACCGGCATCGGCAGTTTCACGCCTTCGCAGATGGCGGTGCTCAGCCGCCTCGACCGCGGCGGCCCGGCCACGATGAGTTCGCTGGCCGCGGCCGAACGGGTCCGCCCGCAGTCCATGTCCGCCACCCTCGCGGTGATCGAACAACACGGCCTGATCAAGCGGGAGCCCGACCCGGCCGACGGACGGCGGCAGATCGTCTCGCTCACCGGCACCGGAGAGCAGGCCATCCTCGGGTGGCGGCGGCAGCGGGAGGAGTGGCTGGTCAGCGCGTTGACCGAGCACTACACCGAGGCGGAACGCCAGAAGATCCTCGAGGCGATGGCGCTGCTCGACCGGCTCTCCGATCTCTGAACCGCTCTATCGAAAGGCCGCACCATGCCTGTCTCCACCATCGACCCGAGGACCGCGCTGGTGGTCGTCGACGTTCAGCGCCGGATCCTCGCCGCGCCGCTCGCCCCACACTCCGCGGCCGACGTGGTGGCCCGCAGCATCGCGCTGGCCGAGGCGTTCCGCAGCCGCGGACTTCCGGTGATCCTGCTGCGTGACGTCGCCTCGCCGCAGGACGCCACCTCGACCCGCATCGACGCCCGCCGCCCCGCACCCGCCCCGGCCGACGCCACGACGGCAACACCGGCCCCGGCCCCGGCGAAAGTGTCCCCGGAGGTGAGAGCGGGCGAACTACTCGTCGAAGGCCTGGCCACCGACGACGATCTGGTGATCGACAAGCACACCTGGGGCGGCTTCCACGGCACCGGCCTCGACCTGCGCCTGCGTCGCCGCGGCATCACCCAGGTCGTGCTCACCGGCGTGGCCACCAGCCTCGGCGTGGAGTCGACGGCGCGGGCCGCCCACGAGCACGGCTATCACGTCACGCTCGCCGTCGACGCCCTCACCGACATCGACCCCGAGGCGCACCGCAACAGCGTCGAACGGATCTTCCCGAAGATGGCCGAATCCGCCACCACCGCCGAACTGATCGCCCTGCTTCCCTGACACCAGGACGTACGACGAGACACCAGGGCATACAGACGGAAAGCGCGTGGTGACCCGAGTCGGGTCACCACGCGCTTTCCGTGAAGGGATCAGGCCCCGCGGAGGGTCGCCCCGAATCGGGACGCGGTGACGGCCACAGCCGCGTCACGGGCCGCGATGGTCTCCTCGGACGTGAGGGTCCGGTCCGGCGCGCGGAACGTCAGCTTGTACGCCAGCGACCGCTTGCCCTCGCCGACCTGCGCCGACTCGTACACGTCGAAGAGCGCGACCGACTCCAGCAGCGGTCCCGCACCCTCGGCGAGAGCCGCCTGGACCTCGCCGGCCGGGACCGTCGTGTCCAGGATCAGCGCCACGTCGAGCAGCGCCGGCGGGAATGTGGAGATCGTCGGCGCGTAGACGACCGGGGCGTCCGGGAGGGCGTCCAGGTCGAGTTCGACGGCCGAGGTGCGTTTCGGCAGGTCGAACGCCGCCAGCACGGCCGGGTGAAGCTCACCCGCGTGGCCCACGACCGTGCCGTCGACGGTGATCGCCGCGCACCGGCCGGGGTGCCACGGCGCGTTCTCCGCAGCGCGTACCCCGACGGTGTTCGCGGGAACGCCCGCCGCGGCAAGCGTGATGCGCGCCGCCTCGATCGCGTCGGCCCAGGTGGCCGGGCGTCCGGCACCCCACCAGCCGGCGGGCTCCGCGTCGCCGGCGAGGACCGCGGCGAGGTGCCACGGCTGGGCGGGGACGACCGCGTTCGCGGCCGCCCACTCCTCGTCGGTGGGACGGCGGTCGACACCCAGGAGCGGCGGCGCGGCGGCCGCCGGGCCGGGCTGGAACACCGTGCCGACCTCGTAGAGCGCCACGTCGCGGTGACCGCGGCCGAGGTTGCGCTTGAGGGTGCCGAGCAGCGTGGCGAGCAGGCTCGTCCGGAGCTGAGGCTCCTCCTCGGAGAGCGGGTTGCTGAGCCGCACCGCGTTGCGCCGCGCGTCGTCGGCGGGCAGGCCGAGGGCGTCGGCACTCCCGGCGGCGGCGAACGGGTACGACAGGACCTCGACGTATCCGTTCTCGGCGAGCGCCCGGCCCACCGACCGGCGCCGCTTCTGCGCCGGGGTGAGGCCGCTGCTGCTCCGGGCCCGGGGCAGCTTGCTGGGGATGTCGTTGTATCCGCCGAGACGTGCCACCTCTTCGACCAGGTCGATCGGGGCGAGCAGGTCGGGACGCCAGCTCGGCGGCACGACGGTCAGCGTCTCCTCGCCGGTGACCTCGGCCCCGACCTGGTTCAGCAGCTCGATGACCCGGGTGACCGGGTACACCACTCCGGTGATCTCGGTCGGGAGGGCTGCGGGCAGCGTGATCGGCGTGGGCGGCACGACGTTGTCGATGTCGAGCACACCCGGGTCGACGGTGCCGCCGGCGTGCGTGGTGAGGATCTCGACGGCACGCTCCAGCGCGACCAGCGCCAGCTGCGGGTCGACACCACGTTCCCACCGCTTGGCGGCCTCGCTGAACAGCTTGTGGCGGCGGGCGGTGCGCCCGACCATCACCGCGTCCCAGTGGGCGGCCTCGAGGAGCACGTCGACCGTGCCCTCCTGCCATTCACTGGTCTGGCCGCCCATGACGGCGGCGAGCGAGATCGGACCGGTCTCGTCGCAGATCACCATGTCCTCGGCGTCGAGTACGCGCGCGACGCCGTCCAGGGTGGTCAGTTTCTCGCCGGCCCGGGCCCGCCGGACGACCAGGCCGCCGTTGAGGCGGTCGACGTCGAAGACGTGCATCGGCTGGCCGAGTTCGAGCATCAGGTAGTTGGTGATGTCGACGGGCAGCGAGATGGCCCGGATGCCGGCCGCGATCAGGCGGCGCTGCATCCACGCGGGGGACGTGGCGGACGGGTCGATGCCGCGGACCACGCGGGCGGCGAACCGGTCACAGCCGACGATGTCCTGGATCTCCACGTCGTAAGGCGACTCGCCCCCGGAAGCGGCGGCCCCGAGACCCGGGTCCGTGAACGGGACACCGAAGTACCCGGCCAGCTCCCGCGCGATCCCGCGGACGCTCATCTCGTAACCCCGGTCCGGGGTGATCTCGACCTCGATCAGCACCTCGTCGAGCCCGACGACCGGACGGGCGTCCACACCGGGCACGGTCGCGTCCGACGGCGTCAGCACGATGATGCCGTCGTGGTCGCCGGAGAGACCCAGCTCGGCGGCCGAACAGATCATGCCGTGCGAGTTGCGCCCGTACGTCTTCCGCGCGCCGATCTTGAAACCGCCGGGCAGCTCGCCGCCGGGCAGGATCACCACGACGAGGTCGCCCTCGGCGAAGTTCCGCGCCCCGCAGACGATCTCCTGCGGCTTCTCGTTGCCCACGTCGACCGTGCAGAACCGGATCGGCTTCTTGAAGCCGGTCAGCTCCTCGATCGTCAGCACCCGGCCGACGACCAGGTCACCGGTGACGGTGGCGGCCTGGTCGACGATCCCCTCGACCTCCATGCCGAGCTCGGTCAGCGCGGTGTCGAGCTCCGAAGCGGTGACCCCGGCGGGCAGCTCGACGTACTCGCGCAGCCACGACAGTGACGTCTTCATCGCTTCAGGACTCCATTCCGAAGTTCGTGGTGAACCGCACGTCGCCCTCGACCATGTCGTGCATGTCGGAGACGCCGTTGCGGAACATCAGGGTCCGCTCGACGCCCATGCCGAACGCGAAACCCGAGTAGCGGTCCGGGTCGATGCCGCAGGCGGTCAGCACCCGGGGGTTGACCATGCCGCAGCCGCCCCACTCGACCCAGCGCGGGCCGTCGCGGTGCTCGGCGAACCAGACGTCGAACTCGGCGGACGGCTCGGTGAACGGGAAGTAGTGCGGACGCCAGCGGGTCCGCGCGTCCGGCCCGAACAGCGACCGGGCCAGGTGGTCCAGGGTGCCGCGCAGGTGGGCCATCGTGATGCCCTCGTCGATGACCAGGCCCTCGATCTGGTGGAAGACCGGGCTGTGCGTGGCGTCCAGCTCGTCGGTCCGGTAGACCCGGCCCGGGCTGACCACGTAGATCGGGGGCTGCCGGTCGAGCATGGTGCGCACCTGGCCGGGCGACGTGTGGGTCCGCATCACCAGGCCGGGCAGGTCCACGAAGAACGTGTCGCTGGCGCCGCGCACCGGGTTGTCCGGTCCGATGTTGAGCGCGTCGAAGTTGGCCCACTCCAGCTCCAGCTGGGGACCGTCGATGATGTCGTAGCCCATGCCGACGAAGATGTCGCCCATGTGCTCCATCAGCGTGGTCAGCGGGTGCCGGGCGCCCCGCGGGCGGCGGGTCCACGGCAGGGTGACGTCGACGCGTTCCTCGACCAGCACGCGGGCGGCACGGTCGGCCGTGAGCTCCGCGAGCCGGGCGTCGTAGGCACCCTGAACCGCCTGGCGGGCGATGTTGACGCGCTTGCCGGCGTCGGATTTCGCGGCCGGCGGCAGCGAGCCGATCTCGCGGCGGGCCAGCGACACCGGCGAGCGGTCGCCGAGGTGCGCGGGCTTCAGCGCGGCGAGCGCGTCGAGGTCGGCGGCGGCGGCGAACGCCTTCTCCGCCTCGGCGACAGCGCCCTCCAACGACGAAGGGTCGAGCAGGGCTGCCTGCTTCGGGTCGTACGGATCGTTGCGGTAGGACATGGTAGGGCGAACTCCCTCACACCGGATGAGCCATCGGGCAGTGTACGGAGGCACGGCTGAGCCGCAGCCCGCCGGTCAGGGCAGTCAGCGCAGGAGAGTGTCAGATCCGGCGCCCGCGACCAGCGGGCCACATAAACTTCCGATCCGACATGCGGCCCAGCATACCGTCAGCGTTGGGCGCGGGCCGAGGCATAAAGACAGACAGCAGCCGCCGCCGCGAGATTGAGGCTCTCCGCCTCGCCGTAGATCGGCACCCGGACCCGGCGGTCCGCCGCGGACAGCACCGACGCCGGCAACCCGTGCGCCTCGGACCCGAACAGCCACGCGGTCGGGGACGCCAGCAGCCCGCCGTCGAGCAGCGAGTCCACATCGTCGTCACCGGTGCCGCTGGTGGCCAGCACCTGAAGGCCGGAGTCCTGCAGCAGGTCGAGCACGCTCAACGGGGAACGCACGACGTCCACGTGGAACAACGAGCCGGCGGAGGCGCGTACACACTTGCCGTTGTACGGGTCGACGGCGTCCCCGGCGAAGATCACCGCACCGGCGCCCGCCGCGTCGGCAGTGCGCAGGACGGTGCCGGCGTTGCCCGGGTCACGGATCTCGGCGACCACCGCGACCAGGCGCGGCTTCTTGGCCAGCGCCTCGGCGATCGGCACGTCGACCTGCTCGCAGAGCGCCACCAGGCCCTGCGGCGCGACGGTCTCGGCCAGCGCGGCCAGCGCCTCCTCGGTGACCGGGGAGACCTCCGGGGCCTGCGCGGCCAGCTCGGCGTACCGGTCCAGGGCGGGGCCCGTGCCGAACAGCTCCAGCACGACTCCGGCGGCCAGCGCTTCGCGCACGGCCTGCGGGCCTTCGGCCAGGAAACGGCCGCTCTGGTCACGGTCCCGGCGACGTTGCAGGCGCCGGGCGGAGACGATTCTGGGGGTACGGGGTGTGAACATGCGCTCCGACCTAAAGGCAGGAGGCGCCTCCCGTATCACCGGGAGACGCCTCACAAACGTGCTACGCGATAGTTCAGGCAGCCTGCGCGGCAGCGCCGCCGGTGCCCTCGGCCGCGACGGCCGCACGCGCGATCTCGACGATGCCCGCGAACGCGGTGGCGTCGTTGACCGCCAGGTCAGCCAGGATCTTCCGGTCGACCTCGACGCCCGCCAGCTTCAGACCCTGGATCAGACGGTTGTAGGTCATACCGTTGGCCCGGGAGGCCGCGTTGATACGCGTGATCCACAGCTGGCGGAAGTCGCCCTTGCGGTCACGACGGTCCCGGTACGAGTACTGCATCGAGTGCAGCACCTGCTCCTTGGCCTTGCGGTACAGCCGGGAACGCTGACCGCGGTAACCGCTCGCGGTCTCGAGCAGCGTGCGGCGCTTCTTCTGGGCGTTTACCGCCCGCTTGACGCGTGCCATTTCTAGTTACTCCTTAAGGGGAACGAGTCTGGCGCGCGTCAGCGGCCCAGAAGCTTATTCACTCGCTTGGTGTCGGCCTTGGCCACGGTGACCGTTCCGGTCATCCGGCGGGTAACCCGGGAAGACTTGTGCTCCAGCAGGTGACGCTTGCCGGCCTGCTCGGTGACGAGCTTTCCCTTGCCGGTGACCTTCACCCGCTTACCCATGCCGGTGTGGCTCTTCATCTTCGGCACTTGACGCCTCTTTCTGGTCTTTCCCCGCGACCGGGGGGACGCGGGGAAAAGCTGACTACTCTGCGGTGGTTTCGACGACCTCGGCGGCCGCCGGCTCCGTCTCGACGGCGTCGCCCTCGACATCGCCCTCGCGCGGCTCACGCGGCGGACGTGCGTTGGCGGCGATCGTGGCGGCCGCGGCGGCCTTGGTGGCCCGGTGCGGAGCCAGCACCATGATCATGTTTCGGCCGTCCTGCTTCGGACTGGCCTCGACGAAGCCCAGTTCCGAGATCTCCTCGCTGAGCCGGCGCAGGAGCCGGAAACCCAGCTCCGGGCGGCTCTGCTCACGACCGCGGAACATGATCGTCACCTTGACCTTGTCGCCCGCCTTGAGGAACCGCACCACGTGACCCTTCTTGGTCGCGTAGTCGTGCGGGTCGATCTTCGGCCGCAGCTTCATTTCCTTGATGACGGTCTGCTGCTGGTTGCGCCGAGCTTCGCGGGCCTTGAGTGCGCTCTCGTACTTGAACTTGCCGAAGTCCATGAGCTTGCACACCGGCGGCCGCGCCATCGGAGCAACCTCGACCAGGTCCAGGTCGACGTCCGCAGCCAGTTGGAGAGCGCGCTCGAGCGGCACGATGCCGACCTGCTCACCCTCCGGACCGACCAGGCGGACCTCACGAGCCCGGATCTGTTCGTTCACGCGTGGTTCGACGCTGATGGGGCCTCCTCAGAACGTTGTTCTCCGCCGTCACGAACCGGTCGTGCGGCGGTGCCAATGGCGGTCGGCCCCGAGTGTCCCGCCGAGGCGGGACGCCGGGAAAGCAGAAGGCCCCGCGTGCGGCTGACGGAAATCAGCGCATGCCGGGGCCCGCTCGACCGGTCATCGGCGTCCTGGAGGACGCGCACCCGGACAGGATCATTCCCGTCGGGTTGACCGGACCCGGCCATAGTCAATGACTCGGGTGGGAACCTGCGGGCTCCTCTTTCGCGCCCCCGCTCGGCTCTCGGCGAAGAGAGTAAGCGGGAGACGTGGTCGACTACCGTGAGTCTATCAGGCGGTTGTCGCGTCGGCGTGCAGGGCCCGCAGCGCGCGGACCCCGTCCACCGCGTAGTCCTTGTCGACCGCCTGCAGAGCGTGCACCGGCACCTGATCGTCGTTGAGCAGTTCGAGGTGCGCCCACGCCGAGTTCCGGTCGAACCGGACCGCGGCCACCACGTTCCACGGCAGGTCGTACCCGCCGATCACGTTGCGCACGTGTACGCCCTCGGCGTCCGCGGCCACCCGCGGCCGGCAGAACGCCAGCACACCCAGGCCGATCAGGATCCCGACGCCGATCATCGCGAGCTGGTCGCCGCGCTGGAACGTGGCCTGCGAGTTCTCGAAGCCGGCGTTACCGGTCAGCCCGAAGCTGAGCACGGTGAACAGGATGACCACCGCGGCGGCCATCGGGCCGGCCACCCAGCGGATCTTCTTCGGTCGGTAGATCACAGAGGTCATCACAGCCTGCAGTTCGCGATGTCGGTGACGAGGATGGCACGGGCGCCGAGTTCGTAGAGCTCGTCCATGATGCGGTGTACGTCGGCGCGCTGCACCATGGCCTGCACCGCGACCCAGCCCTCACGGTGCAGCGGGGACACGGTCGGTGACTCGATACCCGGGGTCAGGCCGGTGGCCTGCTCCAGCAGGTCGGCACGGACGTCGTACGCGAGCATCACGAAGCTGCGGGCGACGAGCACCCCCTGCAGCCGGCGCAGCAGCTGCGACGCCCCGGCCGGTGGCTCCGCGTCGCGGCCGATCAGGATCGCCGACGACTGCATGATCGGTTCGCCGAGCGTGACCAGGCCGGCCTGGCGCAGTGTCGCCCCGGTCTCCACCACGTCGGCGATCAGGTCGGCGACGCCCAGGCGGACCGCGTTCTCCACCGCGCCGTCCAGGCGTACCACGTCCGCCTTGAGGTCGTGCTCGGCCAGATAACTCCCGACCACCCCGGGGTACGCCGTGGCGATCCGCTTGCCACCGATCTCGTCCGCGCTGGTGAGCGTGCCCGCGGGCACCGCCCACCGGAACGTCGCCCGGCCGAAGTTCAGGTCGAGCAGCTCGGTGGCCGTGACCCGGGAGTCGACGAGCAGGTCCCGGCCGGTGATGCCGAGATCCAGATCACCCGAGCCGACGTACGTCGCGATGTCCTTCGGCCGCAGGTAGAAGAACTCGACGTTGTTGCCCTCGTCACGGCAGAGCAGATCCTTGGGGTCGGTCCGCTGGCGGTAACCGGCGTCCCGCAACATCTGTGAAGCCGGTGCGGACAGGGTCCCCTTGTTCGGAATGGCGATGCGCAGCATTGACGTGCTCCTTCGAATCTGACGGACGGATCGGGGTCACGTCAGAGATGTCGGTAGACGTCCTTGAGCTCGAGCCCGGTCGCGATCATCAGGACCTGGGCCTGGTAGAGCAGCTGAGAGATCTCCTCGGCGGCGCGTTCGGGGCCTTCGTGCTCGGCCGCCATCCACGACTCGGCCGCCTCTTCGACGACCTTCTTGCCGATGAAGTGGACACCGCGCTGCAGCGCCTCCACGGTGCCCGAACCGGGTGTCTGCTCGGCCGCTTTGCTTTGCAACTCGGCAAACAGTTCTTCGAACGTCTTCACGGGACACGATTCTTGCAGCTCATCACGTCTTGACCACGAACGGCCCCAGCCCGTGGGACAGTCTTCTAAGCTGCCCGGCATGGTCAGCCGATTCACCCCCGTGGCCGTCGGCGGCGCAGCGCTCCTGCTCGCCACCGTCACGGCATGTTCCCCCGTGGAAGAGGAGAGCGCCACCACCAGCGCCTCCGCATCGTCCTCCGCCGCCGCCTGCGCGCCCGGCACGCTCGCCACCCTGACGACGGGCAAGCTCACGATCGGCACCGACACGCCCGCCTACGAGCCATGGTTCAAGAACAACAAACCGGACAGCGGTGAGGGGTTCGAATCCGCCGTGGCCTACCAGATCGCCGAGCGCCTCGGATACGCGAAGACCGACGTGGTGTGGGCGTCGGTGACGTTCACCAACGCCATCGCGCCGGGACCCAAGCCGTTCGACATCGACATCAACCAGGTCTCGATCACCGATGAGCGCCGGAAAGCGGTCGACTTCTCCTCGCCGTACTACCTGGCCCGGCAGACCGTGATCACCGTCAAGGGCTCGAAGATCGAGAACGCGAAGTCGATCGCCGACCTGCAGAAGGCCAAGCTGGGCGCCCAGGTCGGCACCACGAGCTACCAGGCGATCACCGACCTGATCAAGCCGGCCACCGGCGCCTCGGTGTTCAACAACAACGACGACGCCAAGGCCGCCCTGGTCAACGGCACCGTCGACGGCATCGTGGTCGACCTGCCGACGGCGTTCTACATGACCGGCGCCGAGCTCGACAACGGCATCATCATCGGCCAGCTGCCCCAGGTCGGCGTCCCCGAGCAGTTCGGCGTCCTCCTCGACAAGGGCTCCTCGCTGACCGGATGTGTCAGCCAGGCCGTCGACCAGCTGCGCCAGGACGGCACCCTCGCGGTGCTCGAGAAGACCTGGCTGGCCGACAGCGCGGGAGCGCCCGAACTCTCGTGAAGCACAAACCCAGCACCCGGCAACTCGAGCGGATCGCCTACCGGCGACGGCAGGCGATCCGCTCGGTTCTGCTCGCGGCCGTGTCCACCGCGGTCGTCGGCACACTGCTCGCCGTCGGCGTCACCGGCGCACCCGGCTGGGACCGGGTCAAGCAGTCGTTCTTCGATCTCGACGTGGCACAGCGCCACCTCCCGGCGATCCTCGACGGCCTCTGGCTCAACCTGAAGCTGCTGGTCTTCTGCGCGGCGGCGGCGCTCTCCCTGGGCCTGCTGATCGCCGTGCTGCGGACACTGCGCGGGCCGGTGTTCTTCCCCGTCCGCGCCATCGCCACCGGATACACGTACTCGTTCCGCGGTCTGCCGCTGATCATCGTGATCTACCTGTACGCGTTCGGCATCCCCGGGCTGCGCCTGCAGGGCACCCCGGACGTGCTGGTCCTCGGCGGCGCCGCGATCGTCGTCACCTACGG
This sequence comes from Actinoplanes rectilineatus, assembly GCF_000962825.1. Lineage (GTDB taxonomy): Bacteria > Actinomycetota > Actinomycetes > Mycobacteriales > Micromonosporaceae > Actinoplanes > Actinoplanes rectilineatus. Next base: position 68,530 of record NZ_JZKF01000022.1, read on the forward strand.
GGCGTACCTCGCCGAGGTGTTCCGGGCCGGCATCGAGTCGGTGCATCCGAGCCAGATCGCCGCCGCCCGGTCCCTGGGCCTGAGCTACCGCCAGGCGATGCGGCACGTGGTCCTGCCCCAGGCGGTCCGCCGGGTCGCCCCGCCGCTGCTCAACGACACCGTGGCGCTGCAGAAGGACGTCGGCCTCATCTCGCTGGCCGGTCCCATCGACGCGATCCGGGCGGCCCAGATCGGTGTCGCCGAGGACGCCAACTTCACCCCGTACATCGTCGCCGGGGTGCTCTTCGTCCTGCTCGCCCTGCCCCTGATCGGCGTCACCGACTGGGTGACACTGCGGGCGGCCCGCCGCCAGAACGCGGGGTCCTGATGCTTCTCTCCTGCACCGACGTCCGGAAGGTGTTCGGCGACCACGTCATCCTCGACGGCCTCAGCCTGGACGTCGCCGAGCACGAGGTGATCGCGCTGATCGGCGCCTCCGGTTCGGGCAAGTCGACGCTGCTGCGCTGCGTCAACCTGCTCACCGACATCGACGACGGCGCGATCCTGCTGGACGGCACCGAGATCACCGACCCGCGGGCCGACCCGGACAAGGTACGCCAGAAGATCGGACTGGTCTTCCAGTCGTACAACCTGTTCCCGCACATGACGGTGCTGGACAACATCACGCTGGCGCCGATCCGGGTGCACAAGCGGCCGGCCGCCGAGGCGAAGGACCAGGCGATGACCTGGCTGGAGCGGGTCGGGCTGGCGGCCAAGGCGGGCGCGTACCCGGACCGGCTCTCCGGCGGCCAGCAGCAGCGGGTCGCGATCGTCCGGGCCCTGGTCAACAACCCGCGGCTGCTGCTGCTCGACGAGGTCACCTCGGCGCTCGACCCGGAGCTGGTCGGCGAGGTGCTGACCATGATCCGTGAGCTCAAGGGCGAGGGCATGACGATGGTGCTGGCCACCCACGAGATGGGGTTCGCCAAGCAGGTCGCCGACCGGGTGGCGTTCCTGGACGCGGGCCGGGTGCTCGAACAGGGACCGCCGGAGCAGGTGCTCGGCGATCCCCTGGAGGCGCGGACCCGTCAGTTCCTGGGCCGGATCATCGAGGCCGGCCGCCTCTAGAAACACCGGTGTGTTGATTTAGGGCGCGCAGCACGCCACAAACCAACACACCCCGCCCGCTGTGTTGATTTCGGGCGCGCAGCACGCCACAAACCAACACACCCCGCCCGCTGTGTTGATTTCGGGCGCGCAGCGCGCCGCAAATCAACACACCCCCGCCCGCGTGTTGATTTAGGGCGCGCAGCACGCCCTAAATCAACACAGCGGTGTGGGGTCACGCCTTCTGCACCTCGCGGATGGCGAGCACCGCGTCGAGCACGGCCACCGTGCACTGCCAGCCCTTGTCCTCGATCGAGTCCTCCAGGCCCGCCCGGTCGCGGGCCTGGCCCAGGCTGTGCACGGTGAGCACGCCGTGGGCCACCGGTTTCTGCTCGTCGAGCGCCACCCGGATCAGGCCCTCGGTGACGGCGTCACACACGTACTCGAAATGCTGTGTCTCGCCCTTGATCACAACGCCGAGCGCAACCACCGCGTCGCACTTCTTGGCGAGCGCCTGCGCGACGATGGGCAGTTCCACCGAGCCGGCCACCCGCACGGTGAGCACGTTCGCGACGCCGCACGCCTTCGCGGCCTCCTCGGCCCGGCTGATCATGTGGTCGACGAGATCGTTGTGCCACCGGGACCCGACGATGCCGAGTTTCAGCCCGGATCCGTCGACGGTCTCCATGTGCGGGTCACCAAAGCCGGCCATATAAGTCCCCCTTCATCATTATCTTCCCGCCTCAACCGGCTGTTTTCCCCACAAAACCCCAAAACGCTCGTGGAGGTAGACGACCAGTTCGGCGATGCTGATCAGCACCAGGCCGTGCTCCGCCGCGAACCGCTCCAGGTCGGGCAGGCGCTGCATGGTGCCGTCGTCGTTGACCATCTCGCAGAGCACCCCCGCCGGCCGGCACCCGGCGAGCACCGCCAGGTCGATCGCCGCCTCGGTGTGCCCGGGCCGGCTCAGCACGCCGCCCTGCTTCGCCCGCAGCGGCACCACGTGCCCCGGACGCGACAGATCGTCCGGGCGGGTGTCCGCCGACGCCAGCAGGCGGATGGTGTGCGCCCGGTCGGCGGCCGAGATGCCGGTGCTCACCCCGGCGGCGGCGTCGACGGTCACCGCGTACGCCGTCCCCCGCTTGTCCTGGTTGGTGCGGAACATCGGGGGCAGGTCCAGCCGGTCCGCCTCGGCCTCCGGCAGCGGCACGCAGATGTAACCCGACGTGTACCGGACCATGAACGCCACCAGCTCCGGCGTGGCGTGCTCGGCCGCGAAGATCAGATCGCCCTCGTTCTCGCGGTCCTCGTCGTCGACCACGATCACCGCCTGACCGTTCCCGATCGCGGCAATCGCGCGTTCCACCCGCTCAGACATCCCGGCTCCCCAGCATCTTCTCGACGTACTTGGCGATCACGTCGACCTCGAGGTTGACCGGATCACCGGCCGATTTGGAACCCAGCACGGTGTGCTTCGACGTGGCCGGGATCAGACCCACCGAGAAGGTGTCGGCGGTGACCGCCATGACCGTCAGCGACACCCCGTCGACGGTGATCGAACCCTTCTCCACGACGTATCTGGCCAGCTCGGCGGGGAGCGAGAAGGTCACCACCTCCCACTTGTCGGCCGGCTCACGGCCGATCACGGTCGCCACCCCGTCGACGTGCCCCTGCACCAGGTGACCGCCGAGACGGCTGCCCAGCGCGGCGGCCCGCTCCAGGTTGACGGTGCCGCCGACGGCCAGCGCGGCCAGCGACGAACGCCGCAGCGTCTCGCCCATCACGTCCGCGGTGAACACGCCGTCCACGTTGTCGATCACGGTCAGACAGACGCCGTTGACGGCGATCGAGTCGCCGTCGCGGGCGTCCGACGTGACCAGCGGACCGCGGACGGCGATGACCGCCGAGTCCTCGCTGCCCTCGGTGAGACGGACGACCTCACCCAGTTCCTCGACGATGCCGGTGAACATTCAGATCTCCCCTTGTCGGAGCTCGTGGCGGAGCGTGGCGGTGAAGCGCAGGTCGCCGCCGATCTGCGCGATGTCGGTGAATTCCAGGACGGCCGCGTCGGCGATGGCACCGATCCCGGCGTCCTGCAGGGCGGCGCGGCCGGCCCCCAGCAGCTTCGGCGCGACATAACCGACCACCCGGTCGATCAGTCCGGCCTCCAGGAAGCCGCCCGCGAGCGTGGGGCCGCCCTCCAGGAGGACGTTGCGCACCCCGCGCGCATACAGCTCGGTGAGCATCACACTCAGATCGACACGACCCTGCGGGCCTGCGCCGGTCGCCTCCGCGGTGACGATCCAGGTGGGTGCCGCGGCATCCCGCACGCGGGCTTTCTCCGGGGTACGCCTCCGTGAGTCCACCACCACGCGCAGAGGCTGTTTGATCGCCAGCGTGCCGTCCCGCAGATCCCGCACGGTCAGCTGCGGATCGTCGGCGAGCACGGTGCCGACCCCGGCGACGATCGCGTCCACGGTGCTGCGCAGCACATGCACGTCGGCGCGCGACGCGGGCGACGAGATCCACTGACTGGAACCGTCCGCGGCGGCCGAACGACCGTCGAGTGTGGCGGCGAACTTCCAGGTCACGTAGGGGCGGCCCCGGCGTACCGCGGTCAGCCAGGCGATGTTGCCGGCCTCCGCGGCGGCCCGGTGCAGACCGGACTCCACCTCGACACCGGCGGACCGCAGCGTGCTCGCGCCGCCCGCGGCCATCGGCGTCGGATCGTCGACGGCGACGACCACCCGGCGGACGCCCGCGGCGATCAGCGCGTGCGAACACGGGCCGGTGCGCCCGGTGTGGTCGCACGGCTCCAGCGTGACGACGCAGGTTCCGCCCCGGGCCCGCTCACCGGCCTGCGCCAGCGCCACGATCTCGGCGTGCGGGCCGCCGGCGTACACATGGAAGCCCTCACCGACCACTTCGCCGCCGGGGTCGAGCAGCAGGCAGCCGACCACGGGGTTGGGACTGGTGGTGCCGAGACCCTTGGCGGCCAGCGCGACAGCGCGGCGCATCGCCTCGTCCTCGGTCATCGTGTTCCTCTCGCGCGGATCGATCACGCGCGAGAGAGCAGGGGAGGGCCGGGAGATCGGACATGAGGGTACGCTTCGCGCACCCCCGGCCGGCGTGGCCCACGAGGGCACGCCGATCCGACTCCGCGCGCTGTCTCCCATCCGGACTGTCTGATCGTGCGGTCATGCCGCTCGATCAACCGTCGGCCCCGGAGTCTCACCAGGTCCACCGGTCCGTCATGGTCGACGTCCGGGTCGCGGGCTTACCAGTGCCGGAGCACCGGATCACCGCCGGTTCGGAATTTCACCGAGTCCCGCCAGCGCGTGGTGGGTCATCCCCGAGTGTTGCACGCCGTCACGGTTTTGCCACCCACCGGGCGAGCTACCTCACAGCGGGCTTGCCGGTGGACACTCACGAGCTCGGGGTAGACAGTGTCAATCGGAGCCTGGTAGACACTGTCTATGGACGTCGACCTGGGACTACGCGACCGACTGGTACGGGCCGGGGTCGAACTGCTTCGATCCGAGGGACCGACCGCCCTCACGCTGCGCGAGATCGCCCGGCGGGCCGGGGTCTCCCACGGCGCGCCACGGCGGCACTTCCCCACCCACCTGTCGCTGCTGTCGGCCATCGCCGCCGCCGGATTCACCTCCCTGGCGCAGCGGTGTGATGCGGCGCTGTCCGGGCCGGAGGCGGACACCCGTCGCCGGCTCGCACTGCTGGCCGGGGTCTACCTGGACTTCGCGGCGTCCGAACGCGGCATGTTCGAGCTGATGTTCCGCCACGACCTGCTGGAGAGCGGGCACCTGGGATTGCGGTACACCAGCCTTCCGCTGTTCCGGCTGCTGACGACCCTGATCGCCGAGACCCGGGCCACCCCGGCGCCGGAGGTGACGGCGGCGGCACTCTGGTCGGCGCTGCACGGGCTGGCGCAGTTGCGGGCATGGGGCAGTCTTCGACTGGTCACCGGATCCGACGACATCGGCCCGACCCTGGACGCCATCCTGACCGCCCATCTCGGACCAGCCACCTGATCCCGCCCGCCTCCGGTGGCGGGACCACCACACCGGCCCAGTCCCCCTCGCACCCCGGCAGCGTCACCGCCCACCCCGGAGTACTCACGTGACCAGCAGCGCAAGCCGGCTCGCTCCCGGCGCCCCGCCCCTCTACGCCCTGACCGACCGCACACTCGGTGCCCTGCTCCGCACGGTCTGGCGTCCCACCGTGACCGGCCTCGAACACCTTCCGGCCGGAGGGGCGATCCTCTGCCCCAACCACCTGTCCGTCGGCGACCAACTGTTCCTCGCCATCTGCATACCGCGACACATCACGTTCTGGGCCAAGGCGGAGTATTTCCGCGCCACCGGCCTGCGGGGCGCCCTCACCCGGCGGGTCGTCACCGGGATGGGCGCGATCCCGGTCGAACGCGGCGGCGGACGGGCGGTGCTGTCGGCGTTCGACGCGGCGGTCCCGCTGCTGCGGGGTGGCAGCCTGGTGGCGGTCTTCCCGGAGGGCACCCGATCCCCGGACGGGCGGCTCTACCGGGGACGGACCGGAGCGGTCCGGCTGGCGGCACAGGCCGGCGTGCCGGTGGTCCCGGTCGGCATCACCGGTACGGGCGACGCCACGGCCCGCGACATCCTCGCCCCGAGCCGCCGGCCCGTCACGATCACTGTCGGTCCGGCGCTGCCGGGGGCGGCTACCGCCGACGATCCGGTCACGGTACGTGCCGTCACTGACGAACTGCTGGCGGCCATCCAGTCGCTGACCCATCAGGAGTACGTTCCGACATATGCGCCGCCTCGCGCCCCCTGAGCCTCGGGGCCGCTTCCGGATATCGCCCGCTCACCGCGCCCGTGCTGACATTCCGGCCGACGGGCGCGGCTGCGGCTGCGGCTGCGGCTGACAGGCGCGGGTGCGGCTGACAGGCGCGGGTGCGGCTGACGGGCGCGGGTGCGGCTGACAGGCGCGGCTGCGGCTGACAGGCGCGGCTGCGGCTGACAGGCGCGGGCGCGGCTGCGGCTGACGGGCGCGGTGACGTTCGGATGTGCGGGTTCGGGTCGGGTGGTTCGGCACAGAATCTGGAGTTTTACTGCCTAACGACGGCAAACGGGCGTTTCAGGCGTACAAGAAGAAGGAAGAGGGAGGGAGACGACCGCCCTCACCCGAACGGGGTCTCCTCCGCCTCGCTGCGCCTCCGGTCGATGGCGACGTAGGACCCGGGCTGGGATTTCGCCACCTTCTTCATCTCGGAGGCGACGCCGATCACCACACGGGGATCGGCGAAACGGCGGCCGTCGGCGGTCGCCTGGGCGACGCCGATCGAGAGGGTGACCAGGGCGGCCTTCTGCTTGTTGCCGCGGCGGTCGGGCACCTCGATGTAGCCGCGCTGGGCGTCCCGCGGCTCGTAGAGACGGTCCGCCGCCAGCTCGTAGTCGGTGACCATCCGCTTGGTCAGCGGCAGCACCTGGTCGGGCTGGCAGATGAAGACGAAGTCGTCGCCGCCGATGTGGCCGAGGAAGATCGACGGTTTGCCGGTCTGCTGGGCGGCCCGTTGCAGGCTGCGGGCGAGGGCGATGATGAAGTCGTCGCCGCGGTCGAAGCCGTAGACGTCGTTGACGCTCTTGAAGCGGTCGATGTCGATGTAGCCGACCGAGAAGTCGGAGCCGTTCCGGATCCGGTCGCCGATCTCGCGGCGCACCCGGGCGTTGCCGGGCAGGCCGGTCAGCGGCGACACCTCACGGGTCTCCTTGTTGCGGCGCAGCGTGGTGGTGACCCGGGCCATCAGTTCGGCGGTGTCGAACGGTTTGACCAGGTAGTCGTCGGCGCCCGTGGTGAGGCCGTAGACCTTGTCCACGGTGAGACTCTTCGCCGTCAGCATGATCACCGGGGTGGTGGAGGTGAGCGGCTCCGCGCGCATCCGGCTGATCAACTCGACGCCGTCCATGCGCGGCATCATCCAGTCGATGATGGCCAGGTCGGGCCGTTGCGTCTCCATGATGTCGAGCGCCTCGACGCCGTCCCGGGCGCGGACCACCGCGAAGCCCAGCACCTTCAGGTTGAACTCCACGAAGGCGGCGATGTCCTGATCGTCGTCGACCACCAGGATGAGCGAGGGGCCCTCCTCGGGATCGAGCTCCGCATCGATGGTCTCGGGTCGCGACTCAGCCGTGCTCATCGCACCTTCCTGCTCGTCCGGTTCGTGCTCGTCCGGGGTATTGAGCCTAGATAATGGTCCCCCGGACGGCTGTCACGCCAGTCCCATCTTGGCGGCCGCGAGTCCCCGCAGCTTACGGATGGCCTCGGCGGGGTCGGCGGCGCCGTAGACCGCGGTGCCGGCCACGAACGCGTCGGCGCCCGCCTCGGCGGCCTGCTCGATGGTATTGGCCGCGATGCCGCCGTCCACCTCGATGCGGACCTCGAGCTCGTTGACGTCGACGCGGCGGCGCACGTCACGCACCTTCTGCAGCATCTCCGGGAGGAACGACTGACCGCCGAAACCCGCCTTGATCGTCATGATCAGGACGGTGTCCAGATAGGGCAGCAACTCCAGGTACGGCTCGACGGGGGTGTCCCGGTCGATCGCCAGACCGGCCTTAGCACCCGCCGCCCGCAGGTCCTTGGCCAGGGCCACCGGGTCGTCGCAGGCCTCCGCGTGGAAGGTCACGTTGTATGCCCCGGCCTCGGCGTAGCCCGGCGCCCACCGCTGCGGATCGTTGATCATCAGGTGGACGTCGAACGGGATCGTGGTCGCCTTGCGCAGACTCTGCACGATCGGCAGGCCCAGCGTCAGGTTGGGCACGAAGTGGTTGTCCATGACGTCGACGTGCACCCAGTCGGCAGAGCCCTCGATGGCGTGCACCTCCTCCGCGAGGCGGGAGAAGTCCGAGGCGAGGATGCTGGGCGCGATGATCGGCGACGGTTTCACGCCTGCAGTGTATGACCTGCTGGTCAAGCCGCCGCCCGCGGTCACGGCGACCGAGGCCCGGTGCGGCCGGCCGGGCACCCCGGTGGTGGCGGTCCGGGGCGAACCCGGGCAGGGCCGGATCAGCTCCTCACCGGCGGCCGGCATGGTGGGGCGGGTCACCGCCAGGTCACCATGAAGGGGGCCGGTTCGCCCCGGCCCCCTCGTCCTGATCGCCGATCAGCTGGTGCGGCGCAGCACCGCCAGGAACATCGCGTCCGTGCCGTGCTTGTGCGGCCAGAGCTGCACCGTCGGGCCCGGGCCCAGGTGCGGCATGCCCGGCGGCAGCAGCGGGCGGGCGTCCACGAAGTCGACCTCGACGCCGCTGCGCCGGGCGCCCTCGCTGACCGTGACCTGCGTCTCCACCATGTGCGGGGAGCAGGTCACGTAGGCCACCACGCCACCTGGTCGTACCGCCCGCAGCGCCGCGACCAGCAGCTCACGCTGCAGTTTCGTCAGCGGCGGCAGGTCGGCGGGCTGGCGGCGCCAGCGCGACTCCGGACGGCGCCGCAACGAACCCAGACCGGTGCACGGGGCGTCCACCAGCACCCGGTCGAACCCCTCCTCGGGCAGGTCCGGGTCCCGGCCGACGGACCGGCCGTCCATCGGCAGCACGGTCACCGGCATGCCCTCGGTGGCCTGGTCGACCAGGCGGGCCCGGTGCTCGGCCACCTCGACCGCGGTCACCTCGGCGCCCCGGCCGGCCGCGATCGCACCGATCAGACCGGTCTTGCCGCCCGGCCCGGCGCACAGGTCGAGCCAGCGGTTGTCCTGCCCCTCCACCGGCGCGGCCAGCAGCGCGGCGGCGACCAGCTGGGAACCCTCGTCCTGGACGTGCGCCTGACCGTTCCGGATGGCCGCCAGGTTTCGCGGCGCACCACCGTTGAGGTAGACCGCGTACGGCGAGAACGCGCCCGGGACGCCGCCCGCCTCGTCGGCCAGCTCGATCGCGTCGGACCGGCCGGGACGCGCGCACAGGTGCACGGCCGGCGGCTGGTTGTCCTCGATCAGCAGCCGGGCGGTGTCCTCCAGGTCGCCACCGAGCGCCTCGGCGAACGACCGGACGATCCACTGCGGGTGATTGTGGATCACCGCGAGGTTCGCGATCGGGTCGGCCTGGTAGTCCGGGGCGATCCGTTCCAGCCACGCCTCATGGGTGGTCTCGGAGATCGTGCGCATCACCGCGTTGGCGAACCCGGCCGCGCCCGGCGCCACCGAGCGGACCAGGTCCACGGTCTGGTTGACGGCGGCGTGCACCGGCACCCGGGTGTGCAGCAGTTGGTACGCCCCGAGGCGCAGCGCGTCCCGGGCCGGCGGGTCGATCCGGGCGACGTCCCGCCCGGCCGCCTCGGCGATGATCAGGTCCAGCGTGCCGACGGCCCGCAGGGTCCCGTAGGTCAGCTCGGTCGCGAACGCCGCGTCCCGCCCGTGCAGACCCAGACCGTCCAGGATCTCGGAGAGGACCAGGTTCGCGTACGCGTCGTCGCGGTTCACCGCCGCGATCGCCTCGTACGCGGCCTGCCGTGCCGGATCGGACGGCGGCCGCCCGCTGCGGGGTGCCCGGCCGCTGCGGTCGTCGCGGGAGTGTCCCGGACCCGCGGGCCGGCTCGGCCGCCCGCCGTGCGGCCGTGAGGCCCTGTGCTCGGTCACGACGACTTCTCCCCAGTTTCGATGCGCACGCCGAACGGCGTCACGACGGTGTCTCCCCAGTTCGGCACGCTCACGACAGTCGCTCCCCGGCCTCGATGCGCATGCCGCGCGCCCAGTCCGTGGCCGACATCGGCTTCTTGCCGGCGGCCCGGACCTCGCCCAGGCTCACCGGCGTGGTGGCCGTGCCCACCAGCACCTGCTTGCGCTCCACCAGCAGCTCACCCGGCTGCAGGTGCGGCGCGTTGGCGATCGGGCGCACCGGCCCGAGCTTGAGACGCTCGTCGCGCAGGGTGGTCCACGCCCCGGGCGCCGGCGTGCAGGCCCGGATCCGGCGGTCCACCGCGAACGCCGGGTCGTCCCAGCGGATTCGGGCGTCCTCGACGGTCAGCTTCGGCGCGAAGGTGACGCCGTCGGCCGGCTGCGTGTGCGCCCGGGCGGTGCCCGCCTCGATCGCGTCGAGGACCGCGACGAGCAGTCCGGCCCCCTCGACGGCGAGACGCTCCAGCAGGTTGCCGGACGTGTCGGTGAACCGGATCTGGTCGGTCAGGGTGCCGTAGACCGGTCCGGTGTCCAGGCCCGCCTCCAGCTCGAAGACGCTGGCGCCGGTCACCTCGTCACCGTGCAGGACGGCGTGCTGGACCGGAGCCGCGCCACGCCACGCGGGCAGCAGCGAGAAGTGCAGGTTCACCCAGCCGTGCTTGGGGATCTCCAGCGCGGTGGGCGGGACGAGAGCGCCGTACGCCACCACCGGCACGCAGTCCGGCGCGAGCTCGCGCAGGCGTTCCTGGAAGGCGGGGTCCCGCGGTTTCTCCGGGGTGAGCACCTCGATGCCGCGCTCGTCGGCCCACGCCCCGGCGGGCGAGCGGACCAGGCGGCGGCCGCGGCCGGCGGGGGCGTCCGGGCGGGTGACGACGGCGAGCAGTTCGTGCCCGGAGGCGGCGATGGCGTCCAGGCTGGGAATGGCGACGGCCGGTGTGCCGGCGAAGATCAGGCGCATCGGGTCACCGCCCCACACCGAAGATGCCGCGCCCGTGCGGGCTCTCCTTGATAGTGGGCGGTCGGCCCGCGTCGTACCAGTCTGCGGAGCGGATCTGCTTCATCGCGTCCTTGCGTGCGGCGGCGTCCAGCCGGTCCAGGAAGAGCACCCCGTCGAGGTGATCGGTCTCGTGCTGCACACAGCGGGCCATCAGGCCGGTGCCGACCAACTGGATCGGGTCGCCGTGCTCGGTGAAGCCGTTGGCCACCACGTTCTGCCGGCGCTTGGTGTCGATGTAGATCCCGGGGATGGAGAGACAGCCCTCGGGACCGTCCTGCTCCTCCTCGTCGGGGAAGGAGAGCACCGGGTTGACGATGTGACCGACCACGTCGTCGACGTCGAACGTGAACACGCGCAGACCGACGCCGAGCTGGGGTGCGGCCAGGCCGGCACCGCCCTCGTCGAGCATCGTCTCGGTCAGGTCCTTGACCAGATTGCGCAGTTCCTTGTCGAAATCGACCACGGTGTCGGCCGGCGAGCGCAGCACCGGGTCGCCGAAGAGGCGGATGGACTGGACGGTCACGCGGAGAGACTCCTCAATCTGATGGGCAGCACCCGCCCAGTCTACGGACCGGCTCAGCTCAGAAGAGGTCGGCCGGATCGACCTGAACACGCACCGTCACAGCGGCCTTCCGGGCGCTGCGCATCGCGGCGGCCTCGTGCAGCGCGTGTGCCAGGCCGGCGGCCCGGGACCGGGACACCCGCAGCAGCATGCGCTCCTGGTCCTTGTCGGCCGGCACCGGGCCCAGCACCTCGACGTCGTCGTCCAGGCGGGCCTGGGCCAGCAGCTCGGCCACCGCCGTCGCGGGCCCGGTCACGCTGGCCATCCGGGCCGCCGGCGGGAAGCCCAGCTCGCGGCGTTCGGCCAGCTCGCGGGCGGCGAACCAGCCCGGATCCCAGCGCAGCAGCGCCTGGACCGGCACCAGCGAACCGTCCGCGACCACCACCACCCGCCCGCCCGCCGGGGCGGACCGGGCCAGCGCCGACGCGTTCAGCCAGCGGCGCATCGCCTCCTCGGCGGCCCGCAGGTCGGACCGGCTCAGCAGTGCCCAGGTGTCGAGCAGCAGCACCGCGCCGTAGCCGCCACCCTCGGCAACCGGCTCGGCACCGGGAGTGGCGACCACCACAGTCGCCTCGGCCGGCACCGTGTCCAAGATCTCGTCGCGGCCGGAGGTGCGCACCGGCACTCCCGGGAACGCCCGGCCGAGTTCCTCCGCCGTGCGCCGGGCGCCGGTCACCGAGGCGCGCAACCGTCGTTCGCCACAGGCCGGACAGGAGTACGCCGCGGCGGCCCGCCCGCACCAGTGGCAGGTCGGCACGTCCCGGGCGCCCTGCAGGCCGAGCGACCCGGAACAGTGCGGACAGCGGGCCGGCGTGCGGCACTCGGCGCACGCCACCGCGGGCAGGTATCCCCGGCGCGGCACCTGCACCAGCACCGGGGTGCCGGCCGCCAGCGCCTGCCGTGCGGTCTCCCAGCACAGACTGGGCAGCCGGGCGATCGCCGCCCCGGGGTCGCGGGCCAGCTGCGGGTCGTCGCCGGTCGGTGCGATCATCGGCGACCGGCGCCGCAGCGTCACCCGGTCGGCGACGATCTCCTTGGCCCACCCGGTCTCCAGCAGCAGCTGGCCCTCGCCGGTCCGGGCGAACCCGCCCACCAGCGCGGCGCACCCGGCCAGCTGGGCCCGGGTGAGCAGCACGTCACGGGCGTGCGGGTAGGGCGATCGGGGCTCGGCGTGCACGTCGTCGCCGTCGTCCCAGATCACCACCAGGCCGACGTCGGCGACCGGCGCGAACATGGCCGCCCGGGTGCCCGCCACGACCGGCACCCGGTGCCGGCCGGCGGCCAGGAACCGCCGGTAACGCTCGGCGGGCCCGAGAGCCGCGTTCAGCGCGACGTGCCGGCCGGCACCGAGGACGGCGAGCAGCGCACGGTCCACCCGGTCCAGGTCCCGGGCGTCGGCGACGACGATCACCACGCCCCGCCCGCCCCGGACGGTGGCGGCGGCGGCCTCGGCGATCCGGGCCGGCCAGTCCTCCCCCGGCGTCGCGCTCCAGACCGCCCGGGCCGGGCGCCCCTCGTGCAGGGCTCGTAGATAGGCGGCGCCGGTCGGATAGCCGCTCCACCCGCTGTCCGACGGCTCCGGCATCTCCGGAACGTCGATGTCGGAAACCGGCTGCGCCTCGGCCCGGGCGTGCCGCGGTGGCACCGCCAGGCGCAACACGTCGGACAGGTTGCCGGCATAACGGTCGGCCACCGCCCGAGCCAGCCGGACGATCTCCGGGTCGAGCACCCGCTCGGCGGAGACCACCTTCTCCAGGAAGGCCAGCTTGCCCTCGTGCTCGGACCGCTCCACCCGCTCCAGCAGGAACCCGTTCACCAACTGGCCGGCGAACCGCACCTTGACCCGGACGCCGGGCTGCGCGGCCTCGTCGTCCCCCGAGGCGACCCGATAGTCGAAAAGCCGGTCGAGGTGGGCCAGCGACACGTCCACACACACCCGTGCGACGGGTAACCGATCCGCCGGTTCCCGTTCCGCCCGTGCACCCTTGCCCGCCATCGCCGACCATTCTGCCGGTATCCCCGACAACGCCGACAAGATCATCCACAGGACGGTGGCCCGGCCGCTCCGCAACCCTGTAATCCTGGACGCATGCTGGTCGAGGACACGTGATCGGGGTGACCCGGCGACTCACCCCGATCAAGGAGCTGCCCGAGGCCGCGCGCCCGCTGGCCGGGGCCGATCACGCGGTGACGTCGGCGCTGGCGTACACGGATCCGGATGAACTTCGAAAGATCGCCCTGTGGGCCGCCGACCTGGCGCTGACGCTCTCCGGCACCCGCAGCCTGCCCTGGGTGGACACCACGATGACCGCCCTGTACCGGGGCCACCCGGCGCCCACCGGCCAGGATCCGCGCGCCGGGCGGTTCCTCACCACACCGGAACAGTTCTGGGCGGCCCGGGTCCTGGAGGGCGCGGCGGACCCGGACCCGCTCACCGCCGCCTACCTCACCCTCGGGCACGCCGGCCACGCGCCCGGCGCGGACCTGGAATGGGTGATGGGCCTCGCACCCGGGCTCTTCCCCACCCTGGCGGCGTCGGTCAGTGGACCAGGCAGCTCACCGTCTCGGTCCGCAGGTTGATCTCGATGATGTCCGGGAAGCGCAGACCCTCCCAGAAACTCGCCGGGTCCGGATCCAGCTGATAGCGGCTGGCCATCCACACCGTGGGCGCCAGGCCGTGCGTCCCGATCACCAGCGTCCGCCCCTGCGCCGCGGCGGCCTCCGCGTGCCGCAGCACCGCCGCGTCGAACCGGGCGATCACCTCGTCCCGCGGCTCCCAGCCGTCGGGGCTCTGCCCGGCCGCATAGGCGCGGGCCGCCGCGTGGTACTCCTGCTCGTCGGCGAACCACACGTCCGGCCGGTGCACCTCGGCCAGCCCCGCGTCGGTGGCCACCCGCTGCGCCCCGGCGATCTCCTGCATCGTCTGGGCGGCCTTCGGCTCGGTGCTCGCCACGTAGTAGGCGGGATGACTGACGTGCAGCCTCAGCAACCGGGCCGCCACCCGGCTGTCCCACGCCAGCGACCAGCGGTCCGCCGGCACACCCGGATCGATCGCCGGCATCGCGTGCCGGACCAGGATCAGCCGTTCACCTTGGACAGCCGTCATCGCGACAGAGTAACCGCCCACACCACCGAAGACGCTCATGCGAACAATCACGCATCAGGAACGCTCCCGGATCACTGAAGATCAAGAAACCCCGATGGGCGACGAAAAGCCGGCGCCGCGCTTGCGCGTGACGCCGGCTGTGAAGCGAGGGTCAGGAAGCGGCGCTCTTCAGGTCCGCGGCCCGGTCGGTGCTCTCCCAGCGCAGGTCCGGCAGCTCCCGGCCGAAGTGACCGTAGGCCGCCGTCTGCTGGTAGATCGGGCGCAGCAGGTCCAGGTCCCGGATGATCGCGGCGGGCCGCAGGTCGAAGACCTCCTTGATGGCCTTCTCGATCCGCTCGACCGGCACGTTCTCGGTGCCGAAGGTTTCCACGAACAGCGACACCGGGTGCGCCTTGCCGATCGCGTAGGCGACCTGCGTCTCACACCGCTCGGCCAGGCCGGCCGCCACCACGTTCTTGGCGACCCAGCGCATCGCGTACGCCGCCGAACGGTCGACCTTGGACGGGTCCTTGCCGGAGAACGCGCCGCCACCGTGCCGGGCGTACCCGCCGTACGTGTCGACGATGATCTTGCGACCGGTCAGGCCGGCGTCGCCCATCGGGCCACCGATCTCGAAACGACCGGTCGGGTTCACCAGCAGGCGGTAGCCCTCGGTGTCCAGGCCGAGGCCCTCCAGCTCCGGCGCGATCACGTGCTCGCGGATGTCCGGGGTGAGCAGCGACTCCAGCGAGATGTCCGCGGCGTGCTGCGACGACACCACGACGGTGTCGAGGCGGACGGGACGCAGTCCGTCGTACTCGATGGTGACCTGGGTCTTGCCGTCCGGGCGCAGGTAGGGGATCGTGCCGTCCTTGCGGGCGGTGGACAGCCGGCGGGCCAGGCGGTGCGCGAGAGCGATCGGCAGCGGCATCAGCTCGGGCGTCTCCGAGCAGGCGAAGCCGAACATCATGCCCTGGTCGCCGGCGCCCTGCTGGTCCAGGATGTGCTCCGAGTCACCCTCACGCAGCTCGAGGGCGCTGTCGACGCCCTGCGCGATGTCCGGCGACTGCGAGCCGATCGAGACGCTGACGCCGCAGGAGAGGCCGTCGAAGCCCTTCTTGGACGAGTCGTACCCGATGCCCAGGATCGTGTCGCGCACGATCTTGGGGATGTCGGCGTAGGCCTGCGTGGTGACCTCACCCGCCACGTGCACCTGGCCGGTGGTGATCAGGGTCTCCACCGCGACGCGGCTGCGCGGGTCCTGCGCGAGCAGGGCGTCGAGAATCCCGTCGCTGATCTGGTCAGCGATCTTGTCCGGGTGGCCTTCCGTGACCGACTCGGAGGTGAACAGGCGGCGTGCCACGGTGCTCCTCAGATTTGTCGAATACAACGTAACGCGGAAGTGTAGTCAGCTCCGCGGGGCTGGACGGACCTGGGCCTCCAGGCGTACCGCGACGTGGTCAAAAATCCTATCCGCCACATCATCTTTAGGGAGTTCGCCGAATTTCGACGTACTCCCGTCGTCGCCCAGCAGGGTGACGGTGTTGCGATCCTGACCGAATACCAGATCCGGACCCACCTCGTTAACGACGATCAGGTCCGCACGTTTCTTCACCAGCTTGGCACGCGCGTGCTCAAGGGCGTCCTGAGTCTCGGCAGCGAACGCCACCAGCACCTGCCCAGGACGCTTCGAAGCACCCAGTTCCGCCGCGATGTCCGGGTTGGTGACCAGGGCGATCGGCTCCGGCAGCCCACCCTCGGTCTTCTTGATCTTCTGCTCGGCGACGTAGGCCGGCCGGAAGTCGGCGGGAGCGGCAGCCATCACCACCACGTCCGCCGAGGCCGCCGCCCCGACCGTGGCCACCCGCAGCTCCTCGGTCGTGCCGACGCGCACCAGGTCGGCGCCGGCCGGGTCGGGAAGCGACACGTTCGCCGCGATCAACGTCACCCTCGCGCCGCGGGCGAGCGCCGCACGGGCCAGGGCGTACCCCTGCTTCCCGGACGAACGGTTCCCCAGGAAACGCACCGGATCGAGCGGTTCCCGGGTGCCACCGGCGGTCACCACGACATGCCGGCCCGCCAGATCAAGATCAAGACCGTTGCGGAGTACGCGCAGCGCGTACCCGAAGATGGCCTGCGGGTCCGGAAGCCGGCCCTTGCCGGTGTCCTTACCGGTGAGACGGCCGACCGCGGGCTCGATGACGTGCATGCCGCGCTCGCGCAGAATCGCCACGTTGGCCCGGGTGGCGGGGTTCTCCCACATCTCGGTATGCATCGCCGGCGCGAACACCACCGGGCAGGTCGCCGTCAGCAGCGTGTTGGTGAGCAGATCGTCGGCGAGCCCGTGCGCCGCCCGGGCCAGCACGTCGGCCGTCGCCGGCGCCACCACGACCAGCTCCGCCTCACGGCCGATCCGCACGTGCGGCACCTCGTGCACGTCCTGGAACACCTCGGTGGCGACCGGCCGCCCGCTGAGCGCCGCCCAGGTCGGCTCCCCCACGAACCTCAGCGCCGACGCCGTGGGCACCACCCGGACGCCGTGCCCCGACTCGGTGAACAACCGCAGCAGCTCACACGCCTTGTAGGCGGCGATGCCCCCGCAGACTCCCAGCACGATCTCGCTCACGTCACCGCTCCACAGTCCGCGTCACCATCGAAGTATCCCGCCCTGCCCGGCGCCCCGCCCACCGTCGTCCAACCGTCCGCCCGCACACACACGTCGGGTGCTAGCTGACCCAACCCAGCTAGCACCCGACGCAGCTCCCACCCGCGTGTAGCACCCGACGCAGCTTCCACCCGTGTGTTGATTTTTGGCGCGCTGCGCGCCCAAAAACAACACACCCCCGGCACCGTGGTGACTTCGGGCGCGCAGCGCGCCCAAAAACAACACACCCCCCGCACCGTGATGACTTTCGGCGCGCTGCGCGCCCAAAAACAACACACCCCCCGCACCGTGATGACTTCGGGCGCGCTGCGCGCCCAAAAACAACACACCCCCCGCACCGTGATGACTTTCGGCGCGCAGCGCGCCCAAAAAAAACACACCGTGGGGGCAGGGGCGGACATGCGAAGTGCCTCCGTTCACGAAGCGTGAAACGGAGGCACTCGACAAGCTTCAGGCACGAACGGCCCCGTCGATCACGGGTTGTCGGTGGCCTCGGCGGTCAGCAGGCCGGCGTTGATCTCGCGCATGGCGATCGAGAGCGGCTTCTCCTGCGGCGTCGTCTCGACGAGCGGGCCGACGTATTCCAGGAGGCCCTCACCGAGCTGGCTGTAGTAAGCGTTCACCTGGCGGGCGCGCTTGGCCGCGAAGATCACCAGCGAGTACTTCGACGAGGTCTTGTCGAGCAGCTCGTCGATCGGCGGATTGGTGATGCCTTCGGGGTTCGCGATGGTTCCCACTGTGTCTGGATCCTTAATGCTCGTGAGCCGACTGCGCTTGGGCAAGATCTAAGTCTGATGAACCGAGCAAGCCTACCAGCTCATCGGCGGCCCGTTCGACGAAGTCGTTCACGACGGTGACGTCGAACTCCGCCTCGGCGGCCAGTTCCTCGTCCGCGTGTGCCAGGCGGCGGGCGATCGTCTCCTCGTCGTCGGTGCCCCGGCCGATCAGTCGGCGCTTGAGCTCCTCGACGCTAGGTGGGGCCAGGAAGACCAGTTGGGCTCCCGGCATCGCCGCGCGGACCTGCCGCGCGCCCTGCAAGTCGATCTTCAGTAGGACGGGGCGGCCCTGATAGAGCCATCCCTCGACCTGTGCCCGGGGCGTCCCGTAGAGGTTGCCCGCGAACTCGGCCCATTCCAGCAACTGGTCACCGTCGATCAGGCGCTGGAACTCGGACCGGGTGACGAAGTGGTAGTGCTCTCCGTCGGTCTCGTAGTCCCGCATCTTGCGCGTCGTCACCGACACGGACAGCCTGATCCAAGGCGAGCGCGCCCGGATCAGCTCGATCACGCTGTCCTTTCCGACCCCGGAGGGGCCGGAAAGGACGGTGAGGCGGGCTGCCGGGCGCGCGTCGTCATCCATGCTCACGGCTCATTCCTACACGAGCCGGTGAGTCAGTTCGCAGCGAACTCCCCCAGGAGGGCCTTGCGCTGCTGGTCGCCGAGACCCCGGAGCCGGCGGCTCTCGGCGATCTTCAGCTTCTCCATGATCTGCGTCGCGCGGATCTTGCCGATGCCCGGCAGCGCCTGAAGCACGGCCGAGACCTTCAGCTTGCCGACGACCTCGTCGCCCTCCGCGCGCTCCAGCACGGCGGCGAGGGTGGTCTTGCCGGACTTGAGCTGTTCCTTCAGCTCAGCCCGAGCCTTGCGAACTTCCGCGGCCTTCTCCAGCGCAGCTTGGCGCTGTTCGGGGCTCAGTGACGGGAGCGGCACCAGTTCTCCTCAGGTCCCTTACGCGGCGGTAGCAATACCGGCGCTTTGTGAAACGTGGTGTGCCAGGGAACCAAAGGGGCATGTGGTTCCCGGCGCCGGGAAAACTAGCGGTCAACGGCGCATTCGGCAACGTGGGGGTACCCCTGCACGGCCCACCTCAGACGCTGGTAAGCAGGCTGTTTCATCCGAGAGCAGCGCGACAGTCGTCGAGAACGCGGCTCGTCGCGGCCCGAAGTTCGGTGATCGACGGGCCGGCGGAGAGAACTTCGCGTGAGTACGACGGCAACACGTTGTGCAGGCTCTCGCCGAAGACCGCGCGCAGGTCGGCAGGGGTCGCGCCCTGTGCGCCGAGTCCCGGCGCAAGCAACGGGCCGTTAACATTCGCGAGATCATGTCCGGTCTCCCCGATCGTCGCTCCGACGACGAGCCCGAGACTTCCGAGCGGCGTCGCACCCGCGTTGACCTGCGCAATCTCGTCGATCACCGTTTGCGCGACGGTCGCGCCGGACGGCGTGACGGCGTGCTGGACGGCCGGCCCCTCGGGGTTGGAGGTCAACGCCAGGACGAAGACTCCGGCCCCGTTGGCGGCCGCGAGATCGAAGGCCGGCCGCAGAGAACCGACTCCGAGATAAGGACTCACAGTAATCGCGTCAGAGCACAGCGTGCTTGCCGGATCGAGATACGCGGAGGCGTACGCGGCCATCGTCGAGCCGATGTCGCCCCGCTTCACGTCGAGAAGGACAAGAGCTCCGGCTTCTCGGGACTGTCGGATAGTTGACTCAAGAACAGCGATGCCACGTGACCCAAATCTCTCAAAAAACGCGGACTGCGGCTTCAGAACAGCCACCCGATCGGCCAGCGCCTCGACCACCGTTAGGGCGAAGCGTTCCAGGCCGGCGATGTCGTCCGAGAGGCCCCAGCGCGCCAGCAGAGAAGCGTGCGGATCGATGCCCACACAGAGCGGTCCACGCTTCGCCACGGCCGCGTGGAGGCGTTCCCCAAAGGTCTCCATGGTTCTGTCCCCCCAATGGGTAGATGTCAGGCCGCCACCGCCACCGCGGCACGGATGCCGGCGGTGATCCGGGCGATGTCGTCGTCGGCCGCCACGTACGGCGGCATGGTGTAGATCAGGTTCCGGAACGGGCGCAGCCAGACGCCCTCGGCCACGGCCGCCGCGGTGGCCCGCGGAAGATCCACGTCGTGGTCCATCTGGATCACGCCGATCGCGCCCAGGACGCGGACGTCGGCGACTCCTCGCGCCCCGCGCAGCGGCTCCAGGCCGTCCCGCAACGAGCCTTCGATGCGGGGTACGTCCGAACGCCACCCCCCGTCCGCCAGGAGGCCGAGCGAGGCGTTCGCCACCGCACAGGCCAACGGGTTGCCCATGAAGGTCGGCCCGTGCGCCAGGCCGCCCCCCTCGCCCGCGGAGACCGCCTCGGCGACCTCGGTGGTGCACAGGGTGGCCGCCAGGGTCAGGTATCCCCCGGTGAGCGCCTTCCCGAGGCACATGATGTCCGGGCTGACACCGGCGTGCTCCGCCGCGAAGAGCTCCCCGGTCCGGCCGAACCCCGTGGCGATCTCGTCGAAGATCAGGAAGATGCCGTGGGCGGCGGTCGCCTCCCGCAGCACCCGCAGGTACTCCGGATCGTGGAAGCGCATCCCGCCGGCACCCTGCACCACCGGTTCGACGATCACCGCGGCCAGTTCGTCCGCGTGCTCCTCGATCATGGCGGTCAGGGCGGCGGCGTACTCCGGCTCGTACCCCGCAGGAGGCGGAGCCGCGAAGACCTGGACCGGAAGAACCCCGGTCCAGAGGGCATGCATGCCGCCCTCGGGGTCGCAGACACTCATCGGGTGGAAGGTGTCGCCGTGGTAGCCGCCGCGCCAGGTGGCGAGCCGCCGCCGGCCGGGCAGGCCCCGCGCCCGCTGGGCCTGCAGCGCCATCTTGACCGCCACCTCCACGCCGACCGAGCCGGAGTCGCAGAGGAACACGTGCGCAAGTCCCGGCGGCGTGATCTCCACCAGGGTGCGGGCCAGCGTGATCGCCGGTTCGTGGGTGAGCCCGCCGAACATCACGTGGCTCATCCGTCCCGCCTGATCGGTCAGCGCCGCGTCCAGCACCGGGTGGCGGTACCCGTGGATCGCCGCCCACCAGGACGACATCCCGTCGACCACCTCCCGGCCGCCGGACAGCCGCAGGCGCACCCCCTCGGCACTCTCCACCAGGTAGGGCTCGCTGCGCCCCGGCATCGGCCCGTACGGGTGCCAGACGTGGGCGCGGTCGAGCGCGAGCAGATCGCGCCCGGCGGTCATCGGTTCCGGGGAGCCCGGTGCGACCGGATCGGGCGGGCGCCGCGGGCGACCGCCCGGACCAGGTCCGGCCCGCGGTAGATGAACCCGCTGTAGAGCTGCACCAGCGAGGCTCCGGCGTCGAGCATCCGGGCCGCGTCGTCGACCGCCATGATCCCGCCGACCCCGATGATCGGCAGCTTGCCGCCGGTCTCGTCGTGCACGAACTTGACCACCTCGCGGGCCCGCTCGGTCAGCGGCTTGCCGGACAGGCCACCGGCCTCACCGGCCAGCTCCTGGTCCGTCTCGGCCAGACCGTCACGGCCCAGCGTGGTGTTGGTGGCGATCAGGCCGGCCGCGCCGTGCGACAGGCAGACCTCCAGCAGCTCGGCGATGGCCGGCTCGGTCAGGTCCGGGGCGATCTTCACCAGCACCGGCACCGGGCCGGTCAGCGCCTTCAGCAGCCCCGCCAGCGCGTCCTTGTCCTGCAGGGTGCGCAGGCCGGGCGTGTTGGGCGAGGAGACGTTCACCGCGATGTAGTCGGCGTACGGGTGCAGCAGCCGGTAGGACGTCAGGTAGTCCTCGACGGCGTCCTCCAGCGGCGTCACCTTGGACTTGCCGAGCGAGACACCCAGCGGCACCGGCAGCGGCCCCACCTCGGCCAGCCGCTCGGCCAGTGCCGCCGCGCCCTCGTTGTTGAAGCCCATCCGGTTGATGATCGCTTCGCTCTCCCGGAGCCGGAACAGCCGCGGGCGCTCGTTGCCCGGCTGCGGCTTCGCGGTGACCGTGCCGACCTCGACGAACCCGAAGCCGAGCGCCGGCCAGGCCGAGAGCGCGATCCCGTTCTTGTCCATCCCGGCGGCCAGGCCGACCCGGTTCGGGAAGCGGACGCCGAAGACGTCCACCGGGGCGGAGAACGCGTACCGGCTGCGCATCGCGGCCAGCGCCGGCGCGGGCAGCGCGGCGAGGCGCTTCAGCGTCCACTCGTGGGCGTGCTCGGCGTCCCCGCCGCCCAGCCGGAACAGGACCGGCCGGGCGACGTTCGCGAAGAGATTCAAGGGAGTGGGCCTTTCCGTTGGTGCTAGTTGGTGCCCCGGAGGGTCGCGTGCAGCTCCTGCAACGGGCGGACACTCATGTCGCCGTTGCGGAGGGCCTCGATGCCCATCACCGCGGCGGACGCGCCGGGCACGGTGGTGACGCTCGGGACGTCCGCGGTGACGGCGGCGCTGCGGATCTCGTACCCGTCGAGACGGGCGCTGGCACCGGAGCCCTGCGGGGTGTTGATGATCAGCGAGATCTCGCCGGCCAGGATCAGCTCGACGGCGTTGCGCTGTCCCGGGTTCTCGTAGTGCTTCGGGACGATCTCGCACTCGATGCCGTACCGGCGCAGGACCTCGCCGGTGCCGGCCGTGGTGACGATGGTGAAGCCCAGGTCGGCGAGCCGCTTCACCGGGAAGACCATCGCGCGCTTGTCCCGGTTGGCCACCGAGACGAAGACCTTGCCGCTGGTGGGCAGCGAGCCGTACGCCGCCGCCTGCGACTTGGCGAACGCCTGACCGAAGCCGGCGTCGATGCCCATCACCTCGCCGGTCGACTTCATCTCCGGGCTGAGCAGGTTGTCCACGCTCTTGCCGGCCGGGGTGCGGAACCGCTTGAACGGCAGCACCGCCTCCTTGACCGCGATCGGCGCGCCCTCGGGCACCACGCCGCCGTCACCGGTGGGCAGCAGGAGGCCCTCGGCGCGCAGGTCGGCGATGGTCGCCCCGAGCATGATCCGGGCGGCCGCCTTGGCGAGCGGGACGGCCGTGGCCTTGGAGACGAACGGGACCGTCCGCGAGGCGCGCGGGTTGGCCTCCAGCACGTAGAGCGTCTCGTCCTTGAGCGCGTACTGGACGTTCATCAGGCCGCGCACGCCGATGCCCCGGGCCAGCGCCTCGGTGTACCGGCGGACCTCGGCGATGTGGGATGCGGCCAGGGTGATCGGCGGCAGCGTGCAGGCCGAGTCGCCGGAGTGGATGCCGGCCTCCTCGATGTGTTCCATCACGCCGCCGAGGTAGACCTCGCCGTCGGCGTCGCAGAGCGCGTCCACGTCGATCTCGATGGCGTCGTCCAGGAACCGGTCGACGAGCACCGGGTGGTCCGGGGAGATCTCGGTGGCCCGGTCGATGTAGTCCCGCAGCGTCGGCTCGTCGTAGACGATCTCCATGCCGCGGCCGCCGAGCACGTACGACGGGCGGACCAGCACCGGGTAGCCGATGTTGTCGGCGATCGCCTTGGCCTCGGCGAACGAGACGGCGGTGCCGTGGTCCGGCGAGCGCAGGCCGTTCTCGTTCAGCAGGGCGCCGAACAGTCCGCGGTCCTCGGCCAGGTCGATCGACTCGGGCGAGGTGCCGACGATCGGCACACCCGCGGCCTTGAGCCGGTTCGCCAGGCCCAGCGGGGTCTGGCCGCCGAGCTGCACGATCACGCCGATCACGCCGGGGCCGCCGGCCGCCTTGCCGGAGCTGTCCTCGGCGTGGAACACCTCGAGGACGTCCTCGAAGGTGAGCGGTTCGAAGTAGAGCCGGTCCGCGGTGTCGTAGTCGGTGGAGACCGTCTCCGGGTTGCAGTTGATCATCACGGTCTCGTAGTCGGCGCCGCGGAGTGCCATCACCGCGTGCACGCACGAGTAGTCGAACTCGATGCCCTGCCCGATCCGGTTCGGCCCGGAGCCCAGGATGAGCACCTTCGGCCGGTCGCTCGGCGCCACCTCGGTCTCCTCGTCGTACGACGAGTAGTGGTACGGGGTGTCCGCCTGGAACTCGGCCGCGCAGGTGTCCACGGTCTTGTAGACCGGGCGGACCCCGAGGCGGTGGCGCAGCGCGCGGATGCCGTCCTCGCCGGCCAGCTCGGGCCGCAGCGTCGCGAGCTGGCGGTCGGACAGGCCGGACCGCTTCGCCCGGCGCAGCAGCTCCTCGTCCAGGACCGGCGCGGCCAGGATCTCGGCGCGCAGGTCGATCAGCGCCTGGATCTCGTCCAGGAACCACGGGTCGATCCGGCCGCTGGCCTCGTGCACCTGCTCGACGGTCGCGCCGAGCCGCAGCGCCGCCTCGACCGTGTAGAGCCGGCCGTCGTGCGGGGTCCGCAGCGCCTCGAGCGCCTCGTCGACGTCGGTGAAGGTCGGTGCGGTCCAGAAACCGGCGGCCTTGGTCTCCATCGAGCGCATCGCCTTGTTCAGCGCCTCGGCGAAGTTGCGGCCCAGGCTCATCGCCTCGCCGACCGACTTCATCGTGGTGGTGAGTTCCTTGTCCGCGCCGGGGAACTTCTCGAACGCGAACCGCGGGATCTTGACGACCACGTAGTCGAGGGCCGGCTCGAAGGCGGCCGGGGTCTTCAGCGTGATGTCGTTGGGGATCTCGTCCAGGGTGTAGCCGATGGCCAGCTTCGCGGCGATCTTCGCGATCGGGAAGCCGGTGGCCTTCGACGCCAGCGCCGAGGAGCGGGAGACCCGCGGGTTCATCTCGATCACGATCATCCGGCCGTCGTCCGGGTTGATCGCGAACTGGATGTTGCAGCCGCCGGTGTCCACGCCGACCTCGCGGAGCACCGCGATGCCCAGGTCACGCAGCTTTTGATACTCCCGGTCGGTGAGCGTCATGGCCGGGGCCACGGTCACGCTGTCACCGGTGTGCACGCCCATCGGGTCGATGTTCTCGATCGAGCAGACGACCACGACGTTGTCGTGCTTGTCGCGCATCAGCTCGAGCTCGTACTCCTTCCAGCCGAGCACGCTCTCCTCGATGAGCACCTCGGTCACCGGGGAGGCGGCGAGGCCGGAGCCGGCGATGCGCTCCAGGTCCTCGTCGGTGTGCGCCATGCCGGAGCCCAGGCCGCCCATGGTGAACGACGGGCGGACGACGACCGGCAGGCCGATCTCGGCGACGGTCGCGCGGACCTCGTCCATCGAGTGGCAGACCCGCGAGCGCGGCGTCTCACCGCCCGCGAGGGCCACGATGTCCTTGAAGAGCTGACGGTCCTCGCCCTTGCGGATCGCGTCGACGTTCGCGCCGATCAGCTCGACGCCGTACTTCTCCAGGACACCGTTCTCGTGCAGGGCGATCGCGGTGTTCAGCGCGGTCTGGCCACCCAGGGTCGGCAGGATCGCGTCCGGGCGTTCCTTGGCGATGACCAGCTCGACGAACTCCGGGGTGATCGGCTCGACGTAGGTGGCGTCGGCGAACTCCGGGTCGGTCATGATCGTGGCCGGGTTGGAGTTGACCAGCGACACCCGGATGCCCTCGGCCCGCAGGACCTGGCAGGCCTGGGTGCCGGAGTAGTCGAACTCGCAGGCCTGGCCGATGACGATCGGACCGGAACCGATCACCATGATGTGCTTGAGATCTTCACGCTTCGGCATGAGCGTCAGCCCTTCTTTTCCACGAGCTCGACGAACCTGTCGAACAGGTAGTCGGCGTCGTGCGGGCCGGCGGCGGCCTCGGGGTGGTACTGGACGGTGAAGGCGGGCACCTCGATGCCGCGCAGGCCCTCGACCACGTCGTCGTTGAGGCAGACGTGCGAGACCTCGACACCGCCGAAGTCGGTGTCGATCACGGTGTTCAGCGGCGCGTCG
This sequence comes from Actinoplanes rectilineatus, assembly GCF_000962825.1. GTDB lineage: Bacteria > Actinomycetota > Actinomycetes > Mycobacteriales > Micromonosporaceae > Actinoplanes > Actinoplanes rectilineatus. Next base: position 94,200 of record NZ_JZKF01000022.1, read on the forward strand.
ACCGCGAAACCGTGGTTGTGGCTGGTCACCTCGACCTTGCCGGTGGTCTTGTCGAGCACCGGCTGGTTGATGCCGCGGTGGCCGTACCCCAGCTTGTAGGTGCCGAAGCCGAGCGCGCGGCCGAGGATCTGGCTGCCGAAGCAGATGCCGAACAGCGGCACCTCACGGCGCATCACCTCACGGGCCAGCGCGACCGGGCCGTCGGCGGTCGCCGGGTCACCCGGGCCGGGCGAGAAGAACACCGCGTCCGGGCTGACCGCGAGCAGGTCCTCGATCGACGAGGAGGCCGGGAAGATGTGCGTGGTGACGCCGCGGGCGGCGAGCCGGCGCGACACGTTGCGCTTGATGCCCAGGTCCAGCGCGGCGACCGTGTACCGGTGCTCGCCCTCGGCCTCGACGGTGTACCGCGACGCGGTGGTGACCTGTGCGGACAGGTCCGCGCCGAGCATCTCCGGCTGGTTTCGCACCTTCGCCAGCAGCGACTGCGGGTCCAGGTCGACCGACGAGACGCCGACCCGCTGAGCGCCGCGTTCGCGCAGGTGGCGGGTGAGCGCGCGGGTGTCGACACCGCTGATCCCGACGATGCCCTCGGTCGCCAGACGCTCGCCCAGGTCGCCCCGCGAACGCCAGTTGGAGGGCCGGCGGGCCGGGTCGCGGACGACGTAGCCGGCGACCCAGATCCGGTCCGACTCGTCGTCCTCGTCGTTGACGCCGGTGTTGCCGATCTGCGGCGCGGTCTGCACCACGACCTGCTTGTGGAACGACGGGTCGGTCAGTGTCTCCTGGTATCCGGTCATGCCGGTGGTGAACACCGCCTCGCCGAACGTCTCCCCGACAGCGCCGTAGGCGGAACCGTGAAATGTGCGCCCGTCTTCGAGCACCAGAATCGCCTTGGTCACTTGACTGCCTTTCCGTCCAGAACCGTGGCCTCGCCCCGCAGGAAGGTCGCGACGATGCGACCCGGCAGCGTGGTGCCGGCATACGGCGTGTTGCGGCTGCGGCTCGCCAGTCCGGCCGGGTCGACGACCCAGCTCACCGACGGGTCCACCAGCGTCAGGTTGGCCGGGGTGCCGGCCTTCGTCAGGTCACCGCCGTGCCCGTCCAGCCCGGCGATGCGGGCCGGCGCGACGGACATCCGGTCGGCGATCAGGTCCCAGTCCTCCCCGAACACACTGAGCACGATCGGCAGCGCGGTCTCCAGGCCCAGCATGCCGGGCCGGGCGTACGCCCACTCGCATTCCTTGTCCTGGACCGCGTGCGGCGCGTGGTCGGTGGCCACCACGTCGATGACCCCGTCCCGCAGTGCCTGGCGGAGGGCTTCGACGTCCTTGCGCGTACGCAACGGCGGGTTGACCTTGAAGACCGGGTCGTAGCCGGCCGCGAGCTCGTCGGTGAGCAGGAGGTGGTGGGGGGTGACCTCGGCGGTCACGCGTACGCCACGCGCCTTGGCCTGGCGCAGCACCTCGACCGAACCGGCGGTGGACACGTGGCAGACGTGCAGGCGGCTGCCGACGTGCTCGGCCAGCAGCACGTCCCGGGCGATGATCGCCTCCTCGGCGACCGCGGGCCAGCCGGTCAGGCCGAGGCGGGTGCTGACCTCGCCCTCGTGCATCTGCGCGCCCTCGGTGAGCCGGGGCTCCTCGGCGTGCTGGGCGATGACACCGTCGAACGCCTTCACGTATTCGAGCGCGCGGCGCATCAGTTTCGGGTCGGCGACGCAGAAGCCGTCGTCGGAGAAGATCCGCACGTTCGCCGCGGAGCTGGCCATCGCGCCGAGCTCGGCCATCTGCTTGCCGGCCAGCCCGACGGTGACCGCGCCGATCGGCTGCACGTCGACCAGTCCGGCCTCGCGGCCGAGTCGCCAGACCTGCTCGACCACGCCGGCGGTGTCGGCGACCGGCGAGGTGTTCGCCATCGCGCAGACCGCGGTGTATCCGCCGAGGGCGGCGGCCCGGGAGCCGGTCTCCACCGTCTCGGCGTCCTCGCGGCCGGGTTCGCGCAGGTGGGTGTGCACGTCGACCAGGCCGGGCAGCGCCACGAGACCGGTCGCGTCGATCACTTCGGCGCCTTCGACCGGTTTGTCGGAGATGACGCCTTCATGAATAAAAAGATCAGCCGGCGCGGCGCCGAGAATCGAGACGCCCTTGAGCAGGTACGCCATCACTTGCCTCCCAGGAGCAGGTAGAGGACGGCCATCCGGACGCTGACGCCGTTGGCGACCTGTTCGACGATCGTGGAACGGGGCGAGTCGGCCACCTCGGGCGCGATCTCCATCCCGCGGTTCATGGGCCCGGGGTGCATGACGATCGCGTGTTCCGGCATCTTGCGGAGCCGAGCGACGTCGAGGCCGTAGCGACGGCTGTACTCACGGGCCGACGGGAAGTACGAGTCCTGCATCCGCTCGGACTGCACGCGCAGCATCATCACCACGTCGCTGTCCGGAACGACCGCGTCCAGGTCGTAGCTGACCTGCGTCTTCTCCGACAGGGCGGCGGCCACGTCCAGGGGGATCAGCGTCGGCGGGCCGACCAGGGTGACCTGCGCGCCGAGCGTGGTGAGCAGCAGGACGTTCGAGCGGGCGACCCGGCTGTGCAGCACGTCCCCGACGATGGCGACCCGCAGGCCGTCGAGACGGCCCATCCGCGAGCGCATCGTGTACGCGTCGAGCAGCGCCTGCGTCGGGTGCTCGTGGGTGCCGTCGCCGGCGTTGACCACCGAGCCGTCCACCCATTCGGCCAGCCGGTGCGGGGCGCCACTGGCCGGGTGCCGGATCACCACGGCGTCGGCGCCCATGGCCTGCAGCGTCAGCGCGGTGTCCTTGAGGCTCTCACCTTTTGAGACACTCGACCCTTTAGCGGAGAAATTGATCACATCCGCGGAGAGGCGCTTGGCGGCCGCCTCGAACGAGATGCGGGTACGCGTGGAGTCCTCGTAGAAGAGGTTCACCACTGTCCGGCCGCGCAGGGCCGGGAGCTTCTTGACCTCGCGGCCACCGGTCAGCGATGCCATCTCACCGGCCGTGTCCAGGATCAACGTGGCGTCGGCGGCATCCAGATCGGCGGCCGAGCGCAGGTGCCGGATCACGAGAGGCCCCCGATCAGCCGGACCTCGTCGCTGCCGTCGACCTCGGTGAGGGTGACCTTGACGCTCTCGGCGAGTGCCGTCGGAATGTTCTTACCGACGTAGTCGGCCCGGATCGGCAGCTGCCGGTGTCCGCGATCGACCAGCACCGCGAGCTGCACCGAACTCGGCCGGCCGATGTCGTTGAGTGCGTCCAGGGCGGCCCGCACGGAGCGTCCGGAGAACAGCACGTCGTCGACCAGGATGACCCGCAGCCCGTCGATGCCCCCGGGCGGCAGCTCGGTCTTGCCGAGCGCGCGGGTGGCACGCATCCGCAGGTCGTCGCGGTACAGCGTGATGTCCAGCGATCCCACCGGCACGTCGACGCCCTCGAAGGCGTGAATCCGGGCGGCGAGCCGGTGCGCGAGCGGGACACCGCGGGTGGGGATGCCGAGAAGCACGGTGCCGGTGGCGCCGGAGGTCTTCTCGAGGATCTGATGAGCGATGCGATCGACGACCCTGTGCAGGTCGGACCCCTCTAAAATGATCTTGCTAGGCGCGTCTGCGCGTGGCTGTGCCACGGCGGACCTCCTTCCCCGCCTCACGGGACGGGTCGTTAAAGGACGTCTGGTCGGGCCCACCCCGGAAACGGGCGACCCGATGGCTGACGCTACGTTACCAGTGGACGCAGCGTTGATTATGGTGACGTGCCTGACTGGAGCAGTCCGGACAATTCCTCGCGACTAGGGATACAGCCGGTTACTTTGGTGCGGCCCGTGCGACTCATCGGTAACCAACACTTGACCGGCGGTCGCAAACTCCGTACCGTCACGCAGCGTAGCGATCCGTGAGGAAAGAACCCTCCGGGCCAGCACAGCACTGGGAGTGTCCGTATGCCGTCTGAGTACGCCAAGTCGCTGGGCGCTCGCCTGCGCTCCATCCGCCAGCAGCAGGGCCTGTCCCTGCAGGGCGTCGAAGAGAAGTCCAACGGCCGCTGGAAAGCAGTGGTCGTGGGCTCGTACGAGCGCGGCGACCGTGCCGTGACCGTCTCGCGCCTGGCCGAGCTGGCCGACTTCTACCGCGTCCCCGTCTCCGAGCTGCTGCCCGACGGCAGTGGCATCCGCCTGGAGGCGACCAACAAGATCGTCCTGGATCTCGAGAAGCTCTACGACACCACCGGCGAGGACCTCGCATACGTGGCTCGTTACGCGCGAGCCATCCAGCAGCAGCGCGGTGACTACAACGGCCGGGTCCTCTCGATCCGCGCCGACGATCTGCGCGCGCTCGCCATCGTGTACGACATCTCGCCGTCCGGCCTCATCGAGCGCCTGACCGAGCAGGGCGTCCTGGTGGCCGACCCCCGGGCGTTCTTCGCCAGCTGAGCACCGTCACCCGAGCCCGCGTCGCGCTGCGACGCGGGCTTTCGTGTGTCCATCAGCCGGTAACCACTTCGATAAGTTACTGACCGGTTTTCTTTGATCGTGTGGACTTCCGACGCCGGACCACCACGAAACTCACAACAACGCGCAGGATCGGCAATCATCGTCGTCTTATCGGCCTCAGACGGCCGTGTGCCGCTTTTCGGCCCCCGACGGTAACCTCGGTCACCCTCCGCGCACCCGCTTCTCCAGGAGCCCTCCTGCGAGCGATCTTGGAAAAGGCCAGACATCAAGAACGGCCCGGACTCCAAGAGTCCGGGCCGTCGTGAAGCACTTGTCACCGCGTGGCGAACGCCGCGATCCGGTCCAGCAGACCGTTCAGGAAACGCGGACTGTCATCCGTCGACATCTCCTTCGCCAGCTCGACCGCCTCGGTGATCGCCACCGGGTCGTCGACCTCCGGCACGAACAACAGTTCGTAGACCGCGATCCGGGCGAGGTTCCGATCCACCGCCGGCATCCGGTCGATCGTCCAGCCCTCCGCGTAACTCGCGATCAGCTCATCGATCCGGTTCAGATGCTGAGCGACCCCCTCGATCAGGGTGATCGCATAAGCGAGATGCTCGGGGTGCGGCTTCGCAATCCGATCCAGGTAGGTGACCAGAACCTGACTCGGCGGCAGATCACGCAGGTCGGCCTCGAAGAGGACGTCGAGTGCTCGCTTACGCGCCTTGCGACGCGCGAGCCGTTCCTTCTTGGGACCTTCCGCCATCAGCTGCGGCCGAGGTAGCGGCCGTCGCGGGTGTCGACCTTGATCTTCTCGCCGGTGGTGATGAAGAGCGGGACCTGAACGGTCGCGCCGGTCTCGATGGTCGCCGGCTTGGTGCCGCCGGTCGAACGGTCACCCTGCAGACCCGGCTCGGTGTAGGTGACCTCGAGGAACACGCTGGTCGGCAGCTCGATGTAGAGCGGCACACCCTCGTGCGTGGCGACCGTGGCCTCCGCCTCGGGCAGCAGGTAGTTGGCGTTCTCCCCGACGGTGCCGCCGGAGACCGGAATCTGGTCGAACGTGTCCAGATCCATGAAGATGAAGTCTTCGCCGTCTTTGTACAGGTATTGCATCGTGCGCTTGTCCACGGTCGCCGTCTCGACCTTGGTGCCGGCGTTGAACGTCTTGTCGACGACCTTGCCGGACAGGACATGCTTCAGCGTCGTGCGCACGAAGGCCGGACCCTTACCGGGCTTGACGTGCTGGAACTCCACGACGGTCCACAGCTCTCCGTCGAGATTGAGAACCAGGCCGTTCTTCAGGTCGTTGGTGGAAGCCATGTCCTGCCTTGGTTTTGATGCGTATCGGTGACCGAACGAGTCTACCGGCGTGAACCCCTCCGGAGCGAACCGGGTCTACCTGGCGATGTGCTCCAGCGCCAACCGGTAACCGTCGAAGCCCAGGCCGGCGATCACGCCGGTGGCCACCGCGGAGATCACCGATCGATGCCGGAACTCCTCCCGGGCGTGCACGTTCGAGATGTGCACCTCCACCAGTTTGCCCCGCAACATCGCGCAGGCATCCCGAACCGCATAGTTGTAGTGCGTCCAGGCGCCCGGATTGAGCACCACGTCGGCGCCCTCGTCGGCGGCCTGGTAGAGCCACTCGAGCATCTCGTGCTCGGCGTTCGTCTGCCGCACCTCGACCGTGACACCCAGGTCGTCGGCGACGGTCTGGCACAGGTCGGCGAGGTCCTGGTACGTCGCCGAGCCGTACACCCCCGGCTCCCGCAGGCCCAGCCGGCCCAGGTTCGGCCCGTTCAGCACGTAGATCATCGCGCCACCGCCGTTTCCGGCCCACTCGCCACACGGGTCATCGCGCCACCGCCGCGTACGCCCGCTTCAACAGCTCCTCGTCCGGCCCGGCCAGGATGCCCGGCTTCGCCAGGCCGTCCAGGACCACGAACCGCAAGGTCGCCGCCCGCGCCTTCTTGTCGACGCGCATCGCGGGCAGGAGATCGGTCCAGGCTTCTTCCGGGTACGCCGTGGGCAGCCCCAACGACTCCAGCACCGTCCGATGCCGGTCCGCCGTGGCGTCGTCCAGCCGTCCGGTGAGCCGGCCCAGCTCCGCGGCGAAGATCAACCCGACCGCGATCGCGTTGCCGTGCCGCCACGTGTACTTCTCGCGGCGCTCGATCGCGTGACCCAGCGTGTGCCCGTAGTTCAGGATCTCCCGCAGCCCGGACTCCTCGAGGTCGACACCGACCACGTCCGCCTTCACCTGGATCTTGCGGACGACCAGCTCACGCAGCACGTCCGACCGTGGGTCCAGGGCCTGCGCGGGATCCGCCTCGATCAGCTCCAGGATCCGCGGGTCGGCGATGAACCCGCCCTTGGCCACCTCGGCCATTCCCGCCGCGATGTCCTGCGCCGGCAGCGTGTCCAGGGCGTCCAGGTCGCAGATCACCCCGGCCGGCGGGTGGAACGCACCGACCAGGTTCTTGCCCGCGCCGATGTTCACCGCGGTCTTGCCGCCGACCGCGGCGTCGACCATGCCCGCCACCGACGTCGACACCGGCACCCAGCGCACCCCGCGCAGCCAGGCCGCCGCGACGTAACCGGCCAGGTCGGTGGTGGCCCCACCGCCGACACCGACCACCACATCGGTACGCGTGAAACCGGCCTCGCCCAGCGCATCCCAGCAGCGGGCCGCCACCTCGACGGTCTTGCCCGCCTCGGCGTCCGGCACCTCGATCGGCACCACCGTCGCCACCCCGGCCGCGTCGGCGACGGCTCGCGCCCGATCCCGCAGCGTCGGCGGATGGATCACCGCCACCCGGGCCGCGCCGTCGATCATCTCGGGCAGTTCGCCCGCCAGCCCACGCCCGACGACCACCTCGTAAGGCCGGTCGCCCGTCACCGGAATCCGCGTCACCACGGCCGTACCCTATCCGCGCCTTTCCGTCCCCGGTGTCCCACCCGCCGCGGGTTCCACCTCGTGGATCGCTTGAAAAGGGTCCGTCAGGCCGTGAGGAGGCCCGGCGGCCGTCCCCACACGGATGCGACCGACTCCTCGTCCTGCGGCAATCAGGAGCGGAGCAGGGCTGCCACCTCGGGAGCGATCTCCTCGGGAGCCCGGCCGTCGGTCGGGATCACGTGGGTCGCCACCTCCAGGTACAGCGGGCGCCTCTGCTCCAGCAGGTGCTTGAGTGTCGCCCGCGGGTTCAGGGCCAGCAACGGACGGCCCGCTCCCAGCCCCACCCGCTTGAGCGCGTCCGTCAGCTCCACCGACAGGTAGACGACCGTCTGGTCGGCGAGGAGTTTGCGCGTACCCTCGTCGAGGATCGCTCCGCCGCCCAGCGCGAGCACGCCCTCGAAGGTCTCCAGGCAGCTTGCCACGGTGGTCCGCTCGCGGGCGCGGAACGCCGCCTCGCCGTCCTCGACGAAGATCTCCGGGATGGGCTTGCCCACCTCGGCCTCGATGATCAGGTCGGTGTCGGCGAAGGGGACGCCGAGGATCTGGGCCACCGACTGGCCGACGGTCGTCTTGCCGGCGCCCATCACGCCGACCAGGACGGCGACCGGGGCCATCAGCGGAAGACCAGGTTCGACAGGTAGGAGTCGAGGTTGCGGCGGATCTCGGCGACCGAGTCGCCGCCGAACTTCTCGGTGGCGGCTTCGGCGAGGACCAGGGCGACCATCGCCTCGGCGACGACGGCGCCGGCCGGGACCGCGCAGACGTCGGAACGCTGGTTGATCGCGGTGGTGGCCTCACCGGTGGTGATGTCGACGGTCTGCAGGGCCCGGTTCAGCGAGGAGATCGGCTTGAGGGCGGCGCGGACGCGCAGCGGCTCGCCGTTGGTGATGCCGCCTTCCAGGCCGCCGGCCCGGTCGGTGATGCGCTTGACGCCGTCGGGGCCGGGGACGATCTCGTCGTGGGCGACCGAGCCGCGCGAGCGGGCCTGGGTGAAGCCGTCGCCGATCTCGACGCCCTTGACCGACTGGATGGACATCAGGGCGGTCGCCAGGCGGGCGTCGAGCTTGCGGTCCCACTGGACGTGCGAGCCGAGGCCGGGCGGGACCTGGTAGGCGAGGACCTCGACGATGCCGCCGAGGGTGTCGGCGTCCTTCTTCGCGGCGTCGACCTCGGCGACCATGCGGGCGCTGGCCTCCGGGTCGAGGCAGCGCAGCGGGTCGGCGTCGATGCGGTCGAAGTCGTCGGGTGTGGGGACCAGGCCGGTCTTGGCGGCCACCGAACCGAGTTCGATGACGTGCGAGACGATCTCGATGCCGAGTGCCTGGCGGATCAGCTGTTTGGCGACGACGCCGACGGCGACGCGGGCCGCGGTCTCCCGGGCACTGGCGCGCTCCAGGATCGGGCGGGCGTCGGTGTGGCCGTATTTCTGCATGCCGGCCAGATCGGCGTGACCGGGGCGGGGCCGGGTCAGCGGCGCGTTGCGCGACTGGGCGGCGAGGAGTTCCGGGTCGACCGGGTCGGCGGCCATCACCGTCTGCCACTTGGGCCATTCGGTGTTGCCGACGCGGATGGCGACCGGGCTGCCGAGGGTGCGGCCGTGCCGGACGCCACCGATGATCTCGATTTCGTCCTGCTCGAACTTCATCCGGGCGCCACGACCGTAGCCGAGACGACGGCGCACGAGATCACGGGTGATGTCCTCGCTCGTCACCTCGATCCCGGCGGGAACGCCTTCCATCAGCGCGACGAGCGCCGGTCCGTGAGATTCACCTGCGGTTAGCCAGCGCAACACGCGCCCAGTCTCCCACGCCCCGCCGGCCTCCCGGCATACGGTCACCCTCGTCCCGCCCAGCGGACCATTCATCGGGTACGAGCTACCGGCGTCCCGGAGCTACCAGCGCGGCCTCTCACCGCGGTGCGAGGCCGTGACGCGGCTCCGGCAGCGTGGTGACTTCAGCAGCGGCACGCCGGAAGTCACCACGCCCGGGGTTCCTCAGTCGATGAACTGGGTGCGCTTGCGGACGGCCTCGTCGAGGGCGGTCCGCATCGCCTCCTGCGGCGCCGAGCGTACCCCGGTGAACTGCTCGAACTGGCTGAGCGCCTGGGCGATCAACAGGTCGAGCCCGGACACGACCGACACGCCCGACTTCATCGCCGACGCCGCCAGTGCGGTCGGCCACGGGTCGTAGAGCGCGTCGAACAGCACCGACCCCGGCCGCCACTTGATCTTGTCGGCGAGTTCGTCGGAGGCACCCTTGGGCACGGTGGCCACGACCGCGTCGGCGTCGAAGGCCGGCACGGCGTCGGCCCAGTTCACGCCCTCGAAGCCGAGGTTCAGCGTGGCGGCGACCTTGGCCAGTTCCAGGCGGGCGTCGGGCCGCCGGGTCACCACGGTCACGCTCTCCGCGCCGAGGTCGGCCGCGGCCGCGATGGCTGCCCGGGCGGTGCCGCCGCCGCCCAGAATGGTGATCTTCGGGGGTTCCTCGGTGGACGCCTTGGCGGCGTGCCGGCCGACGCTGATGCCCAGGCCGGCCTCCCGCAGCACGTGCACCATGCCCGGGATGTCGGTGTTGTCGGCGTGCCATGTCCCGTCGGGCTGGCGGACCAGCGTGTTGGCGACACCGGCGGCGACCGCGGCGGGCGTCGCCTGGGTGGCCACTCGCAGGGCCACTTCCTTGAGCGGCATGGTGAGCGACAAACCGGCCCATTCCGGTCCGAGACCCGCCACCAGGTCGGGAAGCTCGGACTCGGCGCACTCGATCGCCTCGTACGTCCATCCGGAGAGCCCGCTCGCGGCGAACCCGGCTTGGTGGATCACCGGGGACAGCGAGTGGGCGATCGGCTTACCGCACACCGCGGCCTTACGGCCGGAAGTCGGATTCTCGTCTTGGCTCTGCACGCGCTCACTCTACGGAATGGGAAATCGGGACCAACCGACTGTCACTCGTTGCAGAGAGGTACGCCGTTGGCACAGGCCTTGACGACATTCCGGTTGTGTTCCTCGTTGGTGACCGCGAATGCGGACCGTCCGCTCTTGTCGATGGCGACGAAGAACAACCAGGGTCCCGGGGTCGGCTTGAGCGCTCCCTGCAGCGCCGCCCGGCCAGGGTTGTTGATCGGCCCGACCGGCAGCCCGACCTTGTTCTCGGTGTTGTACGGGTTCTTCGGGTCGGTCATCTCGGCGGTGGTGAGCTTGCCGGAGTGCTTGCCGTCCTTGCCGTTCAGTTGCAGCCAGTAGTTCGTCGTCACGTCGAACTGGAGCGGGATCTTCTCCTTGTACGCCCGGTTGTACGCGACCCGGGAGATCTTGGGCAGGTCGCCCGCGATGCCGGCCTCGGCCTGGGACAGCGACGCCGTGATCAGCGCCTCGTACGGCGAGATCGAAAGGTTCTTCTGCGCATCATCCGCGAATCCGAGCTCACCGGTCACGGTGAGGAAGTGCTCGATCATGGTGCTCAGGATCTGCGGAGCGGTCGCCTTGGGGTCGAACTCGTAGGTGTCCGGGAAGAGGAAACCCTCGAGGCTCTTGGCCACCGGCCTGCCGTCGGTCCGTTTGAACCACCAGTCCGGGACGCCCAGGCCCTCCGGGTCCTTCGCCGCCTCCTGAAAGTCGGCCACCGGGATTCCGGTCGTCTTGGCCAGCATGGCGTAGACCTGTTTGGCGGTCCAGCCCTCCGGGATCGTCACGCCCTTGCTCACCCGGGCCGCCGGGTCGAGCATCAGGGACAGGGCCGCCGCGCCGGACATCTGGCTGCGCAGGTTGAAGGTGCCGGACTGGATGTTCTTGCTCTTCGGCTCGGCCTCGGCCGCGTCCAGGAACGCCTTGGTGCTCTTGATGACGTCCGCCTCGACCAGCACGTTGCCGATCTCGGTGAGCGACGCGCTCTTGGGGATGGACACCTCGACCACGCCGGTGCCGGGACCGCTGTAGTCCGCGGCGACGAAGAAGCTCTTGACCTTGGTGTATCCGAAGTAGACGCCGCCACCCAGCGACGCGAGCAGCAGGAAGGTCATCACGAACGCCACAGCGGTGCGGCCGCGCCCCTTGTCGTTCCGGCGCGCCCGCCCGGCTCTTCCCTGCTCGGCATCCTCTTCGAACGCCACATCCAGTTCGTCGATCATGTCGTTCGCCTCCGCTGTACGCCGGCCGGCTCCGAAGACCCCTCTGGGATGCCCCGATAACCGCGGTCGACACCCTCCCGTCAGCCAGGACGTTCTCCTGGCACTGACGGGCACCATACCCACATCGATGCCCCACCGCCCACCCCTGCCACCGGTTGCTTACACGGCGGTAACCGACAGTGGGGGCGTTCGGCGCGGAGCACTGTGCCTAACGCAGCGCCTCCGGACACGAAACGCGGCGGCCGCCGGGAGAAAAATCTCCCGGCGGCCGCCGTTTCGTCGCTTTCATCCACCAGTCGGCAGACGCTCTCCACCACCGGTCAGCAGATGGGGATGCCGTTCTTGCAGGCGATCTTGATGTTCGCCTCGTGTTCGGCGAACGTCTTCCCATACGCCGTCTTGCCCTTGTCGTCGATCGTCACGAAGAAGAAGTAGGGGCTCTTCTTCGGGTTCATCGCGCCACGCAGAGCCACGTCACCGGGGTTGCTGATCGGGGTGATCGACATGCCGGGGACGTTGTACCGGTACGGGTTGTTCTCGCCGTGCATCTCGGAGATGGTCAGCTTCTCCGAGGACTTGCCCTCCTTGCCGTTCAGCCGCAGCCAGTAGTTGACCGTGCTGTCGAGCTGCAGGCAGTTGCAGGGGAAGTCACCGGTGTAGACCCGGTTGTACAGCACCCGGGCGATCGGGCCCATGTCCTCGGCGAGAAGGCCCTCCACCTGCGCGATGGACGCGGCGACCAGCGCCTCGTACGGCGAGATGTTGAGCTTCTCCTGCACCGTGTCGACGAACTTGATCTTTTCCATCTCGTTCAGGAAGTTCTTGATGAAGATCTTGAGGATGCTCTCGGCCGTGGCGTCCTTGGGAATCTCGTACGTCGCCGGGTAGAGGAAGCCCTCGATCGACGTCTTGTCGACCTTGATGCCGTCCTTGCGCTTGAACCACTCGGCCGGCATGCCCAGCCCGGCGGGGTCCTTGGCGGCCTTCACGAAATCCGCCCGGTCGATCCCGGTCGCCTCGGCCAGCTTGTCGAACACCTGCATGGACGTCCACCCCTCGGGGATGGTCACCGTGCTGACGTTCTTGTTCTTCAGGTCGAGCAGCATCAGGAGAGCGTCGCTCGCCTTCATCTGCTTCTTGAGCTTGTACTCCCCGACCTGGATCTTCTGGCTGTCGGCGTTGTCCTTGGCCGCGCTCACGAACGCCTTCGCGCTCTCCACCACGCCCGCCTCGTACAGCGTGTTCGCGATGGCCGTGGCGCTGTCGCCCTCCTTGACCTCGACGATCGCCTCACCCGAACCGGGCCCGGCGTAATCGGCGCCGCCGAAGAAGCCCTTCACCTTGTCGTAGCCGTACCAGGCGCCACCACCGAGAGCACCGAAGAGCACCAGAACCATGAAGAAAGCCAGAAAGGTCCTGCCGCCCCCCTGCTTCTTACGATGTCGCCATCGCCCGGGGTCCTCGTTGTCCTCGAATTTGAGGTCCTGCTGCTCGTCGATCAATTAGCTCTGCCTCCGCTGCGCGTTGAGCCAACTCTGCAGAATCTCGACAGCCGCCGCCTGATCCACCACGGCACGCTGTCGCCGGCCCTTGACGCCCCGCTCGGACAGCCTGCGGCTGGCGACGACGGTGGACATGCGCTCGTCGGTCAGCACGACCGGCAACGGGGCGACCAGCTCACTGAGCCGGTCAGCATACGCACGGACGTGGCCGGCCGCCACGCCCTCGCGCCCGTTGAGCGCCACCGGAAGACCGACCACGAACTCGACCGCCTCGTGCTCGGCCGCCAGCCGGATCAGTTCCGTCATGTCCGTCGGCGTGCCGTCCGCGGCGGTCTCCCGGTCACGGGGCACGGTCATCACCGGACTGGCCAGGATGCCGTCGGGATCGCACTTGGCGACCCCGACACGCACCTGGCCCACGTCCACGCCGAGGCGAACGCCCCGAACGAAGGTCTGCGTCACGCCTTCATCCTGCACAGCTGCAACACGCGCCTCCAAGTCCGATCAAGCTTTGGTGCGAAGAGTAGCCACCGATCGGCCGGAGCCGCTATCAGCTCGCTTCGATGATCGCCTTCTCGATCGCGCCCAAGAGCTTAGCGGCATCCCCGGCGGGCACGCCGCCACCCTGAGCAAGGTCCGCATTGCCCCCGCCACGACCCGAGAGAGCCGCCTTGACCAGGTCGGACGCCGCCAGGCCACGCTCACGCGCCGCACTGTTGATCGCCACGATGAGTGACGCCTTGCCATTGGCACGCGCCGTCACCGCCACCACAGCAGGGCGTGATCCATCGATCTTGCCGCGGATCTCCTGCGCCAGGGTCCGGACGTCGTTGCCGCCGGCACCCTCCGGCGCCTCGGTCCCGACATACGCCACGCCGCCCAGATCCTTCGCCTGCTCGGCGAGCGTCGCCGCGCCGCCCAGCACCATCTGCGCCCGGAGCTTCTCCAGCTCCTTCTCCGCGTCGCGCAGCGCCGTGACGGTCTGCTCGACCCGGTCCGGTACCTGATCCACCGGAACCTTCAGCAGCTCCGCCAGACGCGACACCAGGTCACGTTCCCGGGCCAGGTAGCGGAACGCCTCGATGCCGGTGACCGCCTCGACACGACGCTGCCCGGCACCCACCGACGACTCGCCGGTGATCGCCAACGTGCCGATCTGCGCCGACCGGTCGACGTGGGTGCCACCGCACAGCTCACGGGAGAACGGGCCACCGATCTCGACCACCCGGACCGTGTCGTCGTACGTCTCGCCGAACAGCGCGATCGCACCCAGCTCCTTGGCCTCGCCCAGCGTCATCAGCTTCGCGCTGACCGGCAGGTCGGAACGGATCGCCCGGTTGGAGACCTCCTCGATCTCGCTGCGGGTCACCGGCGACAGACCGCCACGCCACGCGAAGTCCAGACGCAGATAACCCGGCCGGTTGTACGAACCCGACTGCAGCGCGGTGGGGCCGAGCACCTCACGCAGCGCCGCGTGGATCACGTGCGTGCCGGAGTGCGCCTGACGCGCACCGACCCGCCACTCGTGGTCGACCTGGGCGTGCACGCCGTCGTCGACCGCCAGCTCACCCTCGAGCACCCGCACCTTGTGCGCGACCAGGCCCTTGACCGGACGCTGCACGTCGATCACCTCGGCCTTCGCGCCCGGCGCGACGATCGTGCCCGCGTCCGGCGCCTGACCACCCGACTCCGCGTAGAACGGGGTCTTGTCCAGGAACACCGTGACGATCTCACCGGACGCGGCCGTGGTGACCGGACCCTGCTCGCCGAGGATGCCCAGCACCCGCGAATCGGTCTCCAGCGTCTGGTACGCCAGCCAGTCGGTCGGCCCGTGCGCGTCCAGCACCGTCCGGAACACCGACAGGTCCGCGTGGCCGGTCTTGCGCGCCTTCGCGTCCGCCTTGGCCCGCGACCGCTGGTCGGCCATCAGCGCCCGGAAACCGTCCTCGTCGACCTTCAGGCCCTGCTCGGCCGCGATCTCCAGGGTCAGGTCGATCGGGAAGCCGTACGTGTCGTGCAGCTGGAACGCCTTGTCGCCGGCCAGCTTCGCGCCGCCCGCCTTCTTGGTGTCACTGATCGCGGTGTCCAGGATCGTGGTGCCCGCCTTCAGCGTCGAGCGGAAGGTGTCCTCCTCCGCATACGCCTGGTCGGAGATCCGCGCGAAGTCGGTCGCCAGCTCCGGGTACGACGGGGACATGCAGTCCCGCGCGATCGGCAGCAGGATCGGCAGCGCCGGGTCCTGCCAGCCGAGCAGCCGGATCGCCCGGATCGCCCGGCGCATGATCCGGCGCAACACGTAGCCGCGTCCCTCGTTGGACGGGGTGACGCCGTCGCCGATCAGCATCAGCGCGGTCCGCACGTGGTCGGCGATCACCCGCAGGCGTACGTCGTCGGGGTGCGACTCGCCGGCCACCTGACCCGAGTTCGCGCCGTACTTCTTGCCGGTGAGCTCCGCCGCGCGGGCCAGCACCGGGTGCACCTCGTCGATCTCGTAGAGGTTGTCGACACCCTGCAGGATCGACGCGATGCGCTCCAGGCCCATGCCGGTGTCGATGTTCTGCTTCGGCAGGTCACCGACGATGGTGAAGTCTTCCTTGCTGCGCACGTCGGTGATCTCGTACTGCATGAAGACCAGGTTCCAGAACTCCATGAACCGGTCCTCGTCGACCTCCGGGCCGCCGTCCTTGCCGTAGGCCGGACCACGGTCGTAGAAGAGCTCCGAGCACGGGCCGGCCGGGCCGGGGATGCCCATCGACCAGTAGTTGTCCTTCTTGCCGCGGCGCACGATCCGCTCGAGCGGCACGCCCTGCGCCTTCCACAGCTCGAACGCCTCGTCGTCGTCGTGGTAGACGGTCGGCCAGATCCGCTCCGGGTCGAGACCGTAGCCGCCCTCGTCGACCGACTTCGTCGACAGCTCCCAGGCGAGCTTGATCGCGCCTTCCTTGAAGTAGTCCCCGAACGAGAAGTTGCCGTTCATCTGGAAGAACGTGCCGTGCCGGCTGGTCTTGCCGACCTCGTCGATGTCCGGCGTCCGGATGCACTTCTGCACGCTCGCCGCCCGCGCGTACGGCGGGGTGCGCTGTCCCAGGAAGAACGGCACGAACTGCACCATGCCGGCGTTGATGAACAGCAGGTTCGGGTCTTCGATGGCGGGCAGCGGGGCACTCGGGACCACCGTGTGCCCGTTCGCCTCGAAATGCGCCAGGAAGCGCCGCTTGATCTCCGCCGTCTTCATCGATGTCCCTCCTGCGAGCCGTATCCCGCGTCCTCGCGGAGATCGGCGAATTTGTCCTCATACAGCTCCCCCGCGGCGAACGCCTGGTGGATCTGCTGTTCCCGCTCGGCCATGCCTTCGCGGACGTCTTCCACGAAGCTACGCACCGACTCGACGAGGCCGCCAGCGGATTCCGACAGCGACGTGGCGATGCCGGTCGGAGTGAACTCCTCGGCCTTGCGGGTCAGCTTGTGCACGATGAGGGCACCGACGGCCAGACCGGCGCCGAGCCAGAGCAGACGCTTCATGACTATCTCCCTAGCGGCTAGCGGGCGGCCTTGCGGCGCTGCTTGATGGCGGCGCGAACCTCGCGCTCGTCCTCGGCGGACCGGCGGGCGGCCGACGCCTTACGCAGGCCGTACCCGAACGAGGCCACCTTGACCAGCGGGTTGGCGGCGGCGGCGGACACCACGGTCACCAGGTTGGCGACGTTGGCCGTCACGTTCTGGGCGTGCTCGGTCATCGTGTCGACCTTGGCGAGCTGCACGTTGACGCCGTCCAAAGAGACCTGAACCTGACCGAGCGCGGTGTTCACATTCTCCACCGTGGTGTTCACGTTGCCGAGCAGCGGCCCGGTGCGGTCCACCGTGTCGTTGATCGCACGGGTCGCGGCGTCGATCGTGCGGCCCAGCTTCAGGATCGGGACAGCGAGCACGAGGACGAGCATCAGGAAGGCGCCCGCCGCGATCAGACCTGCGATTTCTCCGGCATGCATGTGGCGCGTCTCCTCTGGTGGTGGTCACGGGTTCGGCGGGACATCGTGGGAGACCCTACCGTCCGTGACCACCGGTCGCCTCACGACGCCTCGGGTGTCGGCTCCAAGAGGGGATCGTCCAGGTCGACCACCGGCTCCGGGGTCTCCCCGACCGGCCCGGGAGTGGTCTCGGTCTGGCCGCGGGTGTCGCCGATCGCGTTCTGCACCTTGATGCTGACCGTCGATCCGACGCACGACGCCGGATCGGCCGCCGCCTCGGCCTGCGCCTGCGCCTCCTCGTCGGTGGTCGAAGGG
This sequence comes from Actinoplanes rectilineatus, assembly GCF_000962825.1. Taxonomy (GTDB): domain Bacteria; phylum Actinomycetota; class Actinomycetes; order Mycobacteriales; family Micromonosporaceae; genus Actinoplanes; species Actinoplanes rectilineatus. The sequence goes on from NZ_JZKF01000022.1 coordinate 111,511, forward strand.
ATGGCGTCCGCCGCGATCTGGTCGACGGCGCAGCCCGGCAGGCTCACGAACAGGTCCAGGTTGAGCTCGTCACGTTTCCAGCAGCTGTAGGTGCCGTCCTCGGCGCGGATCGGCGTCTCCGGGCACTCGGCGACCTTCCACTGCGTCCACCCGGCCTTCTTGAGCGCCGTCGTCCACGCCTCCGAGGTCTCCTGGAACGGCTTCTCGGACGCGGTCACCCGTTCGCGGAACCGGCACTCCATGAAACACCAGTCGTTGCCGTTGCGCCGGTCCTCGGTCTCCGCGGCGGCCCACGACGGCACGTTCAGCTCATCGAGTGACGCGAAGACCGGGTCGCTGCTCATCGCCCGGATCCCGAAGAACATCGGCAGCACCAACAGGACGACCACGGCCACCGAGGACAACGTGATCACCCGCAGGCGCCGCTGGGTGCGCAGCTTGCGGCGTAGTTCGGCACCGGCACCCCGCAGACCACCGGCGGCCTCGGCGTCCTCCTCGTCCCCGGCACCGGACGTCCCGGCCGGGAGGGCGAGCGCGGTCCGGGCGGCGGGCAGGGCCGGACGGCCACCCACGCGAGCTGCCGCGACGGCCTCACCGCCGGCACTCGCGCCGGGTGCGTCGTCATCCTCATGCCGGGGTACGCCCGGAGCACCGTCCCGTGCACCGGCCGGAGCCCGGGAGCCGTCACCCGGTCCGGCAGGGCTCCCGCCGGGAACCCGTGCGGCACCCGCGGCGTCGTCCGGTCCCGGCACAGCCCGTCCGGGCACGACCGCACCGGCACGGGCCGCCTTGACGACCGCGCCGCCACGGGCGGGTCCACCAGCCGGGCCGGAACCGGGCACCGAAGCGCCACCTCGGGCAGGTCCGTCCGGTCCGGAACCGGGCACGGAGGCGCCACCGCGGGCGGTCCCATCCGGTCCGGAGCCCGGCACGGACGCGCCGCCTCGGGCGGGTCCACCGTCCGGGCCGCCCGCCGCGCGTCCGGGCACGACAGCCCCACCACGCGCCGGACTGCTGTCCGGGCCGGAACCGGGCACCGAAGCGCCACCACGGGCGACTCCACCGTCCGGGCCGTCGTCGGCGCCCATCCGGCCGTGCACGATCGCGCCGCCACGCGCCGGTCCACCGTCCGGGCCGCCCGCCGCACGTCCGGGCACGACAGCCCCACCACGCGCGGAACCGTCCTCAGCGCCCGCTCCGGGCCGACCGGGCACCGCGGCACCACCGCGCACGGGGGCAGCGCCACCACGCGCGGAACCGTCCTCAGCGCCCGCTCCGGGCCGACCGGGAACCGCGGCACCGCCACGGGCCGGACCATCGTCACCGTTCGCTCCGGGCCGTCCCGGGACCACGGCGCCACCACGTGCGGCCGCACCCGGTCGTCCACTCTCCGAGGCAGGCCGGCCGGGCACCGCGGCGCCGCCACGGGCCGGGCCGTCCCCAGCACCGGCACCGGGCACGGCGGCGTCCGGGCGCGCCGGGGCCACCGCCGCGGACCTGGCCGTGCCGGTGTCCGGGCGCGCGGGCTTCCCCCCGGCTGCTCCGGAAGTGCCGGCGTCCGGTCGTCCCGGTGCCACCACGGCGGCGGCTCCGGCCGTACCGGCCGGGTCCGGCGGGTCGTCGTCCGATGAGCCGCCTTCGTGCCAGCCTTCGTCGGAATCGCCGGCGTCGTCACGGGCCCGGCGACGGCCCCCGGGCGGTCCGGACGGCATGCTGCGGTCCGGGCCGATCTGACTCTGGCCGCCCTGCTGCAGACCCGGCGGGAGACCGCCCTGGTGCAGCGCGCCCGGGTTGACACCCGGATTCGGTCCGCCCTGGTAGGGCCCGTTCTGCTGTGGGCCGTTCTGCGGCCCCGGCCCACGGCGGGGCGCACCGGGACGCTGGATCACGCCGGAGGTGCTGTCCGCCATCGCGCCGGCCCGTCCGGGCAGCGCCGGGGTACGGGCACCCTCACGACCGGGCACGACCGGCGGGACCGCGGCCGCGGCACGCACCGGGCGGCCGTCGCCGGGCCCGATCCGCCGCGGACCGGTCACCCCGGAACCACTGGCCGGGTCGACGACACCGCTGTTCGGCTCGTCGGCCTCCTCCGCGGCACGGCGGGCAGCCCGGGTACGCGGCTCACCGGGCCGGACCAGGTCGTGCGCCCCGGTGTGCGACCCCGGGCGGACGATGCCGTGCGCGCCGGTGTGCGAACCGGGACGGACCAGACCGTAGGAACCGGTGTCGGACCGCGGCGCCCCGTCGTCCGGAGCACCGTGCCGGCCGGATCGCTGCTCGCCGGGACCCTGGCCCCAGCCGCCATCGCTGTCGGGCCCGGCATGACCACCCCGGGCGATCCGGCCGTGGCGTCCGGTCGACTCCTCGCCGGCCTGCGGGTAGCCGCCGGCCGAACCCTGCTGCTCATCGTCGTCGGGCCGCGCGCGGCGACCACGGCGGGACCGCTCTTCCGGGGCGCCGTACTGGCCACGGGGGCCGCCGGGCAACGGGCCCGACTGGTTGACCTCGTCGTACCCGGGCATCGGCCCGGACTGGCCCGCGTCGAACCCGCCGGTCCGGTGCGCCGACTCGTAGCCCGCACCGGCCGGGTCGTAGCCCGGGCCCGCCGGGTCGTAGCCGCCCGGGTTGGCCCGTCCCCGCGGGATCGGACCGGAACGCTCGGACTCGTCGTAACCGGCCGGGTTCACCTGCCCCCGCGGAATCGGGCCCGAACGCTCGGACTCGTCGTAACCGGCCGGATTCGCACGGCCACGCGGAATCGGGCCGGACTGTCCGGACGGGTCGTAGCCCGCCGGGTTGGCCCGCCCCCGCGGGATCGGACCCGACTGGCTGCCCGGGTCGTAACCACCACGGCCACCCGAGACCGGGTTCACCTGGCCGGACGCGTCGTAACCACCGCGACCACCGGAAACCGGGTTCACCTGACCCGACGGGTCATAGCCACCACGGCCGCCCGAAACCGGATTCACCTGACCACGGCCGCCGGAAACCGGGTTCGGCTGGCCGGACGGGTCGTAGCCCGCCGGATTGGCGCGCCCACGCGGGATCGGACCCGACTGGTTGACTTCGTCGTAGCCGGCCGGGATCGCACGGCCACGCGGAATCGGACCCGACTGGTTGGCCTCGTCGTAACCGGCCGGGTTGGCACGTCCACGGGCCCCGGGGATCGGGCCGGACTGGTTGACTTCGTCGTAGCCGGGAATCGGGCCGGACTGGTTCACCGCGTCGAACCCGCCGGGCGGCGGGGGCACCGAGGCGCGGCCGGGCGCACCGTCCGGGCGGAACCGGTCCCGGGCCGGGCCGGCCGGAGACGTCGGACGGATACCCGGGGAGACCGGGCGGACGCTGGAACGGGCGACCGGGATCTCCGGCGCATTGCCGGATAGCGGGACGATCGGGCCTGCGGGCTGCCCACCACCGGCACCCGGACCACCGAACCCAGGACCACCGGCACCGGGACCACCGGCGCCAGGCCCACCGAACCCGGGGCCACCGGCCGCGCCGGGACCACCAAAGCCGGGGCCACCAGCGTTGGGTCCACCGAAGCCAGGAGCCGTGCCGGACGGCGCGCCGAAGCCGGGTACGTCCTGGTCGGCGTCGATCTGCCGACGGCTGTGGCCGGGCTCGACCGGTTCGGGACGGCCACGCTGCGGCGGACCACTGCGGCGGGCGCCGGGCGGCAACTGCGCCGAAGCCGGGCCGGCCGACATCTGCCCAGGCTGCCCCGGACCCATCGAACCGGGCTGTCCCGGACCCATCGGCCCAGGCTGTCCCGGACCCATCTGACCAGGCGGCATCTGACCAGGCGGCATCTGACCGGGGTGACCCGGGCCCATCTGACCGGGCCGCATCGGGCCAGTCATCTGACCAGCGTGTCCGGGCTGACCGGGCGGCATCTGGCCGGGCTGGAAGGGGGCACGGCCCTGTCCGGGCACCTGAGCGGAACCCGTGCCGGGCGGAGTCTGACCAGGGATCTGGCCGGCGGGAACCGGACGCGGACCGCCGGGAACCTGCTCCGGCGGCACCTGTCCGGGCTGGGCCGCGCCACGCGCGCCGACCGCACCGGGGTTGACCGGAACAGATCGGTGCCCCGGACCCATCTGACCGGGACCGCCCGCGCCGGGACCCATCTGCCCTGGAGCCATCTGGCCTGGAGCCATCTGGCCGCCGGAACCCGCCTGACCGGGCGCCACCTGACCGGGACCGCCGGCACCGGGGCCCATCTGACCGGGACCCGCCTGACCGGGGCCGCCGGCACCGGGGCCCATCTGACCGGGACCCGCCTGACCGGGGCCGCCGGCACCGGGGCCCATCTGACCGGGGCCGCCCTGGCCCGCACGCGGGCCCATCTGTCCCATACCGGGCTGCCCAGGACCACCCCTGCCGGGCTGACCGGGACCACCCATGCCGGGCTGACCGGGACCACCCATGCCGGGCTGACCGGGAACTCCCATACCGGGCTGACCGGGACCCTGCTGGCCCGGCTGACCGCCGAACCCGGGGCCCTGCGGACCACCGAAGGATCCGGAACCCTGCTGGCCGAAACCCTGCTGACCCGCCGCCCCGTCAGGACCGGCACCGAAACGGCCGGGCCGCTGACCGAGACCGCCGGGAGCACCCGGGCCGCCAGGTCCACCCGGGCCGCCAGGTCCACCCGGGCCGCCAGGTCCACCCGGGCCGCCAGGTCCACCCGGACCACCGAAGCCACCAGGAGCGCCCATGCCGCCGGGTCCACTCATGCCCCCGGGTCCGCCCATGCCGCCGGGAGCGCCCATGGCGGGGCCACCGGAGACCGGACCGGGACCGGTCGGGGCGCCCGACACCGGGCCGGGGCGATGCCCCTGCTCGTCGGCGTCAGGACCGGCACCGCGGGACGGGTCGCCGTCCTCGTCGTCGCCGGGCATGAAGAAGTCGTCGTCCGGGGCGTCGTCCGGGCCGGGGGCGACCCGGCCGGACTTGCTGGTCCGGGCCATCTCGCCGGGCGAGGCGCCCGGGCCGATCGCGACCCGGTCCTGCTTCGCCGTGCGCAGGTCGTCGAGCCAGCCGGTCTCCTCCTGCGGGATCACCTCGGGGACCATCGGCTGTTCGGGACGTCCGCGGCCGAAGCGGAGGCGACCTCTGCCGGTCTTCTCCGCCTTCTGGCCGGCGTCCTCGTCGGGCTGATCGGGACCCCGCGATTTCACGGCTGTTCCTCCCCGGCAGTGTCGCCGCTGTCGTCTGTCGTGCCGGCGTTCGCCGCACTCGTTGCCGTTGATGACACACCGTCTGCTACGGTCTCGGGACCGTCCGCTGTCGCGTCCGGAGCGGATCCCGCCAGGGACTGTGCTGCGTCCACGGCCTGGTCACCACTCGAGCCCGCCGCGGACCGTGACGCATCCACGACTTGCTCACCACCCGAGCCCGCCGCGGACTGTGCTGCGTCCACGGCCTGCTCACCACTCGAGCCCGCCACGGACTGTGACGCATCCACGGCTCGTTCACCACCCACCGCGTGGTCGGCTCCGTCCGCCGAAGCGGTCGTCGCCGTGGTCGCCACGGTGGTGGCGGTCGCACGCGGAGCCGGGCCGAGACCTCGCACAATCCGGCGAAGACGCGGGACCCTCTCTCCCACCGCGCGTTCCGCGCCGTGGTCGGTCGGCCGATAGTAGTCGGTGCCGACGAGATCGTCCGGCGCGTACTGCTGGCGCACGACGCCACGCTGGTCGTCGTGCGGATAACGGTATCCCCGCCCGTGGCCCAGGCCTTTCGAGCCGGAGTAGTGCGCGTCCCGCAGATGGGCCGGCACCGCCCCGCCGCGACCTTTGCGGACGTCGGTGATGGCCTCGCCGATGGCGGTGGTGACGGTGTTGGATTTCGGCGCGGTGGCCATGTGCACCACGGCCTGCGCCAGGTTGAGCTGTGCCTCGGGCATGCCGATGAGCTGCACGGCCTGGGCGGCCGCGGTGGCCACCAGCAGCGCCTGCGGGTCGGCCATGCCGACGTCCTCACTGGCGAAGATCACGATGCGCCGGGCGATGAACCGCGGGTCCTCGCCGGCGACCAGCATCCGGGCCAGCCAGTGCAGCGCGGCGTCCGGGTCGCTGCCCCGCATGCTCTTGATGAATGCGCTGGTCACGTCGTAGTGGGCGTCGCCGTCCCGGTCGTAGCGGACGGCCGCCACGTCCACGGCGCGTTCCGCGGTGGCGAGATCGATCTCACGCGCGCCCTGTGCCTGGGCGGATCCGGCCGCGGCTTCGAGCGCGGTCAGCGCCTTGCGGACGTCACCGGACGCCAGGCGTACCAGATGGTCCTCTGCTTCGGCGGTGAGCGTGACCGCGCCGCCCAGACCGCGCCCGTCGGTGACCGCGCGCCGGATGAGACCGCGGACGTCGTCCTCCTCGAGCGCCTGCAGGGTCAGCAGCACGCAGCGGGAGAGCAGGGGCGAGATCACCGAGAAGTACGGGTTCTCGGTCGTCGCCGCGAGCAGCGTGACCGTGCGGTCCTCGACCGCGGCGAGCAGCGAGTCCTGCTGGGTCTTGCTGAAGCGGTGCACCTCGTCGATGAAGAGCACGGTGGGCGGGCCGCCGTAACGGCGCTCGCGGCGCGCGGTGTCGATCACCGCACGGACGTCCTTGACGCCCGCGGTGAGCGCGGACATCGCGACGAACTTGCGGTCCGTGGCGTTCGCCACCAGGTGGGCGATCGTGGTCTTGCCGGTGCCCGGCGGGCCCCACAGGATGACCGACATCGGACTCGAGCCGGTGACCAGCTGGCGCAGCGGGGCGCCCGGGGCGAGCAGGTGCTCCTGACCGATGAGCTCGTCGAGGCCGACCGGGCGCATCCGCACCGGCAGCGGCGCGTCAGCGGCGGGTGCCCCGAAACCGGACGCCTCGGCGCCGGTGGGTGCGACCCGATCGCCGGGTGACGCCAGTGAGAAGAGCCCGTCCGTTTCCATCGCATCCGACAGTACCGGGGGTTCGGAGCAGTGCCGAAATCGCGATCGTCCGCGGGCCGGGGACGTGCTACTACGCGACCGGCCCGTCCCGGTGCCCGGTTCGTGGATCGCGGGGGAACAGGTCCCCGCGCGATCCACGAACCGGACCGGAACAGGCCGGATGCGGCGGATGAACGGCAGCGGTCAGCCTCGGCCGGGACGACGGCCGTAGAAGCGACGGCCGGAGCCGGTGCCGCCGGAGGAGGCCCGCGGTCCGCTGCCGATGCCCGCCAGGTAGAGCGAGAGCAGCAGCAGGCCGAGCGAGGCCATGGTCGGGAAGTTGAAGAGATCGGGGGCGCCGAAGTTGGTGTCGAGCAGGTCGGCGAGAAGCCAGATGCCGAAGACTACGGCGGCGGCGATGGCGAGCATCGGAATCCTCCGGGGGTCAGAGAGCCTGTGACTCGGAGGTACCCGAGTGGGAGGGCTCCCGAAACGCGGTTCTTTCCCGGACGAGATAGAGGGGTGCCGCTGCTGCCAGAACGATCGCACCGGTCATGATCGCCGCTGGGGTGCCGGCCCGGGCCGCGACGGCGGTGAGGACGATCGATCCGATCGCGAAGCCGGGCTGTCCCAGCATCGAGTTCAGCGAGAGCAGACTCGCCCGGTACTCCCCCTCGGCCTGCCGGTGCAGCAGTGCCGCGTGCACCGGGTTCGCCGCGCCGTGCACCGCATAGGTGAGCAGGAACGCGGCGATCAGGCCGGCCGGGCCGCCGGCCAGACCCATGCCGAGGATGGTCGCGCCCTGCACCAGGCGCAGCGTGAAGCCGGTCCAGGGTGCACCGATCCGCTGGGTGAGCAGCGGGACCACGGCAGCGCCGGCGGCCGAGGCGGCCCAGGCCACCGAACTGACCGGGCCCATCAGGGCGGCTGCGGCGTCCGGGTCGGCGGTGACCTCGCTGAGCCGCAGCGGCATCAGCTTCTCGAAAGTGACCATGCCCACGCTCCAGAGCAGCTCCACGCCGATCAGGGCGAGCACCACCCGGGACCGGCGGACCAGCCCGAGCGCGCCGCCGATCGCCGTGGGCACGCCCCGGATCGAGGCGACCAGGGCGGCCGCCCCGCGCGCCGGGCGTTCCTCGGTCATCAGCAGCGCCACCGCCACCGTGGCCGCCACGCTCAGCACCAGGGCGACCAGCACCGGCAGGGTCAGCGCGCTCACCGGCCCGAGGGGCCCGAGCCAGATCAGGCCGCCGCTGATCAGGGCCGCGCCGGAGATGGACAGGCCGACCACGACGCCGCTGCGGCTGAGCGCCGTCTCCAGGTCGGCCGCCGGGTCGGCGGCCAGTGCCCGGTCCACGAACCAGGCCTCCAGCGGCCCGCTGTCCAGCGCCCGGTAGACGCCCTGCAGGAAGTAGGCGGCGCCGAAGAGCAGGGCCGAGGAGGCCGACGCGATCAGCGCCAGCGAGACGACGTTGACGACACCGGCGAGCAGCAGCACCGGGCGGCGGCCGAGCGCGTCGGTGAGGCCGCCGGTGGGGAGTTCGAGGAAGAGGACGGTGAAACCCTGGATCGCGGCGAGGGAACCGATCTGGGCGATGCTGAGGCCCCGCTCGAGGGGGAGCAGGACGAGGACCGGGATGGTGAGACCGACCGGGAACCATCGCATCCCGATCAGGACCAGGAAACGGAGCCGGGCCTGCGCGAGCGTCATCTGTCGCCCTCCTCCGTGGGGGTGACGGCGTCGCGCCGGCGGGGCAGCGCGGCCAGGTAGAGCGAGACCGGGCGGGCGCCGGGCTGCGGATCGGTGCGTCCGGCCAGACCGTGCCGCATGACCACCTCCTCGATCTCGGCCATCAGGGTGCGCAGCTGCTCGGGGGTGAGCTCCATGAAGTAGTCGCTGAGCTCGCCGGAGTCGCGCCACTCGGCGGGCTCGTCGGCGACGCCACGACGCCACTCGCCGGCCAACTCGACGAACCGGTTGACCTGGAACGCCTCCATCCACTCGACGGCCGCGGTGGCATCCGGATCACCGGCGAAGTTGCTGCGCCGCCAGCTCGACATGTCGTGCTCGGCCCGCCAGAAACGGCGCCGGCCGGTGCCCGGGCGCTCCTCCTCGACGACCAGGCCCACCTCGGCGAGCCGGCGCAGGTGGTAGCTGGTCGCGCCGGTGTTGGTGCCGAGCAGCTCGGCGAGCCGGGTGGCGGTGGCCGGGCCCTCGGCGCGCAGCCGGCCGAGCAACTGCACGCGGAGTGGATGGGCGAGGACGCGGATCTGCCGGCCGCTGAGGTGGACCTGGGTGACATCTTCCGTCATGAGTGCACAATAACTGTGCACATAAGTTATGCACAAGTTCTTTGCACGCATGATTCATCGATGGGCTTGAACTGAAGTCGGGTTCAGGTCGCAGAGTCGAAAGATGACCGACCACACCCTGGACGAGGCACTGCACCGGCTACGCGACACCGGGCCGGAACGCGACGGCTGGCTCTCCAACCACGGGCCGATGGCCGCCGAAACGCTGATCCGACACGGTCACGGCGAGAGCGTGCACCGATGGCTGGACGACTACCGGCCCCGGCTGGAGCAGGTGCCGCGGGGCATCGCCGCGATCCGGCCGCAGGAGTGGCGTGACCCGCTCGGCGACCCGGTGCGGACCGGGGACTGGCTGACGTTCTTCGCCCGGGAGACGACGCTGGCGCCGTGGCGGGACGTGCTGGTCACATGGTGGCCGCGACTGCTGCCGGGCATCGCCGCGGGCGCCACTCACGGGGTGATCCGGGTCGGGCATGCGGTGCGGGCACTGCTCGAGGAGGAGACCCCGGAACGGGTCGGCGAACTGGGCCGGGGCCTGGCCTACTGGGCGGCCCGGTGGCAGCCGCTCGCACCGGCCGGGAAAGGGCCGTACCGGGCGTCGGATCCGCGGACCGCACTGGACGCGGTGCCCCGGGTGCCGGATCAGCGGTTCGGGGTGCGGAACCGGCTCTCCCAACTGGCCACGATGCCGGACTGGGCGGAGACGGCCGGGGCGGTGCCGGCGGTGACCTCGCCCGCGGCTTCGGATCGACTGCGGGCGATCGTCGCGGCCGCGGTGCGGCGTCATCTCCATTTCGGGTACGGGAGCCCGATCATGCTCGTGCACGCGGCGACGGCACCGGCCGCCGTGGCACGGGTACTGCCGGCGTTGCCACCGTCGATGGCGGGCGCGAGCGTGGCGGCGGCATGGGCGGCCACGGCGGCGATCACGGCCGCCTACAGTCCGGCCGAACCCGACCCGCGGACGGCGGCGATCCGCTCGGCACCCTCGGACGGAACGTCGACGTCCTCCGGAATCGCCACCGCATCGCCCGAACCGGCCGCCCTGCTCGAGCGGTCGGGTTCGTCGGCGCGGCCGCCGGCGCGATCGTCAGCGTGGCCGTCAGCGCGGCCGCCGACACGATCGTCAGCGCGATCGTCGGCGCGGCCGGCTGCTGACGTGTTCGCGCGGGCCGCCGGGAGCGGGGACGCCCACGCGATCAAATTCGCGGATGCCGCGGTGGAGACGTGGAGCGTCGCCGGTGATCCGGGACTGCTCGCGGCCGCTGAACGCGCCACGGAACTGATCATGGAGCAGTGAGAGGAGAAGCACCTGGGGCAGGCCGGGACGCGTAGTCGCTGAGGGAGGTGTGGCTCGTACCCCATGAGAAGCGTCAGCTGAGGCAGTCGCCCGCACCACCGGGGGGTTGTCAGTCGGCGAGCTTGAAGAGGAGCGCGGTCTCCCATTTGTGCATGTCCGGCTGCTCCGCCGGGTTCGTCAGCATCATCTCCAGGCGGCCGCCCCAGACCTCGCCGGTCGGGGTCGGGGTGACGTCCCAGGACAGGCCGTTGCGGGGCGCCCAGTCGAGCAGCCGCGCGGTGACGGCCATCAACTCGCCGGGGTGGCCGATGTGGGTGATCGTCGCGTAACGGCCGCCCGGCAGCACGTCCACGAAATCGGGTGGCTCCACCGGGATCGCGTTGGCGAGCGGAATGCCGGCTTCGACGACCATCTCCGCCGCCATGTCGATCACGCGGTAGCGGAAGAACGGTGGGCCGGCGATCGGGACGCCCTGCCGGGCCAGGCCCGCGAACATGCCGGGCAACTGGTCCGCCAGGCGGGCGAACTCGGTCATGGCGATCGATTCGCGGCGGCCGAGATAGTGCTGCGGCTCGCGAAGAACGATGGTCGGCTCCACGCTGCCAGTCTCACAGCAACGGCGGCCGGGTGCATCCCGGCCGCCGTTGAACGTTCCGCCCTCGCTCGTCAGGCGCTCGACGTTCGCCCGTCAGAGCGAGGCCGAGCTGTTCGGGCTGTTCGAGCTGTTCTCGATCAGTTGGAGTGCTGCACCGGGGCCGCCTGGCCGTCCGTTCCCGGCGCGCCCGCCGCGGACTTCGGCTTGGCGTCGATGCCGGCCTCCAGACGCTGCTGCCGGGTGATCGGCGTCGGCGCGGTGGTCAGCGGGTCGAAACCGCCCCGGGTCTTCGGGAACGCGATGACCTCACGGATCGACTCGTTGCCGCTGAGCAGCATGCAGGTCCGGTCCCAGCCGATCGCGATGCCGGCGTGCGGCGGCGGGCCGTACTTGAAGGCCTCCAGCAGGAAGCCGAACTTGTCCTCGGCCTCCTCCGGCGAGATGCCGAGCAGCGAGAACACGCGGCTCTGCACGTCGGCGCGGTGGATACGCACCGAACCGCCGCCGATCTCGTTGCCGTTGCAGACGATGTCGTACGCGTACGCGAGGGCCTTGTCCGGCGCCTCCTCGAAACGCGGCTCCCACTCCTCGTTCGGCGACGTGAACGGGTGGTGGACCGCGGTCCAGCCGCCGTCGTCGGTCTTCTCGAACATCGGCGCGTCGACGACCCAGCAGAACGCCCAGGCCGACTCGTCGATCAGCTTGGCCCGCTTGGCGATCTCGATGCGGGCCGCGCCGAGCAGTTCCTGCGCCTCCCGCCGCTCGGTGGCCGCGGCGAAGAAGACCGCGTCGCCGGGCTTCGCGCCCACGGCGTCGGCCAGGCCGGCCAGGTGCTCGGCGGACAGGTTCTTGGCCACCGGGCCCTTCGCCTCGCCGGTCTCCGCGTCGAGGACCACGTAGGCCAGACCGCGGGCGCCCCGGGCCTTCGCCCAGTCCTGCCAGCCGTCCAGCTCCTTGCGGGTCTGCGTGGCGCCACCCGGCATGACGACCGCACCGACGTAACCGCCGGCGTCGATCGCACCCGCGAACACCCGGAACGACGTGCCACGCAGGTAGTCGGTCAGCTCGACCAGCTCGACGCCGTACCGCAGGTCGGGCTTGTCGGAACCGTACCGGTTCATCGCGTCGGTCCACGTGATCCGCGGAATCGGCAGCTGAACCTGGTAGTCGGCCAGCTCGCCCCACAGCTTGCTGACGAGCTCCTCGCCGAGCGCGATGATGTCGTCCTGCGTCACGAACGACATCTCGATGTCGAGCTGGGTGAACTCCGGCTGCCGGTCGGCGCGGAAGTCCTCGTCCCGGTAGCAACGGGCGATCTGGTAATACCGCTCCATGCCGGCCACCATCAGCAGCTGCTTGAACAGCTGCGGGGACTGGGGAAGCGCATACCACGTGCCGGGCTGCAGGCGGACCGGCACCAGGAAGTCGCGGGCGCCCTCCGGCGTCGACCGGGTCAGGGTCGGCGTCTCGATCTCGTTGAAGTCGCGGGCGTGCAGCACCTCCCGCGCGATCTGGTTGGCGCGGCTGCGCAGGCGCAGAGCGTTCGCCGGACCGGAACGGCGCAGGTCCAGGTATCGGTACTTGAGGCGCAGATCGTCGGCGGCGGTGATCGTGTCGTCGATCGGCAGCGGCAGCGGAGCGGCCTCGGAGAGCACGGTCAGCTCGGACGCGACGACCTCGATCGCGCCGGTGGCCAGCTCCGGGTTCTCGTTGCCGTCCGGGCGGGCGTTGACCTCGCCGACGACCTTCACGCAGAACTCGTTGCGCAGCGCGTGCGCATCCTCCTCGCGGAAGACGACCTGCACCACGCCGGAGGCGTCCCGCAGATCGACGAAGATGACACCGCCGTGGTCGCGCCGACGCGCGACCCACCCGGCGAGCGTCACCGTCGTGCCGGCGTCGCTCGCGCGCAGAGTGCCGGCGTCATGGGTACGGATCACGGAAACGTCTCCTAACAGAGTTCGCGGGGCGCACCCGACATTCTGTCAGGCACGCCCCGCGCCGCGCGCCACGGGCCGGTCACTGCTCTGCTAATCAGCGACCCGCCAGGAGGTGACACGCAGGCCGGCGGTGCCGGTACCGCCGACGTCGACGATCTCCACGAGCGCGAGAGTGGGCGGATCGGCGGAGGTCAGCACGCAGAGCGCGGAGCCCTTCACCACCTCGAGGTCGGCGCCGGGCCCGAGCGGCCGGGTCCGGATCGCCCGCCGGCAACCGGCGGGATCGGTGCCCCGGGCGACGCGCTGCGTGACGGCGACGGCACCGGTTCCCGCACCGAGCCGGGCCGGCCGGTCGCACGGGTCGGCGTAGGTGAGGTCGGCTTTCGCCCGCTCGACGTTGACCCGGGGTTCGTCGAGGTCCACCGGCAGCTCGGCGTCGCAGCCGGCCCGGAGGGCGAGGGCTTCCGCGGGGTACGCGAGACGGTCCACTTCGACCTTCGTCTTGCCGGTGGTCGGGCTGGCCGCCGCCGACATGGATGCCAGAGATGCTTGCGGCGCGGATGGCGTCGTCGCCGGTGCTCCAGGCGCGGACGTCGCCGCCGGAGCTCCGGGCGCGGACGTCGTCCCCGCCGCTCCGGAGGCGGACGTCGTCTCCGCCCTCGTGCCCGTCGCCGCGCCCTTGGCGGCCCGCCAGGACACATATCCGGTAGCCGCCGTCGCCACCGAGAAGATCAACGCCAGTGAACTGAGCACGACCGCGACGACCAGGCCGAGGGACCACTTGCGCTTCACCGGTCTGCCGCCGGCCAGGGGTTCGGTCGGTCCGTCATTCGCCGGGGTACGCCTACCGTCACTCCCGTCCCTCCCCGCTCTTGCGGTGCGCCCGCCCGTACCCGCGCCGGCGCCCCGGGCGGGCGAATAGGCCTTGTACCCGGGCGGCCGGCCACCGCCGAGCGGGGTGACCGGTTTCCCACTGAGCCGCCCCGCGTTGCTGGGATAGATCGCACTCCCACCCACCCCCGTCCGTCCCGGCTGCGGCGTTGCTTCCGACCCCGGCGCGGGTCCCGGCGCGGGTCTCGGTGATGGTGCCGACGCCGGTCTCGGTGATGACGCCGGCGCCGGTCTCGGCGATGGTCTCGACCGCATCGGGGTGCCCCGGTCCGGCGGCAGGATCTCCGGCTCCCCGACCGCCCGGGGTTGCGGCGCCGGTCGCATCGGCACCCGTTCCGCGGCAGGCCGGCCACCCGCATCACCGGTGGTTCCGGTTATTCGTCCCGGCCCGGGCGGCTCACCCGGCGAACGGTCGGTCGGCTCATGGGCTGCACGAAAAACGGGCATCGCAGACTCCCGCAGCACAGGGGGCAAAACACTCGATCAGCTCTCAAGCACCATAAACAGTCCAGATCATGACCAGCCATCCCCCAGCTCAGCGACCGCCCCACCCCACCAGCCGCACCACCGTGACGCCTCCCACCCAGCTCACCCACCGTCACGCCTCCCACCCCGCTCGCCCGCTGTGACACCTCACCACCCAGCTCGCCCACCGGCGTCCGAGGGCGGGCGGGTGCCGGCTCCCCACCGATGCGCGGCGCTCAGTGGCCCACCCAACTCGCACACCGGAGCCATACGCCTCCATCCGATCCGTTCCCCCCATGCC
>NZ_JZKF01000220.1 GCF_000962825.1 Actinoplanes rectilineatus
GTCCGGCCGGACCGGGCCGTCACGCCAGCAGCCGCTGTGGGCGATCGCGGTCCTCTCGACGGCCTTGGCCAGGTTCGCCCACAGGTGCCATCGGTCGCTGACCTGCACCGCGTGGGGTGCCCCGGTGCGGATCGCCTCGGCATAGGCTGCCGAGCCGTCGCGGCATACGACCTGCACACCGGGATGTTCGCGCAGCCACGCGGCCAGGGTTTCGGCCTTGCGATCGGGTAGCACATCGACACGGCGATGGGTGACCGCGTCTATCAGCAACGTGGCATAGCGGCGGCCCCGGCGTAGCGCGAAGTCATCCACGCTGAGCACGGTCGGAACCGGACGATCGGGGATCGACGTCGCCATCAGCACCCGCAGCACGGTGCTGCGGGAGACCCGAGCACCGATCCGGGACAGCACGGCTGCACCGGCACGACCGGCGGCCACGACGGCCAGGTCAGCGACCAGCGCGGTCAGCGCCCGGGTCCGCCGCGCCCACCGCCTGGTCAGCATCGGCACCTGCTCCCGAAACGTTCGCCGCGGGCAGGACGGCATCACACAGACCAGGCGACGGACCCGCAACTGCACGACCACCGCACGGCCACCGACCGGAAGATCAGCCAGACGCCGCTGGTGATACGCATGGACCCGCTCGCTGAGCTGCCCGCAATCCGGGCAGGCCACCGCGGTCACCGAGGTCCGGGCGACCACGCCCACCATCGTCCCCTGATCGAGCACCTGCTCGATCACCAGCGAAGACAAGCCAGGAAAGATCGTCCCGATCAGATCACACGGGCATCATGATCATGCACAGGTCAGACCACATAGGATCCCGGGTCCTCGACCACCGTTTCTGCGCCAGAGCC
>NZ_JZKF01000221.1 GCF_000962825.1 Actinoplanes rectilineatus
TGCCGTAGCGGGCGTTCAGCCATTCGCCGCCGGCGATGACGGCGACTCCGGCGAGGATGACGACGAGGCTGTAGATGATCCGGCCGCGGGACAGGGGGTTCTCCTGGAAATGGTGGGGGAATCGCGGACTTTGGTAAGTCCTTATTTGGTCCGGATCACGCCGATCTCGGTGGTGACGTCGGCGTCGTCGGGTGCGGTGACGGTGACGGGGGTGCCGAACTGGTCGAGGTTGAAGACGACGTGGGCGTAGTACTCGCCCTGCGGGTGGCCGCCGCCCTTGGGCGCGGTGTCGACACTGGCGATGTACGCCATGCTGATGTTGACTTCGAGTTTGCGGAGTAGGCCGGTGTCGTCGAGCCAGGCTTGGTAGCGCATCGGGCTGCCGATGACGTTGAACAGGTTGCCCAGGCGGTCCGGTAGCGGCGGCGCGCAGCCGGGGTTGGCGGCGGCGCTGCTGACGCCGCAGGTGATCTCGTATTTGTAGGGGGCGCCGTCCAGGTCGGCCATGTCCTTGCTGTCCCAGCCGTCGAAGGCGTCGTCGCGGGTGACCTGGGGGATGAAGGGCTTCCAGACGGTGAAGTCGGCCAGCTCGTTCGTCGGGTCGGCGAGGATGTTGCCCCAGGATCGGGCGGTGCCCTTCCCGATCCACGTGCGTCCGTCTTGGGGTTTCATGACGGGTGAGGTGACCCACACGTCGTCGCCGATCCGGATGCTCTTGGCGGTGATCGGTTCCTTGCCGGAGGCTTCGACGGTGGTGTATTCCGTGTTGGCGTCGTCGCTGTCGGCGCCGAATCTGATCATGCTGGTGCCGGTGAAGGCGGCGGTCGGCCCGGCGACCTGCGGGGTGAACT
>NZ_JZKF01000222.1 GCF_000962825.1 Actinoplanes rectilineatus
TTCCCGAGTAGCAGCGGACTCCTAGAATCTGCTGTGAATCTGCCAGGACCACCTGGTAAGGCTGAATACTTCCTGGTGACCGATAGCGGACTAGTACCGTGAGGGAATGGTGAAAAGTACCCCGGGAGGGGAGTGAAATAGTACCTGAAACCGTTCGCCTACAATCCGTCAGAGCCTTTTGGGGTGATGGCGTGCCTTTTGAAGAATGAGCCTGCGAGTTAGTGGCATGTGGCGAGGTTAACCCGTGTGGGGTAGCCGTAGCGAAAGCGAGTCTGAATAGGGCGTTTTTAGTCGCATGTTCTAGACCCGAAGCGGAGTGATCTAGCCATGGGCAGGTTGAAGCGTGGGTAAGACTACGTGGAGGACCGAACCCACCAACGTTGAAAAGTTGGGGGATGACCTGTGGTTAGGGGTGAAAGGCCAATCAAACTCCGTGATAGCTGGTTCTCCCCGAAATGCATTTAGGTGCAGCGTCGCGTGTTTCTTGCCGGAGGTAGAGCACTGGATGGTCTAGGGGGCCCACAAGCTTACTGAAATCAGCCAAACTCCGAATGCCGGTAAGTGAGAGCGCGGCAGTGAGACTGCGGGGGATAAGCTTCGTAGTCGAGAGGGAAACAGCCCAGATCGCCAGCTAAGGCCCCTAAGCGTGTGCTAAGTGGAAAAGGATGTGGGATCGCAGTGACAACCAGGAGGTTGGCTTAGAAGCAGCCACCCTTTAAAGAGTGCGTAATAGCTCACTGGTCAAGTGGTTCTGCGCCGACAATGTAGCGGGGCTCAAGCACACCGCCGAAGCTGTGGCATTCACACTTTACCCCGC
>NZ_JZKF01000223.1 GCF_000962825.1 Actinoplanes rectilineatus
GCAGTCAGGGTCTGCCTCTGTGGTGATTTCGGGCGCTCAGCACGCCCGAATTCACCACACCCACAACAGCGTGGTGATTTGGGGCGTCCAGCGCGCCCGTATTCACCACACCGCCACGGGTGTGGTGACTTCGGGCGTCCAGCGCGCCCGAAATCACCACGCGGATGGGCTTCGCACCCTTACCACGAAACGTGTCTAGCGAGATCTGCGGACGGTTCTTTCCCGCCGAGTCGCTCCCAGCGCGGTCCCAGGCGATGCTCGAGGACCTGTTCGAGGCTGGTCAGGCGTTCGGGGCCCGGTCGTCCAGGCTCGCGACATCCGCGGAGGGCGTCATCCCGCGTTGTCGCCCGGCCGGCCGGAGGTGACCAGGCTGCGCAGGTCCTCGTCGTTGCGGGCGGTGAAGACGAGCATCCGCTGTCGCTGGTCGTGGCTGAAGATGACCTCGCAGTCGAAGTCCACCCGCCCCGCCGTCGGGTGCAGCAGTGACGTGGTCTCCTGACGGCAGAGGCGTACCTCGTGGTCGTCCCACAGACCGCGGAATTCGGGGCTCTCGGCCAGCAGCGTCGCGATCATCTGTTCGGCCTCGGTCGGATCGGGTTCCAGGTCCGCCGCGGCCCGGACGCTCGCGGCGAAGGTCGCGCTCTGGGCCGCGTGGATGTCGTCGGGATAGCTGCTGCGTTCCTCCGGCATCATGAACCACCGGAACGTGTCAAGATTTTTGAGGCGGGTTGATCACGGATTCTTTGAGTGAATCTGCTGGTCAGCCTGGTTCTCTGCGGGCGGGTTGATCCATGCCGC
>NZ_JZKF01000224.1 GCF_000962825.1 Actinoplanes rectilineatus
AACGGCTCTGGCGCAGAAACGGTGGTGGAGGTGATCTGCCTATGCGAGCAGGATTCGCTGGCGTAGGAGGTCGAAGCCGGCGCGCCCGTACATTTGCCGTTTCAGGAACTTGACCTTGGTGTTGGCGCCTTCGATTGGGCCGTTGCTGTACGGCATGGTCAGGCCGGCGATGACGGCGGGCAGGTCCATGCGCAGGCCGTGGACGAATCCGTGCAGGGCGG
Organism: Actinoplanes rectilineatus; assembly: GCF_000962825.1. GTDB lineage: Bacteria > Actinomycetota > Actinomycetes > Mycobacteriales > Micromonosporaceae > Actinoplanes > Actinoplanes rectilineatus. Next base: position 222 of record NZ_JZKF01000224.1, read on the forward strand.
GCAGGTCGTCGGCGTCGACGCGGGTCGTCCAGACGTCGAGTTCCTTGCCGCGGCGGCCGGTGAGCAGGTCGGCGAACTGCTGCACGCGCTCGGCAAGGATGGTCAGGTGCGCGCATGAGGCCAGGAGATTGTCCAGGTGCTGGCGGTGATGGGCGGGTAGGTCGGCGGGTTTGGTCATCAGCCACGACACCAGCCGGCGCGGGGAGGGTGGTGTGCGGATCGCGTCGGCGCGGCCCTGGTTGAGGTAGCGGACCAGCAGGTTCGCGCTGCCGGTATAACCGAGTTCCTGGATCTCGGCGAGCAGCCGGGTGACCGCCACGCCGGGTTCCTCAGCACGGCGGCGGCGCAGGTGGTCGCGATACGGGTCCACCAGTGTCTCGCGGTAGCGCGGTGGGCGTTTCAGCTCCTCAGCTGACGCGGCGCGGGCGTAGCGTTTCACGGTGTTCAGCGCCCAGCCGAGACGGCGGGCGCATTCCAGCAGGCCGTGGCCTTGCTCGAGCAGTCTGTGCACGGCCGCGTGGCGTTCGCGGGTGCGCTGGTCCAGCGGCTGGTCC
>NZ_JZKF01000225.1 GCF_000962825.1 Actinoplanes rectilineatus
GGCGGTGTCCTGGTCCGCCACGGTGCGGATCATTTTCAGGGCGGCTTCGAAGATGTCGAGTCGTTCGGCGTCCGAGGTGGCTTTGCCGAGGGCTGCCAGGGGTGCGGTGGACGGGTCGGCGAGCAGGGTGTTCGGGTTCATGTCCCGGACGTTGAAGACCGGTGCCCCGAAGGTGGCCTGGCCGTCGTCGAAGTCGCCGGCCTGGTCGCCGGCGCCGAGGAGCAGGATGTACTGGCGGATGCCCTTGGCGCAGGCTGGCCGGTTGCGGCCGGAGACGAGTTCGTCGCGGATGCGCATCCGGTAGAGGAGCATCCGCTCGGGCAGGCGCGGGTCGGGCTTCGACTGGACTTCGATGTGGTGGAGGGTGTCGCCGGCTTGGGCGAGCAGGTCCACCTGAACACGGGCCATCGGGAGTTCTTCACCCAGGCGGGTGACGGTCCCGGGGCCGAGGTCGGCGCCGACGAGGGCGTACACCTGTTGTGGGGCGAGGGCGGCCATCAGGCGCAGGCTGATGTCGCGGCCCGAGCCGCGGACTCCGGGCAGGTCACCGTGGTGACTCGGTAGCGTCACCCGCGGGGCGGCCCGGTCGTTCGGTAAGTGAGGGGTTTCGTTGGTCATGCCGCTCCAACGACCGCTGGCCTATCGGGGCCGTGGGGTGAACGGGCATCATTGCCGATACGTTGGGTCGATAGTCACTGGTTAC
>NZ_JZKF01000226.1 GCF_000962825.1 Actinoplanes rectilineatus
CCCGGCACCGCGCAGTGAAGCGGTAACCCGCCAGAACGCCGCGCGTGCCACGCGCAGCGTGGCTGGAATCGCCGTCCTTTAGGGCGGCGAGGATGTCAAACAGTGGACTTCACGGTGACCATGAGCGCCACCCTGGCGGGCCGGACATCCGCCCGGACGTACGTCGGCACGGGCGTGGGCGTTCCGGACGGGCACCAGCTGGACCTGGCGATGGAGCTCGTCTCGCCACCCGAAGCGGGCACCCCGCAGCAGGTGATCGCGACGGCCGACCAGGTGTACGTGCGAACCGACCAGGCCGTCCCGGCGACCTGGACCGCATCGCCGCGCCGCGACCCGGGCTCCACCTCGGTCAGCCGCGACCCGTCGACGGTCGACGTGGGGTTCCTCGACCCGGCGACCTACCTGCCCACCGCGGACAGCGACTACGCGCGGACGGTCTACGGCTCCGGCGAACCGTTCGACTTCTCCTGCGAGACGGCCATCACCGGGCCGGGCTCCTGCGAACACCTCGGACTGGACTTCGGGGCGTTCGAGGACTTCGAGGAGGGCTTCGCCGACGTGACCGTGACGCTCGACGACGACGGCCGCCCGGCCGAGATCAAGGCCGACATCCAGGGCAGCGAAACCGGCCGGACCCGGACCGCCCGGGTGCGGGCCACCATGAAGCTGCACG
>NZ_JZKF01000227.1 GCF_000962825.1 Actinoplanes rectilineatus
CACCCCCGAACCCCTCCCCCTCAAAGCCACCACCGCCATGCGCCTCGCCACCGACCCCCTCACCGACATCTGGACCCACCAACCCAACCCGATGGCGACCTGAACCACACCCGCTCCCCGCGCGGAAGGACCCCCACATGACGATCCGCACCGCCGGCAGCGGACGCCTCGCCGCAGCCGCCGCCCACACCGAAGCAGCCCTCGCCGTCCACGCCCCCCACCTCACCGACGCCTTCCTCACCCACCTCCCCCACGCCGCCGACACCGTCGGCCGGCGCCTCCGCGCCGCCCTCACCCGCGAAAACCTCACCCCGATCACCGGCGGCGGACAACACCACGCCTTCAACCGCATCGAATACCCCACCGCCGGCGTCGACGACCCCGTCGACCTGCTCACCGGCATCGACACCGGCACCATGGCCGCCGAAATCCGCAACGCCGTCATCAATCTGGCCATCGCCATGGCACGCCCCCCTCACCACGACAAGACCGACAACCCGGACACCGAGGCCATCCGCCTCGAACGCCTCGCCGTCGCCGGACACAACCTGCACCCCTGCGGCCGCACCCGACTCGGCTGGGACACCGTCGACGTCCTCGCCCACGACCTCGAAGCCGGCCACACCACCCTGCGATTCATCGCCGTCCGCGACGACAACCACCTCGG
>NZ_JZKF01000228.1 GCF_000962825.1 Actinoplanes rectilineatus
GTCTGATGACGAGGCCGTGACCTGGTGATTCACGGGGATAGTGGCCTCTGTGGAGGCGAAGGCGGCGGGTGAGATCACATCGGTGAAGATGGAGTTCTCCACGCTTCACAACCCCGAGGACCTCACCCGCCGATGGCATCATCTCTCATCACCGCACTGACCGTTACGGCACCCCACGCCGCCACCACATCAACTGCGGTCACCGAGGGTAACTGTGGTGTTCTGCTGGACGCGCTGGCGAAGATCCCCGATCCGCGGGACCGACGCGGGATCCGCGTTCAGCGGGTCAAGGACCGAGAACGCAACAGCCCTGGCAGGAAGCCCAGGACCCGGCTGCGCGGTTCCGGCCGTGAGAAACGTGCCTCGATCGGGTTCATCAACTCGTCGAACAGCTCAGACCATCGCTGAGCATCTACGCTGTAGGCGGCAGCCACCGCCGATTTCGGGGTCCACACAACCACCGAGACTCAGCGGTGGCTGCTTGCTGCCCACGGACAAACCCGCACCGTCACAGCAGCTCAAAACGGATCTCCTGCTGGAGTACTAGTGTCCTGCGTCTGAAGTTCGCCGATTATTCGGGTGTAGCGTCGAGTGATGTCGCGTGCTGGCCGTCCGATGGTGCCGCTGGTGTTGACCGAGCGG
>NZ_JZKF01000229.1 GCF_000962825.1 Actinoplanes rectilineatus
GAAGCCGAAACCCAAGCCGAAGCCGAAGCCGAAGCCCGCCAAGGCGAAGCCGTCGAAGCCGGTCCAGAAGCAGAAGCCGAAGACCGCGCCGAAGAAGGAAGCCAAGCCCGACAAGGCGAAGCCGAGCAAGTCCCACCAGGACAAGCAGAAGCCTGAACGCGACCAGCGCGAGCGGGAGGAACGATCGGACCGGTCCAACGAACAGGACGGCTCCGATCAGGACGCCCCGGTCGCTTGCAAGACGCGGCACAGCTTCGACCCGGAGACCCGGGTGTTGATGGCGGACGGGTCTGTGCGGCCGATCGCTGAGATCAACATCGGTGACAAGGTTCAGGCCAAGGACCCGGTCACCGGTCAGGAAGGTGCGCGGGAGGTCACCCTCCTGCACGCCAACCGCGACCTGGACCTGGTCGATGTGACCGTGTCCAGCAAGCCGGCGGATGCGGCTGTGCGGACGGAGGGTGAGGGCGAAGGGGGACGTAGTACCCGCGGGCCGACCGAGTCGGTTCTGGAGACCACGTCACACCATCCCTTCTGGGACGCGACCACCGGTGAATGGAGCGACGCCGCCGACCTGATCCCCGGCGAGTCG
>NZ_JZKF01000023.1 GCF_000962825.1 Actinoplanes rectilineatus
GAACAGCGCGGCGGCCAGGAACGGGAAGATCAGGATCGCCAGCAGCGCGGTGACCAGCATGTTCCAGGTGAAGATCGGCATCCGGAACATCGTCATGCCAGGCGCGCGCAGGGTCAGGATCGTGGTGATCAGGTTGACCGAGCCGAGGATCGTGCCGAGACCGGAGAGGGCCAGGCCGACCACCCACATGTTTCCGCCGATACCCGGCGAGTGCAGGCTGTTGCTGAGCGGCGTGTACGCGAACCAGCCGAAGTCGGCCGCACCACCCGGGGTGGCGAAACCACCGATGGTGATCAGACCACCGAAGAGGTAGAGCCAGTAGGCGAAGGCGTTCAGCCGGGGGAACGACACGTCCGGCGCGCCGATCTGGATCGGCACCAGGTAGTTGCCGAATGCGAACACGATCGGTGTCGCGAAGAACAGCAGCATGATCGTGCCGTGCATGGTGAACAGCTGGTTGTACTGCTCCGCGGAGAGGAGCTGCATGCCCGGCCGGGCCAGCTCCGCACGCATGAGCAGGGCCATCAGGCCGCCCAGCATGTAGAACACGAAGGCCGTGATCATGTACATGATCCCGATCTGCTTCGCATCCGTCGTGCGCAGGATCCGGGCGAATGCCGAACCCTTGACCTGCCGTCGCACCGGATAGGGTCTGGTCGCGATCGGCGACGGCGCAACGGTCGTCACGAATTGCCTCCGTTGTTCTCGTTCGTCCCTAGAGCCGTACGCCCCTCGACCGAACACCGAAGATCAGGCGTACTCCGCTGGCAGAATAGTCCTCCACCGACCTTCGGCCTGCGCGGGGTGACCCAAGGACCTCCGTGGAGGGTCCGTCCCGTCAGACTCCGGTGACGAGTTCCCGATAGTGATCGGTGAAGATGCGGAGGCCACGGCGCCGCAACATGGGGTCACGCAACGACGGCGGAACGTCCCGGGTCCGATCGCGTTCCCGGGTCCGATCGCGGACCTCGTTGCACCGGGGACGCCGTCGATCCTCGAACGCCCGCAACGCCGACGGGATGTCGTCCTTGGCGTTGCGAAGCTCCTGGCCGAGCACCCAACCGTCCTCGAAGGACATGGCCGCACCCTGCGCCAACGTCGGCGCGGTCGCGTGCGCCGCGTCACCGACCAGCACCACCGGACCGGTCGACCAGGACGGCAGCAGCACCTCGTCGGTCCGCGCCACCTGCACCTTCTCGATCTTCTCGAGGATGGCCGGAACGGGACCTCCGTAACCGGAGAAGAGGTCACGCAGACGGTCGATCGGATCCTGCGGGTCGGGACTCTCCGGCGCGGTCTCGTCGGCGTAGCAGTAGAGCTTGCGACCACCCATCGGCATCGCGACGAACGACGAACGCCGGCCGAGGACCGCGGTCCAGTCCGTCAGCGGCGGGCCGCCGGTGACGACCGCGCGGTAGACGATCTGACCGGTCGGGACGGCCGGGCCACCCAGTCCCGCGAAGGACCGGATCGTGGACCGGCGGCCGTCGGCGCCGACGACGAGGTCATACTCCCCCACGACGCCGGTGCCGAACTCGACCTTGGCGGCACCCTCGACGATCTCAAGGCCGGTCACCTCGGTGTCGTAGCGGACCTCGCCGCCGACCCCCGTGAGCAGCACCTGCTGCAGATCACCGCGGGACAGCACCCGGGACTCGCCGACCCCGGCCCACAGCGCCGCGACGTCCATCTCGAACAGTTGCCGGCCGCGCATGTCGAGGAAGACCTGGCGGAAGATGAGGTCACCGAGCGGGCGCAGCGGGACATCCAGCCCGAGCAGGCGCAACGCCCGTGCGGCGTTGCCCGGGAGATAGATGCCGGCGCCCGGAACCGTGGTGGCGGGCAGAGCCTCCACCACCTCCGGCCGGAACCCGGCGATACGCAGCCCCCGGGCCGCCGCCAGACCGGCCGTGCCGGCGCCCACCACGAGAATGCGCAAGCTCATCGCACCTGTGCCTTCTTGTCGATATGTACGCGTCGGAGCCAAGAGACTACCCCCCGCCATCACCGCGGGGAAACACCCGCGATCCGGCCGAGGTCCGATTTGTTCAAGACACCGGACCTCACGAGCCGTAGCGTCCGGTGCATGACCACTGTTCTCAACGCCTTCGGCCTGTCCGTCGCCGACATGGCCACCTCGCTGGGCTTTTACCGTCTCCTCGGCCTGAAGTTCGAGGACGGTGCCGACGATGCCCCGCACACCGAGATCACTCTCAGCGGTGGCGTCCGTCTCATGTGGGACACCCACGCCACACTCGCGTCCTTCGACCCGGGGTTCACCCCACCGGGGCCGCACGGCGCCCGGATCAGCCTGGCCTTCGAGTGCGGGAGCCCGGCCGAGGTGGACGAGACCCATCGCCGCCTGATCGAAGCCGGGCACACCAGCGAACGGAAGCCGTGGGACGCGCCGTGGGGACAGCGTTACGCCGTCGTACTCGACCCGGACGGCAACGGCGTCGACCTCTACGCCACCCTGCCCGCCTGACCATCTCACCCACACCGCCCCGCCCGCCTGACCGGCTCAGTGCACGCCGCCCCGCCCGCCTGACGGCTCAGTGCACGCCGCCCCGCCCACTGACCTGTTCACGGCACACCACCCCGTCTGCTTGACCGCTCAGTGCACGCCGCCCCGCCGACCCGACCAGCAACCACCCGGCACCGATCAACGCCATGGTGTACGGCCGGAGCACAGCACCCGGCCGGCACGACACTGTGGCGTCTGGTCAGGCTGGGGTCGGGGTGGGACGGGTGCCGACCAGCTCGCCCAGTGGCACGCCGGCCAGCGCCCGCACCTCGCGGGCGAGGTGGGGCTGGTCGGCGTAGCCCGTCTCGGCTGCCACCTCGGCGAACGCCCGGCCGGCACGGGCCAGCGCGACCGCACGCCGCATCCGGAAGATCCGGTGCAGGGTCTTGGGCGGGTAGCCGAACGAGGTGACGCTGCGACGGCGCAACTGCCGTTCGCTGAGTCCACTGCCGTCGGCGATCTCGGTCACCGGCAGCGCGGACCGGGCGCCGTCGGCGAGTGCCACCATCGCCCGGTCCGGCGGCTGGAACCGGCGGGCGGCCGCGGACTCCAGCGCGGACGCCGGATCGTCGGACTCGGCGACCCGGCGAACCTCGGCCGCCGGCCAGATGCCCTCCAACGGGACCCGGCGGTCGACCAGCTCGGAGGCCGGGACGCCGAGCACGCCCGGACCGGTGCCGGCCCCGAACCGCAGGGCGGCGAACCGGTCGCCCGGCGCTGGGCCGGCGAGCTGGGCGGTGGTGTCCGGGCCGGCAACGAAGACGGCCCCCTCGTGCCAGATCAGATCGAGGCAGCCGTCCGGCAGGATCCGCCGGACGCCACCGGACTGCGGTGTCACGCTGCGCCAGGCGACCACGTGTGGCAGCGAGGAAGGCCCTTCGGTGTACATGGGAACACCCAACCACCGGGGTACGACATTCTCCGGCGCGCGAACGGACCTCGACGGTCTCAAACGCGGACGGATCTCGACGGTCTCAGACGCGCGGACGGATCTCGACGGTCTCAGACGCGCGGACGGACCTCGAGCGGCGTTTCGAGGAGCGCCTCGGCGACCTTGGTCAGCTGCCGGACCTGCGTCCCGGTGAGACGGTCGAAGACCAGCTGCTGAACGGCCTCGGCGTGCCCGGGTGCGGCGGCCACCACCTTGGCCCAGCCGTCGTCGGTGAGCACCGCGATCTGCACGCGGCCGTCCTCCGGGTCGCGTTCGCGGCGGACCCAGCCGCGCTCCTCGAGGCGGGCCGCGACGTGCGAGAGACGGGACAGCGAGGAGCTGGCCCGTTTCGCGAGTTTACTCATCGGGAGTCGACGATCCGGCTGCTCGGACAACGTCATCAGCACCAGGTAAGCCACGTGTGTGAGACCGGCGTCGCGCTGCAGTTGCGCCTCCAGGGCGGCCGGCACCTTGACGAGCACCTCGACGACCTGCCGCCAGGCGTGTTGCTGCTCCTCGGTCAACCAGCGCGGTTCGTCCATGATGGAAGGTTAGTGGCGGCCCGCGGAATCGACGCGAACGGGCCGTCCAGCCCTCGCATCGATCGACTTACGTGGAAGTAGGCGGGTACGCTGTGCGGGGACTTTCACCCCGACACGGCGCCGGAACCGGCTGGCTGGGGGGCCTCGGCCGGTTCCGGCGTCGTGACAAAGGGCTTCCCCGCCATGGCAGGAACCGGCTCCGCCGTGACAGGAACCGGCCCCGCCGTGACAGGAACCGGCTCCGCCGTGACAGGAACCGGCCCCGCCATGGCAGGAACCGGCCCCGCGACGGGGAGCGCCGTCACTGCGACGGCGGCTCGTCCTTGCCGGCCTCCTCGGCCGCGTCGCCGGCCTCCTTCGTCTTGTGCACCGCGCCGTCGGCGTGCTCCGGCGGGCCGTAGATCGTGTAGAGGACCAGCGGGTTCGGCCCGTCGTTGACGAAGTTGTGCTTGTGCCCGGCCGGGACGACGACCAGGTCACCCTGGGCGACCTTGCGCTTGGCGCCGGAGACGGTCGCGGTGCCGACGCCGCTGACGAAGGTGAGGATCTGGTCCACCTCGTGGACCTCCTCGCCGATCTCACCGCCCGGCGGGATCGTCATGATCACGAGTTGGGTGTGCTTACCGGTCCACAGGACGCGTCGGAAGTCGGGGTTCTGCTCCGCGACGGTGGCAATCGTGAAGTGCTCCATACCGCGGACGTTACCCACGTCAGGGGCTTTGCAACCGGTCCGGCAGCACCGGGGACGGGCGCCCGATGAGATATCCCTGGACATAGTCGACACCGAGTTCGCGCAGCATCCGCAAGGTCGGCTCATCCTGGACGAACTCGGCCACGGTATGGATGCCGTACGCCTGGCAGACCTGCACCAGGGCCCGGACCAGGACCTGGTCCTGCGGGTTGGCGACCAGGTCGACGACGTACTCGCCGTCGATCTTGACGAGGTCGATCGGGAAGAGGCGCAGGTAGCGGAACGACGCGTAGCCCGAGCCGAAGTCGTCGAGCGCCAGGCCGCAGCCCAGATCGCGGATCCGGTCGGCGAACCGGCGGGCCTCGCTCAGGTTGCCGATCAGCGCGGTCTCGGTGATCTCGAAGGTGAGCTGTTCCGGATTGACCTGGTAACGCTGCAGCAGCTTCTCCACCTCGGCGGTGAGCCGCGGGTCGCCGACCGAGCGGCCGGAGAGGTTGATCTGCAGGCACAGGCCGGGCTGTTCGGCGGCGAGCCGCATGGCCCGCTCCACCACCCAGAGGTCGATGTCGTAGACGGCGTCCAGCCGTTCGGCGGCGTCCAGCACCTGGGTCGGCGACTGCGGCCCGTCGCTCTCGTCGAGCACCCGCAGCAGGAGTTCGTGCCGGGTGACCCGGTTGGTCTGCAGTTCCAGGATCGGCTGCGACCAGAGGGTGAACCGGTCGGTACCGAGGGCGTCGGCGACCCGGGTGCGGTAGGAGCCCTGCCGGTCACGGACCGGGACCGGGTGGGCGATCCGGGTCAGTGGGCGGCCGGTCTCCCGGGACTGCCGCCAGGCCTGCTCGGCGTCGATCAACAGGCCGTGGCTGCCGGCTTCGGCGTCGCGTTCGAAGCGGACCAGGCCGCCCCAGCAACGGGCCTCGGTCTGCTCCTCGAGGACCTCCATCAGGACCTGCGCGTACTCCTTGGCGGCCGGCCAGCCGGCGCCGGCGAGCAGCACCGCGATCTCGTTGGGGCCGACCCGGCCGAGCAGGTGTTCCGGGCTGACCTTGCCCTCCAGCAGCCGGGCCGCGCGGCGCAGCAGGGCGGCGTTGCGTTCCAGCCGCGACATGTCGGCGACGCCGGAGGGACGCGACACCTCAGCGATACCGGAAGAGGCGGCATCAGAGACAGCGGCGTCGGAGGCGACGGCTCCGGAGGAAGCGACGGCTCCGGAGGAAGCGACGTCGGAGGCGCCGACTTCAGAGGAAGAGACGACGGCCCCGGAGGAGGAAACGGCGGCTTCGGAGGAAGAGGCGGCGCCGGAGGAGGACTGGACCCGGACCACCAGCAGGGCGCCACCAGCACCGCGCAGCGCCCGGTCCACCTCGTCGGCGAACCGCTCCCGGGTGAGCAGGCCGGTCGCCGGGTCGGACTCGACCAGCGACACCTGCACGGTCTCGCCGCGGCGGGTGAGGCGGGTGTGTTCGCGGCGGGCCCGTTCACGGTCGGACACGTCGAACACCGTGCCGCGGATGCCGCGGACCGTCCCGTCCGGGCTCTTCACCGGGTCGAGCCGGCAGTCGACGTCGAACCAGCCACCGTCGGCGCGCATCAGCCGGACCGTGGTGCGTACGGCGTCCTGGCTGGTCCAGACGTCGGTGATGGCGCCGAGCGCCTTGGCGTGGTCGTCGCGGTGCACGTACCGGGCGAGCAGCTGGCGGGTCATCGTCTTCTCGGCCGGCGGGCGGCCGAGCATCGCGGACAGTTCGGCGGACCAGACGATCGTGTCGTCGGTCGCCGCGTAGGTGAACCAGGCGTCCCGCTCACCCGGGTCGGCCTCGGCGATATCGGCCGAGCCGGCCCCGGCGAGATCGGCCGAGTCAGCCGCCGCGAGATCGGCCGCGCCGGTCCCGGCAACACCGGCGAGATCGGCCGAGCCGACCCCGGCAACACCGGCGAGATCGGCGAGATCGGCGGGCTGGCGCGGCTCCGGCAGGGTGGCCGGTTTCGCCGGCGTGGCCCGTCTCCGTTTTTTGGGCACCGTCATCCGACGTCACCTCCCCCCTTGCGCACGACCGCTCCCCTTTGCCACCCAAGACCCCTCACCTATTACGACCCGTCACCGGGCCGCAGTAACAGTGGACGTAGGCGTCAAAGTTTTGACGTTTCCGCAGGCAAGGCCATGAGCTGGGAATTATCGCCCATCCAGAGCAGCGAAACAACCGAACGGATGACCTCGTTGCCCTACATTTCCGTCGAAATGCCGCCCTCGTTTCGATGACAGGCTGTCACTACGTGTATTTACTATGGAACCTTCCGCAATTCCCTACCCGAATCCCCTGAAGCGCATGCACGGCGCGTAAGGAAGCGAACGCAATCAGTCCTCACCGAGGTTCCCGTCGGAATCCCCGGCGAGGTCCCCGTCGAGATCCCCGCCGACCGGAGTGATCTCCAGCTCAGCGATCCGCTGCCACACCGGCCGCATCGCCGCCGCGGGCTCCCGGGCGAAGACACTGCCCCGGATCCGGACGAACACGCAGTTGCCGACCCGCTCCAGCACCGACTGCCGGCGGCTGTCACTCTCCCACTGGTCCGGCCCGGCCGCATCGGTGTCGCACTCGATCGCCAGCCGCCGGCCGTCCGGCGCGTTCAGCATGAAGTCGATCCGGTAACCACCGATCCGGAACTGCGGAACCGGACGGAAACCCCGATCGATCAGCATCCGCAGGACGGCCCGTTCGACGTCGCTCTCGCAGAGCAGCGCCGGGTCGGCCGGCATCGCCTCGGCGGGCAGGTCCGACGCGTACGCCAGCAGCAGCCCCCGGGCGTCGTCGGCGGCCAGCGATCCCGGCCGCACCGAGTGGAAGATCCACAGCTGGTCCCGGGCCCGGGACGCCGCCACGTTGATCCGCCGGTGGTAGTCGCGCTTGGTGAACGCGGCGATCCGCTGATCCTTCCCGGACACCACCATCGAGATCAGCACCACGTCCCGCTCGTCGCCCTGGAACGTGTACGCGTCACCCACCCGCAGCCGCCGGGCCTGGATCTCGTCCTCGCCGATCGTGTCACGCAGCCGGTCGAGCAGGTAGTTCGCCTGCCCGCTGCTGCTCAGCAGGCTGATCACGCCGAGGCTCTTCCCGTCGTACCGCGGATCGGCGACGATCTTGGTGACCTGCTCGACCAGGGCGTCCGCCTCGTCGGTGTTGACGTCGCCGAACCCGGGGACCGGCCGACGCACCCCGTTCTCGCAGAAGACCGTCCGGATCGGGGGCAGCGCCGGCCGGTCCGCCCGCAACGGCATGATCTTGCCGTCGTAGTAGTGCCGGGAGGAGAACTCCACGATCTGCGGCACGCTGCGGAAGTGCTCGGTGAGCAGGATCCGTTCCGGGGACCGGCGGACGGCGTGGTCGTACAGCGACGACTCCGGGTCGAAGTGCTCCGCGGACGGGACACCGGTCAGGTGCCGCTGGATCAGCGGGGTGACCGACCCGACGAACCCGAGCTGCGGGCCGATCTGCTGGTCGTCGCCGACCACCACGGCCCGTTCGGCGAGGGTGAGCACCGGCAGCGCGAACAGGTCGGCCTGGGACGCCTCGTCGACGATCACCACGTCGAACCGGGCGCCGGCGGCGAACTGCTCGATCGCCCGGTCCACCGACATGACCCAGACCGGCACCGCGGTCACCGCCGACTCCATCGCCCGCTGGGCGTGCGCCTGCCAGGCCGCCGCGCCCCGGCCGGTGCCCTTGCCGATCTTGCGGAGGGCGGTGGTCCAGTCGGCAAGCGCGGCGCGGCGCCGGTCGTCGAGTGCCCGGGCCACCTCCAGCCACGACGAGGCCACGACCAGTTCGCCGGTCAGCCGCCGGATCCGGGTCCGGGCCCGCTCCACCCGCCGGGCCAGCACCGCCGGGTCGACCTCGCCGACCACGTGATCGAACCAGGTCTGCGCCCGCCGCCACTCCCAGGCCTCCAGGCACGCCTGGCCGGAGACCACCGGATGCTCACCACCGGCGATCGCCGCCGCCCACTCCGGCGCGACCGGGGCCAGCCGGTCGTACGCCGCATGGAACCGCATCACGTCCGGCTGCAGCAGGACAAGCCGGCGCACCTCGCCGACCGCCTCGTCCCAGCCGTCCAGCTCCTGCCAGGCCTCGGCCAGCGCCGGCCAGGACGCCACCCGGGCGGCCACCGCCTGCTGCACCGCCTCCAGGTGTTCCCGGTCGAAGACCCCGGCGACACCCTCCAGCATCTCGGTGATCGCGGCCAGCGCCGCGGGCTCGAAGGACAGCTCCCGCTGCGGGGCCAGCACCGCGACCCGGGCGGCCAGCGGCGGCCAGCGGTTCAGGTCGAAGTCGAGCGACTGGCGGGCCTCGGCGAGCAGCCCACCGGCCCAGATCTCCGGGTCGCCCCAGCCGGATGCGGGTTCCGGCACGGACAGCCGGTCCACCCACTCCAGCCAGAGCTCACCGAGGCGGTGCCGGGCCTGCGAGCGGCGGACCGCGGCGACGGCCAGGTCGACGTCCTCGGGTGTGCGCAACGGTTCGCGGTCCACCCGGATCTCGTCGGCGACGCGGTGCAGGCCCGCCTGCAGCAACCGGTTCAGGCCGCGTCCCGCGGCGAACCGCTGACGGATCTCCGCGAGCCGGCCGAGCAGCAGTTTCGGCTCGGTGAGCAGGTGCTCCGGCGCGACGATGCCGTGCCCGCTCACCGTCCGGGTCAGTTCGGTCAGCTCCGCGTACAGCGCCTCGGTCGCGGTGACGTGGTCGTTCCACATGGTGCGCCAGTGCGGGTCGTCGAGCAGCCGGCCCAGCCGGTCGGTCCAGGTGCCCTCGCGACGGCGTACCCAGGCCAGGGCCTCCCGCAGGTCGGCGAGCAGATCCGCGATCCCGTCGCGGTGCTCACCGCGTACCCTCGAAAGATCGATGCCCTGGTCCGCCCAGCGTGCGAGGTCCGCGGAGATCCGGGTGATCCTCTCCCGCTGCGCGGTGGCGGTGGCGGCGTCCGGCAGATCGAAGATCTCCGGCATCGGCCGCATCGCGGCCACCCGGTCCTCCGGCCGCAGCCGGGCGGCCAGCTTGAGCAGCGTCGCGAAATCCTCGATGGTCAGCGGCGGCGGTCCGGTGACCGGGTCCGGGATGCCACCGTGTGCCGCGGCGCGCTCCCGCAGCCAGGCGCCGACCTCGGCGGGGAGAAGAGCGATACCACCTATCTGGTACGTGACCGCCTCGCTCTCGGCGATCATCCGCAGTCCCGCCAGTGCGGCGGCCAGTTCGCGTTCCGCCTCCTCGATCGCACGGGTCAACCGGTCCACCCGGCGCGTCTCGGCGTCGGCGTCCAGCGTGGCCGCGCGGTCGGACAGCTCACGGGCCGCCAGCTGCAGCTGCATCAGCTGATCGGTGGTCCGCCCGAGCACCGCCAGGCACAGCGGCCGGACCTCCTCGGGCAGACCGTCGCGGAGCACCCGCAGCGGCTCCTCCTTCTGCGCGACCACCAGCACCCGCTTGCCGTTGGCCATCAGATGGCAGATGAGGTTGCGGATCGTGTGCGTCTTGCCGGTGCCGGGCGGGCCCTGCACGGCGACGTTGCGGTGATGCGCGAGACGGCGGGCGATCGACTCCTGCGCCTCGTTGGTGGGCAGCGGCATCAGCAGACGCTCGCCGACCCGGTCCCAGGTCTCCGGACGGTCGTCCGGCATCCGCAGCCGGCTCGGCTCGTGCGCGACCACCGCGGCCAGCGCACCGACCGCGCCCACGTCGCCGGCCAGCCGGTCGCGCAGGTTCTCCAGGAAACCGCGCAACTGGCGCTGGCGGGGACGGGCGAACAGCACCGACGTGTCGCGGACGAACGCCGGAACGCCCTTGGCCGTCTCCCCCGGCGCCAGGACGACCCGGTCGAGACCCATCCGGGTCAGTGCCCGCTCGAAGAACTCGCGCCGCTCCAGGTCGCTCCACAGATCTGCCTCGACCGCGCCGCCCGGGCCGGTCAGCGCGACGAGCTGGCTCAGGTAACGCTCGTCCAGACCGGTCAGGGCGTCGGCCTGCAGGCGGGACGGGCCGGCCGGGGAGACCGTGATCAGGGTGCGGTCGGCGTCGTACTCGATCAGGACAGGCGTGGCGACCAGCGGGTAACGGATCGCGACCCCGTCGATCTCGGCCTCGAGCAGGCCGTGGCCCCAGACCAGTTCGGTGGTGGCGGCGGCCATGTCCAGCTGGTGCATCCGGTCGAAGAGCCGCCGGTGCAGTTCGCGGATCTGATCGGCGCCGGGCGCCACCGGATCGGGACGGCCGGCCCGCAACCAGGACGCGTCGTCCCCGCCCGGGCCGATCCGGCAGTCCGGGTGCTCCGGAAGGTCTCCCAGCCAGTGGGCGTCGAACGGTACGGTACGAGCCGGACGGTCGGTCTGTGCACGGACCGCGAGCAGGTAATCGGCAACCGCGACGGCCCGATCCCGGATCGTCGTGGGCGATTCCCGCTGCTCCGACATCTCCAGGAGTCTAGGACCTGACGTCGATCCCGTAACGGTGCGGACCGGCCTGTTTCACCGGGCGGCGTGTCGATGCCCGAGCCGATAGGGTGACGCGCGCTGATCTTGTATCGATGTATCTGGGGACCTCGTGAATCAGGGATGGGTGGAGTTGGACGGTAACGGGCACTACTGGCCGGCTCAACCACCCGCGGTGCCGCCGTCGTTCTACGCCATGCCCAACGATCCGCTGGTCAGCCCGGACTACAACGGCTGGTGGCAGCGCGGTCTGCACCTGCTGCGGCAGACCTGGAAACCGTCGCTGATCCTGCACGTGATCGTCGCCGTGCCCACGGTGGCCATGATGATCCCGGCCCAGCGGCGGGCCGAGGAACAGCAGGCCGCCGCCGAGCGGGGATTCGGCGCTGTCGACTCCGCGACGGTGGAGATGGGACCGTTCCTGATCGCCCTCGGCCTGGTGCTCGTCGTGGCCCTGATCTCCGCGCTGATCTACATGGTCGTCACGGTGGCCGCCGCCCGGATGGTGGTCCTCGCCGCCACCGGTCAGCCGGTGACCCTGGCGTCGGCGGTCCGCACCGGCCTGCGCCGGGCCCCGGCGATGCTCGGCTGGGGTCTGCTAGCCATCCCGATCTACCTCGTGGCGGCCCTGCTCTGCTTCTTCCCCGTCCTCTACGTCGGGGCCGCCCTCGCCGTGCTGCCCGTGGTGATCACCGTCGAGCGGGGTGCCGGGATCGGCCGCTCGTTCCAGCTGTTCCACGCCGACTTCGGCGCCGCCCTGGCCCGGATCGCCACCCTCGGTGGCATCGGGCTGGCGTTCGGCCTGGTCTACACGGTCATCACCGCGATCCTCCAGGCCGCCCTGCCGGACCTGGCCGCGACGGTGGCGATCGCGTTCGGCGACGGCATCGTCTACGCGCTCGGCGGGGTGCTGTTCACGCCGTTCCTGGTCGCGGCGTACGCGGACATGCGCGCCCGCCGCGAGCCGTTCTCCACCGCCTACCTGATGACACCGCCTACCTGATACGACACCGCCTACCTGATACGACACCGCCTACCTGATGACGCCTCACCAGCCGGCCGGCTGAGCCTCCTCCGGGTCCCGCCCGGTCGCCGACCGCCCGCCGTCGACCGGGACGACCGCGCCGTTCACGAAACCCGCGGCCCCGGAGAGCAGGAACGCGACCACTTCGGCGACCTCGTCGGTGCGGCCCATCCGGCCGAGCGGCTGGAGCAGCCGGATCTCGGAGTCGAACCGGGCGCGGCCGTCCGGCGGGAGCGCCGCGCGGTACGCGTCCGAGCGTGCGGTGGCGATCGAGCCGAGGGACAGGGCGTTGACGCGTACCCCGGAGGGTCCGTAGTCGACGGCGAGCGCGCGGGTCAGTCCCTCGATCGCCGCCTTGGCGGTGGCGTAGGCGAGCGCGCCCCGGACCGGGCGCTGTGCCTGGTGCGACGAGATGTTGACGATCGCGCCGCCGCCGCGGAGGTGGCGCACGGCTGTGGCGCAGCCGGTCAGCACCGGGGCCAGGTTGGCGTCGATCAGCGCGGCGACCGCGGCCGGGTCATCGTGCAGGCTCGCGTCCCGGAAGATCGCGGCGTTGTTGACCCAGCCGCGCAGGGGCGCCACGGCGGCTGCCGCCGCGGCGGCCCGGTCGGCCACCTCGGGGTCGGCGGCGTCACCGACCACCGGGACGAGACGGCCGGCCGCCGGATGACCGTCGAGCCAGTCGAGCGCCGCCGGATCGGTCTCGATGACCGCCACGACGTCGCCGTCGGCACCGCCCGGGTCCGGGTGCGGGCGGGCGAGGCGTTCGACGACGGCACGGCCGATGCCCCGGCCTCCGCCGGTCACCACGTACGAGACAGCCACGGGTTCCTCCGATCCGGATCGTGCGAGCCGGAGGAACCCTTCCCCGCTCAGGGGAACTGCATGCGCCGCGGGCGCGGGATCACCGGCGGCGGCAGCGGCAGGTCGTCGAGGTGACTCCAGTTGAGGGTGCCGTTGTCGGTCGACTTGATCTCGCCGATGCAGGCGCGGAGCAGACCCAGGTGGGGCGCCCCGGCGTAGCCCGCGATGACCACCTCGGGCCGGGGCGCGATCTGGGCGATGGCCGCGCAGATCTTGGCGACATCGCGTTCGTCGACCGCGTCGAGCGGGAGCGGCGACTCGACCGGCGAACGCCGCCAGGACGGGCCGAACCGGCGTAACAACTCGCGGGCGAGACGCCCGAAGGAGCGTCCGACCTCGGCGTCACGCATCGAGATCCGAGCGGACTGTCCGTAGCACCACGGGACCACGACATGGCCGTTGATCAGGACGAGCTGATAGACCGACTTCGGCACACTGATGATCTCCGCTCCCGGAAGGGTGCCGAGGAACAGGACGAGTTCCTCGTAGGGCAGCGCCCATCGCGGGTTTGCCAGGACACGCTCCACGGTCTGGGTCATGGCCGGGTGGGCGTGAACCTCGCGGTCGATCGCGGTGCTGAGTGCCTCCGGCACCCGGGTCCACAGCTCGTCGGCGATCTTGTCACCGAACTGCTCGATCAGCCATTCACTCGGACCGACGAGAACGTCTGGGCGCATTCCCCACCACCACCGTCCGTGTTTCTGACGTCACTGCTGGCTAGAAGAGTTGCACTTCCGATGATCGACTGGAAGAGGCTCGCAACGAGATCATAAAAACAGTCATGAATGAAATCGCGCACGCTGATCATCGGTTAGCCACGACGATGGAGCATCCGGGCGGGCGGCTGCGAAACCTGCAACTTGCGCAGCGAACCGCATGCGCAAGTTGCAAGCCGGTTTCGCTTTTCACCCGTACTCGATAGTGAAGCCGAGAGTTATTTCCGAGGGGTGACAGGGATGCGAACATCATTTCACGGGACGTGATCAAAGCGGGTGCCACCTGCGTCGCGGCGGACGTGTTGATCATTTGCGCGACGAGTGCCGGCGCCGTCCGGCGACTCCCGAAATCGGTTCCGGCGCACGCCGGGGACTTGCATCTCGATCGACTTCACCCCGAGGCCCCGCGGGGCCACATGATCACTGCATGGCTCACGACAGTGCAAGTGTCGGATTCCCGTCAGTTCACTCAGGCTCCCGCCATCCGGAAGATCACCCGCCCGCGCGCCGGCGTCCTCCGGCCCGAGCAGGTCACACCGCACGGCACCCGAGAACCTCGATCCGGTTCGGACGTGTTTCACGGACCCGGAAGCCGGGACAACGCCACGGAACCGGTTCAGCTCACTGTCACGTCTCATCACCGCCCTCACTCACCGGTCACCCCGGCGCACCATTCGGACAGACCCGGGAAATCCGCCCCGGGCGGGCGGACAGCCCGACTGTCCCCGCAGGGACAAAATGTGGCCCCCAACCAGGGAAAACAGCGATCGGGCAGGCCGAGGCGCAGGCAGGCCTTTTCCCGGCCCTACGGAAATGGCGACGGGAATCGTCAGTCCGGATCGACGGTGTCCCACGAATAGCGGAATTCGGAAGGCGGCAGACGCCATTCCCGGAGAACGGCGAGAAGTTCACCCTCATCGGCGGCCTCGGCACGCCGCAACCGGACCGCGCCGATTCCGTGGTCGTATCCCTCCAGGCGATCCGATTCGAACTCCCAGTGCGTCACGCGAAAGCTGCGGGCGTCGTCGCTGCGGGCCCGCCCGGCCCGGATCGCATCCTCGTCGGCGGGGCCGGTGCTGGGGACGATCTGCACGAAGGACCACCGGTGCGGCTGGGAGGCGGGCACGCGGACACCCAGCCGCCGCCCGAGCCGCAGCGCGGACAGGTGGACCGCCGGCCAGGTCCATTCATGATGATCCATAACAGGTGGGAGCGTACCCACCGGAGGTGCCGGGCGTTACCGTTGCCGAGGTGAGTTCCGACCCAGTCGTCAGCCCGTCGCACGAGGCGGCCACCGTCATCGCGGCGGTTCTCGCCGACCTCCTCTCCGGCGATCACCGCGGCGTGGTCGTCGACTCCCCGCCCGGTGCCGGCAAGTCGACCCTGGTCGTGCGGGCGGCCGGCGAGCTCGCCGCGACCGGCGCACCCCTGATGATCGTGGCGCAGACGAACGAGCAGGTGGACGACCTGATCGACCGCCTGGGCACGCGATCGCCGCAGGTCACGGTCGGTCGGCTCTCCGCGGTGGACTACGCGTCCTCGGAACGGGTGCGTGCCCATCCGGCCTGCCGGGTCGCGCCCAAGGTCGCCGATCTGGGCTCCCCGGCGGTCACCATCGGCACGGCCGCCAAATGGGCCACGGTCACCGAGGGCACCTGGCCGTGGGCGATCGTGGACGAGGCGTACCAGATGCGGTCGGACGCCCTGCTGCGCGTGGCGCCCCGGTTCCGGCGGGCGCTCTTCGTCGGCGACCCCGGCCAGCTCGACCCGTTCTCCACCGTCGAGGTGGACCGGTGGACCGGGCTCTCCTGGGATCCGATGCAGAGCGCGGTGGCGGTGCTGCTGCGGCACAACCCCGACCTGCCGGTGCACCGCCTGCCGGTCTCCTGGCGACTGCCCGCCTCGGCGGCGCCGGTGGTGGCCGAGGCCTTCTATCCCTTCACCGGGTTCCGGTCCGGCACCGGTCCGGGCGACCGTGTGCTGACCTTCGGCCGGGCCGCGTCGGACGGGCTCGACGAGGCGCTGGACGCCGCGGCGGCGTCCGGCTGGGGATTCCACGAACTTCCCGGGCGTTTCACGGTACGCACGGACGCCGAGGCCGCGGCCGCCTGTGCGGCGCTGGCCGGCCGTGCCCTGACCCGCGAGGGCGTCGCCACCTCGGAGTCCGGCACCGGCCCGCTGACGGCGGACCGGATCGCGATCGGCGCCGCGCACCGCGACCAGGTGGCGACGATCCGCGCCCTGCTGCCCCCGGAGGCGGCCGGCGTCACGGTGGACACCGCGAACCGGCTGCAGGGCCGGGAGTACGACCTGACCGTGGTGCTGCACCCGCTCTCCGGACGGCGTGACGCGACCGCCTTCCACCTGGAGTCCGGCCGGCTCTGCGTGCTCACCTCCCGGCACCGGCACGGTTGCGTGGTGGTGGCCCGGGAGGGCATCGCCGAACTGCTCGACGCGCATCCGTCGACCGAGCCGGTGCATCTGGGCGTGCCGGTGAAGTTCCCGGACGGCTGGGAGGCGAACCAGGCGATGCTGGCGCACCTGCATCGGCGGTGAATTTATCGTACGGTTGTTCTAATGTCGCTGAGAGCAGCCCTCGCGTACGCCCGGCACGGCATCCCCGTCCTGCCGGTGCACACGCCTGACCGCGCCGGCCGCTGCTCCTGCGGCCGGGGCGCCCGCTGCGACAGCCCCGGCAAGCACCCGCTGCTCCGGCACGGCCTGAGCGAGGCCTCCACCGACCCGTGGCAGATCCACGTCTGGTGGGCACGCTGGCCCCGGGCCAACGTCGGCCTGCGCACCGGCGTGGTGATGGACGTGGCCGACGTCGACTCGGCCGAGGGCTGGCACGGCCTGCACCGCCTGCTGCACGCCGCGATCCCGGCCGGACCACAGGTGCGGACCGGGCGCGGCGGGCGCCACCTCTGGTTCCACCCCACGGGGTACGGGAACCGCGTCGGTCTCCTGCCCGGCCTCGACTGGCGGGGCGCCGGTGGATACGTCCTGGCCCCGCCGTCACGGCACGTGACCGGCGCCGACTACACCTGGCTCCGGCCACCCGAGGCGTTCATGCCGCCGGCCCCGGACGCGCTCCGCGAGCTGATCGCCGGGCCGCCGGCGGCCGGACCCGAGCGGACGGTCACCCATCCCGGCCGCTACGCCGGGGCAGCCCTGGAGGCGGAGAGCGACCGGGTGGCCGGCGCGGTTCCCGGCACCCGCAACGACACCCTGAACCGGGCGGCGTTCTCGCTCGGGCGGCTGGTCGGGGCGGGCCTGCTCGACGAGGGGACGGTCCGGCGGGAGCTGACGTCGGCGGCCCGGCGCGCGGGGCTCGGGGCCGCCGAGACCCGGGCGACCATACGCTCCGGGCTGACCGCGGGACGGCGGTCGCCGTTCGATCACGCGGCGTGAGACGACGATCCACAGCCTGCGCGGAAAGTAGCAAAAGTGGGCAAGATCGACGCCTGCACCGGCTGTGACATAAGTCTGCCCTGATGGGGATCAGCCAGGCCGGGACGACCCCCAGCTGAGGGGCCCCGATGGGCCGTTCGGCGGAGCGTTCGGGTCGTTCGGGCCGCCGCTGGAGGGGCATCCGCTCGTCTCCCGCCGGTAACCTGGCGGGCGACCGGCCGGAGGGCGACAGTGCTGCAACGGGACGTTATCGAGGACACCGGGCAGAGCGTGCTGGCCGACCCACCACGCCTGCGATCGGTGCGCCGGATCATCGGCGGTCCGGCACCGGACCCCGCCTTCGACCGGCTGTCGATGCTGGTGAACAAGCTCGTCGACGCCCCGATGGGTGCGATCTGCCTGGTCGACGCAGATAGACAATATCTCGCCGGCCACGTCGGCATGCCCGATCCGCTGGGGACCGTCCGCGAGATGCCGCTGACCCACTCGTTCAGCCGCCACGTGGTGATCGCCGGCCGGATGCTGGCCGTGCCGGACGTCCGCGCCGACCCGCGGATGCGGGACAACCCGGCGATCGACGAGCTGAACGCGATCGCGTACGCGGGGGCCCCGATCACCGACCCGGACGGGCTGATCGTCGGAGCGCTCTGCGCCGTCGACACCGAACCCCGGATCTGGACACCCAGCGAGATCGCGCTGCTCAGCGAACTGGCCGAGGTCTGCTCGTCGGAGGTCTGCCTGCGCATCGCCCGGGTGGCCGCCGACGAGGCCCGCCGCACCGCCGAGTCCGCACAGCAGCAGATGGAACTCCTCGCCGAGGTGACCGAGTCGCTGGCCGCCACCATGGACGTGAGCGAGGCGATGCGGCGGCTCGGCCGGATCGTCACCGCCCGGCTGGCCGACTGGTGCGTGGTCGCGATCGCCGACGAATTCGGCGAACCGGCCCGGGTCTCCGCGGCCCACCACGACCCCGGGCACGCCGACGACATGGACCGGATCGCCGGCCTGCTCACCGCCACCCGTGAGGACCTGCGCTCGATGCTGCTCGCGGTCCGCCGCAGCGGCAGCCTGTTCCGCACCACGGACGGCGCGGCCGAGGTCCGCAGCCGCATCCTCGACGCCGAACTGACCGCGATCACCACCCGCGCCGGATTCGGACCGTCGATGATCGTGCCGATCACCTCGTCGGTGCGGCGCCGGGTCCTCGGGGCGGTGCTGCTGGTCAACCGGCCGGACCGGGAGCCGTTCACCGCGGCGCAGGCGCAGACCGCTGCCGAGATCGGCCGCCGGGCCGGGCTGGCGGTGGAGAACAGCCGCCTCTACCGCGAGCAGCGGCACATGGCCGAGGTGCTGCAGCGCAGCCTGCTCACCGACCTGCCGGAGATCCCGGGCATCGACCTGCACGCCCGCTACCAGCCGGCCCAGGACGGCGCGGCGGTCGGCGGCGACTGGTACGACGCGTTCGCCCAGCCGGACGGCGGCGCGGTGGTGGCCGTCGGCGACGTCTCCGGGCACGACATCAAGGCGGCGGCCACCATGGGGCAGCTGCGCAACCTGGTCCGCGGAGACGCGTACGGGCGGGACGAGGAGCCGGGAGCGGTGCTCACCGCCCTCGACCACACGCTGCACGGGCTGGCGGTGCCGGCGTCGGCGACCGCGGTGCTGGCCCGGGTCCGGCCGGCCCCCGGCGGCTACGCGGTGACGTTCGCCAACGCGGGACACCCGCCGCCGCTGCTGCTGTTGCCGGACGGTTCGGTGCAGGTGTGGTGGGTGCCGCCGGAGCCCCTGCTCGGGCTGCCGCCGCTGGGACCGCGGACGACCAACCGGCGGACGGTGCCGCCCGGGTCGACGCTGGTGCTCTACACCGACGGGCTGATCGAGTCGAAGGACCTGCTCATCGACGAGAGTGTCCGGCGGCTGGCGGGGGTGTTACGGGCCAACGCGGCGTATTCCGGGGACGAGCTGTGCGCCCGCCTGCTGGAGACCGCGCCACGCCACTACGACGACATCGCCCTACTGCTGGTCCGCCTCAACTGACAAGATCTCAGGCGGGACGTACGGCTCGGGTGGGCCCCCGTGGGTCCACGGCGTCTCGGTCGGGTCCGGGAACGCCCCGCCCGGCCGGTACGCCTCGCTCAGCGTCGTCAGCATCAGCCGCTCGCCCGCCGCCGGCACACTGCCCGGCTCGGCCACCAGCTTGCGACCCATCCCGCCGGACAGTTCCAGGAGCACGTCGTACCCGCCGGGCACCCGGGTCACCGACACCACCCGGGCCTTCTGCGACGGCCGGGCCGGTGACGTCAACGACGTGCCCGGCTCGACCCGGACCTCCTCCGCCGTCTGCACCATGATCCGCGGGCGCAGCACCGGCCGTCTGCCGCTGTCGTCGATCCGGTCCGGGGCGGCCAGCGTCACCACCCCGGCGAAGGCCGCGCCGGCCAGGCGGTACTCGGCCAGCACCAGCGGATCGTCGAAGGCACGCTGGACCGAGTATCGAGAAGCCGCGTTCTCCAGGCGTTGCAACCGGGCCGCGGCCGCCACCGCCCCGTCCCGGCGGGGCTGCGGCGGGCCGCCCTCGGCGAGCGTCTGCGCGAAGGCGGTGAAGGCGTCCCGGTCGGAGTCCCAGCGCGATGCCACCCGGTCGCCGACCGGCAGGTCCCGCAGCCGGCCGAACACCCGCCACATCCGGTCCCAGGTCGGGGTCAGCAGCTCGCGCAGCACCTCGGGCAGGGCCGGGTCCCCGCGTTCGAAGAGCGGGGCGAGCACCCGGTTGTCGAAGTCCGGGTCGGTGGCGGGCCCGGCGACCGGGCCCTTCTCCGCCTCGCGGGCCGCGGCCGCGCCCTCCTCGATCCAGGCGAGCTGCGCCCCGAGCTGGGCGTCCTCGGCGCTGCTCTGGCCGGTGGCCCAGTGCAGGCCGAGCGCCTGCACCGCGGTGAGCAGCAGCGACGAGCCGGGCACCTCGGCGGTGGCGGCGAAGAAGGTGAGCCAGCGGCCGAGCAGCGGCACGGCCGGCGGGACCGGGTTGTCACCGTCGACGCTGCGGAACCGGGTGGAACGCCCGAACAGGCGCAGGAAGTCGACGCCGCCCGGGTTCGGCACCCAGATCTGCGGGGCGTCG
Organism: Actinoplanes rectilineatus; assembly: GCF_000962825.1. Taxonomy (GTDB): domain Bacteria; phylum Actinomycetota; class Actinomycetes; order Mycobacteriales; family Micromonosporaceae; genus Actinoplanes; species Actinoplanes rectilineatus. The sequence goes on from NZ_JZKF01000023.1 coordinate 20,303, forward strand.
GTGTACCGGTGCCGGACGTCCTTGCCCCGGTCCACCGGGACCGCCTCGGTGTCGGTGGTGAACGATTCGGCGTACGGGACCAGCACCTCGGCCAGTTCGGCGGCGAAGGCGAACCGGTCGTCGCGGTTGCGCGGGTTCGTCACCACCAGCAGGCGCGGCTTCTCCGGATCGGTGCCGGCCAGGGCGGCCAGCGGCGCGTTCGCCTCGCCGGCCATCGCGAGCGGGATCAGGACCATCGGATGGTCGTGCAGGTGCAGGTGGCGTACGGTCGCGATCGGCTGGGCGTGGCCGGTGGCGGCGGCCTGGGCCCGGGCGAGCGCGGTGAGCGTACTCAAGAAAGCGCCTCGGACCGCAACCGCAGCGCGGTGCGCAGGAGGGCGGCGGCCTCGCTCTGCTCCTCGGTCGGCTCGCGACTGCCGTCGGCCAGGGCGAGCACCTCGCCGACGGTCTCGATGCCGCCCAGTGATTCCCGCACCGAGCGGCCGAGCGCGGCGGTGCTGCCGGACGACTCGTCCCGGCAGTACACGGAGAGTTCGCAGGCGGAGAGGCACTCCGGGGCGTAACGGGCGGCGATGTGACCGAGCGCGCCGGTCAGCTGCTCCGGTTCGAGGGTCAGGTCGAAGGTGACGCCGTCCGGGAGCGCGGCGGCCAGTTCGCCGACCGAGGCGAGCCGGGACAGCTGGCGGCGCAGGGTGGACAGCTGTTTGCGGATGTCGAGGACGACCGCGGCCGGGCGCAGCGAGAAGTTCTCCGGGCAGACCAGCACCACCTCGTGGCTGACCAGGGACGGGTCCTGGCCGAGGCGTTCCAGCAGGTCGCGCAGGGCGAGCACGTAGACGGCGGCCTGCACGGCGGCGGCCGAGACCTTGGCGCTCTCGGCCTGGCCGTCGACGATCGCGAACGACTTGATCTCGACGACCTGGAGGCGGCCGCGGTTCGCGTACGCGATCAGGTCCGGCTCGAGGTAGACGGTCTGGCCGGCCACCTCGAGGGTGAGCAGCGGGTGGTCGATCAGCGCGGCGCGCGCCGAGGCGAGCAGAGCGACGGTGCGCCGGTGCCGGGAGCTGAGCGTGTCGTCGGAGTCGGCGCCCAGGTCGGAGTAGCCGAGTCCGGCGTCGGCCTGCAGCACCGAGCGCAGCAGTTCGCAGTCGTCGGCCTTGAGCATCGCCTCGAACGCGTTGCCGCGGGACAGCGCGAACCGGGACTGGCCGAACTCGCCGGGGAAGCCGATCCGTTCGGCGAGTTTGAGCTTGTCGACTCCGGCGGCGTCGAGCACGGCCCGGCGGTCGCAGCCGGGGTTGCCGGTGAGCGCGGCGATGGTGCGCGCGTTGTGCCGTTTGGCCCGCGCGGGGCCGCGCAGCTGGTCGAGCCGGGTCTCCATCAGCGCCGTTTCTCCTGCCAGGAAAGCTCGACTGTAGATCTTTGTACGCTCCGGCGGCAATGTCCGGACGTTTCACCCTCGAGAGGTGAATAAACCGCACATATCAGACACGAAACCCATCTGCGGGGTACGTTCGGGTCATGCCGAAGGCCATCTGGAACGACGAAGTGATCGCCGAGAGCGACGACACCGTGGTGCTCGAGGGCAACTACTACTTCCCGCGCGCATCGATCCGCGAGGACGTGCTGGTTCCCTCCGAGACCCACACGGTGTGCCTGTGGAAGGGCAAGGCCTCCTACTACTCACTGCGCGCGGCCGGACAGACCTCGGTTGACGCCGCCTGGTATTACCCCGACCCGAAGCCCGACGCCGCGGCGGTCCGCGACCGCGTCGCCTTCCGTCGCGACGTGCACGTCGAAGCCTGAGACACGCCCACTGGCGGGGGCCCGCTCACGTGATGCGCGGGTGGGCCTCCTCGATCGTGCCGACCTCGAGATAGTCCAGCATGTCCCGCCGCTCCTCCTCGGAGAGGTCGGCGAACGCCGCGTAGGCCTCCGCGCGCGCGTGCGGGGTCTCCGCCGCCAGCAGCGCGATGATCGCCGACCAGGCCAGCGAGACGCGGTCGAAGAGCCGCGCCCGGCGCAGCGAGGTGAGCCGCGACAGCATCCCCACCCGGGTGGCCGCGTCGTCGTCACGCGGAACCCGGTCGCTGAGCTCGAACAGCGCCCGCCCCCGGTACGGATGCTCGGACTCGACCATGCGAGCCAGCTCCGCGTTGCTCATCCGGTCGACCGCCGGCGCGGGACCACGCCTCGGCAGTGACGGCGGCGTGTCAGCGGGCACGGCTGTCCCGCCCACTCTCGAACCCGTTGCCCGGCACCTGCTGCGGCAACGTGGGCGTGTTGTCGAAGATCGGGAACGGCGGCGCCGGCGGCATCACCGGTTCGGCCGGCTCCGCCTCCACCGCGACGTCCGTTCGCGACACGCCGTCACCGGCGCCTGGGTCTGCATCCCGCACGTTTTCGCCCTCCGTTACCGACTTTGCGGTAGTCAACGCCCATCAGATCACGGCTGTGCAAGACCCGCGAGCACCCACCGTAGCGACTCCCGGCGGTCACCCGACCCGGCGACCGCCGTAACCTTCAGGCAACGCATCGACCGACACCGCGCCAGCACTGAAGGAGGTGCCGTGGAGCCAGGCCAGGACGGCGACGGGAAGCCTACCGAATGGCGATCCGTGATGATCGATCTCTCCGGCGTCTCCCTCACGGATCTCGTCACGGATGACGACGAGTCGGTTCTCGCCCATTCCCTGCGCCGGGTCCTCGGCGAGCTGTCCGGCCCCGGCGAGCCCATCGCGGGCTTCAACTCCGCGGTCTGATGCCCCCGCAGCCTCCCCCGTCCTCCTTCTCCCTCGGCGACCGTGCGTTCGCCGCGCTCGGCGCGGGCCGCCCGGACACCGCCACCCTGGACCTGCTGCACCGCGCCCACCTGAGCCGGCACCTCCTGCTCCTGCGCGAGCTGCGGCTTTCGGCGACGGTCGAGCCGGACTGGTTCACCCGGCTGAGCACGACCGATCCGGATCAGACCCGGCAGTGGATCGCCGACCCGATGACCGGTCTGTGGGCCGCACACGCGCTGCGGACCGGCGCGGCCCCGGACGCGGCACCCGCGCCGCGCGGCGGTCATCGGCTCACAGCCCACCACCGAGACCTCTCTCTCCGGGTACGCGTCGACGACAGTGATCCGCTGCGCCGGTCCCTGGGGCTGACCCCGGCGCCGGCCCTGACTCCCGTCCAGGCGGCCCACTGGAGCGCCTGCCTGGACGAGGCGTGGCGGCTCCTCGTCGACCGGCACCGGGCGGCCGCCACGACCGTCGCCGCGGTGCTGCGGGTGATCGTGCCGGTGCTTCCGGATCCGGTGGCCGAAGGGATCAGCGCGACCTCCGCGGAGGCCTTCGGAGCGGTGGCCATGTCGGCACCGGTGGACGGGCGTTCGCTGGCCGCCGGGCTGATCCACGAGACGCAGCACAGCGTGCTGAACACCGTTCAGCTGCTGTTCCCGCTGGTCGAACCGGGCGGCGAGCGGGAGTACTCGCCGTGGCGGGAGGATCCACGGCCGGCGTCGGGGGTGCTGCACGGCGCCTACGCCTACCTGGCCGTCACCCGGTTCTGGCGGGACGAATGGCGGGCCGGTGGATCGCCGGCCGGCGGATTCGAGTTCGCCCGATGGCGGGAGGCGGTGCTGTCGGCGGCCGGTGACCTGCTGGACGGCGGACGGCTGACCCCCGCCGGGGAGCGGTTCGTGACGGCCCTGCGGGCGCAGGCCGCGGCGTGGCGCGACGATCCGGTCGCGCCGGAGACCGCCCGCCTGGCCGCACTGGCGAACGCCGACCACCGGGCGCGGTGGCGGCTGCGAAACCTGGCCGTCACGCCCGGCGACACCGGACGTCTCGCGGACGCCTGGCGGGCCGGGCAGCCGCCGCCGGCGGTCACGTCCCGGCTGAGTTCGGCGCCCGGACGCGCCCTGGAGAACAGCCACCGGCTGCGCCTGGCCCACGCCCGGGTGAAGGGCGACGCGGCGGACCGGACCGGCGACGGGGACGCCGGTGCCGGGGACGCCGCCTGCGTGCGCGGCGACCACGGGACGGCGCTCCGGTCGTACGGTGAAGCGCTGGTGAAGAACCGCGACGACGACGCGGCCTGGAGCGGCCTCGCCCTGGTCGCGCCGCAGCAGGCCCTGCGCGCGCGGCCCGAGGTGGTCCGCGCGGCGGCGCTCGCCCTGCCCGGAGCCGACATCGTCACACTCGCCGATTGGCTGTCCGGATGACTCATCTGCGCCCGGGGCGGACCGATGTGTGTCGCCGGAGGTGGACCGTGGGCCGCAACGCACTGATGGACCGGATACGGGTCGGCATCGATGACAGCATCGTGCTTGCCTCGCTCGTTCTGCTGGCCTGGCCGGCGGCCGTGGCCGCGCACCCGGGCGGGCTGCTCGGCCGTCTCGTGCCGCTGCTGGCCGCGGTGTGCCTGGCGGTGGCGGTCCTCGCGACCGACAACACCCGGCCGATGCTCCGGCAACTCACCGTCGGGGCGGCCCTGACCGCCGCCGCGGTCCAGCACCTGAGCGGGGACCTCTCCCCCGCCGCGACCTGGCTGGTGCTGCTCATCGGGGGCGCGCTGGCGGCCCGGCAGGCGCTCACCGGCCGCGAGGTGGACGGCAACCGGCAGCAGGTCCTGCTCGCCCAGCAGGCGTTCCGCGACTCGCTCACCGGCATCGGCAACCGCCGGATGTTCGTCGAGTACGCCGACGAGGTCCTCGCCGTGCCGGGCCGCAACCGCACCGCGGTGATCCTGCTCAACCTGGACGGCTTCAAGGACGTCAACATGTCGCACGGCCAGGCCGTCGGCGACGAACTGCTGCGGATCACCGCCGACCGGATCTCGGTAAACGTGCGTGCCAACGACACGGTCGCCCGTCTCGGCGGCGACGAGTTCGCCGTCCTGCTGCCCGGTGTGGAGGACGAGCACGCGGCCGTCGCGGTCGCCGAACGGGTGCTGACCGAGCTGCACCGGCCGATCGAGGTCGCCGGGGTGCCACTGGCCGTCCGGGCCAGCGCCGGGGTGGCCATCGCCGGCGCCGTCGAGGACCTGACGTCGGTGCTGCGCCGGGCCGACCAGGCCGTGCTGCGTTCCAAGGAGGACGGCGGCGGCATCGCCCGCCGGTTCGACCCGGTGCTGTTCGCCGCGGCCGAGCAGCACCGCCGCCTGCAGGCCGACGTGCTGCGCGGTCTGGAGGCCGGCGAGTTCGAGGTGCACTACCAGCCCATCGTGGACCTGCGCAACGGCGAGCAGACCGTCGGCGTCGAGGCGCTGATCCGCTGGCGGCACCCGGAGCGCGGCCTGCTCGCCCCGGCCGCCTTCCTCGACCTGGCCGAATCGCTGGGCCTGCTGCCCCGCATCGGCGGCTGGGTGCTCGAGGAGTCCTGCCGGCAGGCCATCGCCTGGCAGAGCCAGTTCCCCGGCTTCGAGATCAACGTGAACCTGTCGGCGTCCCAGCTGGGCAACCCGCGGCTCATCGAGGAGGTCCGGGCGGTGCTGACCGCGACCGGTCTGCCCCCGCAGGACCTGGTGCTGGAGCTGACCGAGTCGGTGGCGCTGACCGACCTGGTCGAGTCGGCCCGGGTGCTCGGCGCGCTCAAGGCACTGGGCGTCCGGATCGCGCTGGACGACTTCGGCACCGGCTTCTCGTCACTGAGCCACCTCAGCGCCCTGCCGGTGGACGTCGTGAAGATCGACCGCTCGTTCGTGCAGGCGATGCCGGAGACCGGTGGCGCGTCGGTGGCCGAGGCGGTGCTGCACATCGCCCGCACCTTCAACCTGGCGCCGGTCGCCGAGGGCGTGGAGGACGCCGGGCAGGCCGAACGGCTGCGGGAACTGGCGTGCAGCCGGGCACAGGGCTATCACTTCGCGCGGCCGATGCCGGCCGCCGCGGTGACCGAACTGCTGGACCGTCAGGGCGTGCCGGTGCCGCTGTGAGCCGCCGTCACTGCGCCGGGCCCTGTTCGGCCGGCCGCACCGGGACGACCTCCATCAGGCCGCTCAGGACGAGCACCTGGCGGACGTTGGCGGACGGCCGGGCCAGCCGGAAATCGATGCCGGAGTCGCGGGCGCGCTGGAAACCCGAGATCAGCGCGCCCAGGCCGGTCGAATCGATGAACGCGACACCGGCCATGTCCACCTCGATGAGCCGCGGACGGCCGGCCACCGCCTCGCCCAGAGCCACCCGCAACTGCTCCACGGAGAGGATGTCGATCTCGCCCCGGAGGGACACGGTGGTGACGCCGTTCGCGGCATCCAGGCTCGTCACGATCTCGTCGGTCACCGAGGGGCCTTCCGTTTCGTCGCGTGCCCGCTTTGCGTTGGCGTGGCTTCCACGTACGGTAATCGGCATCACCAACACGTGAGGAGCACGGTGTGCCGATCCGTGGCGGTCTGCCGCCGCGCAACTCCCGCTTCGTGGGCCGTGAGGAACTGCTGACCCGCGTGCGAGGTCTGCTCGGCAACGGCCCCGTCGTGCTGCTGCCGAGTCCGGACCATCAGCTCGGCGGGACAGGACGTACCCAATTGGCCGTCGAATATGCCTACCGGCACGCCGACGCCTACGACCTGGTGTGGTGGATCCCGGCGGAACAGCCCGCGGGGATGCGCGCCGCCCTCGCCGGTCTCGCCCAGGAGCTGGGCGTGCCCGAGGCCCGCGACCTCAACCGGACCCTCGGGGCGGTCCGCGACGCGCTGAGCCGCGGCGAGCCGTACCGGGACTGGCTGGTCGTGTTCGAGAACGCCAACCGGCCCGAGGACATCATGCCCTACCTCCCCTCCGGCGCCGGGCACGTGCTGGTGACCAGCCGCAACCCGCGCTGGACCGCCGAGGTGGCACAGGCCATGCCGGTGCCGGTGTTCGACCGCGCGGACAGCGTGGACCTGCTCCGCGGGCGCTCTCCCGAACTGTCCGCCGACGACGCGGACCGGCTCGCCGACCGCCTCGGCGACGTGCCGATGGCACTCGACCTGGCCGCCGCGGTCCGCGAGGCCACCGGCTGGCCCCTCGCCGACTACCTGGACCGCTTCGAGAGCCGCGCCGCCGACCTGGCCTTCCCCACCCCGATCCGGGTGGCCTGGGGACTCGCCGCGGAGGCGATGGCCGCCGGCGACCCGGCCGACCGGGCCCTTCTCGAACTCTGCACCTTCCTGGCCAGCGCGCCGATCTCCTGGCGGCTGCTGTGGGCGGCCCGCACCCTGCCCCTCGACCCGGAGCTCGCGCCGACCGTCCGGGTGGAACGCCGGCTGCGCTCGGCGATGCGCCGGATCAGCCGGTTCGGCCTGGCCGACCTCGACCCGGCCGGCGAGCAGCTGACCGTGCACCCGCTGGTCCGCGGCATGTTCGGCCAGGAACTCACCTCGGAACGGCACGCCAGGCTGCTACGGACCGTCCGGGGCATGCTCGCCGCCGCCGACCCGGGCGAGCCGGACAACCCCGCCGGGTGGTACCGCTACGCCGAACTCGCCCCGCACCTGATCCACTCCGATCTGCTCGGCGGCGACGGTGAGGAGGTCCGGCAACTCGTCATCAACTGCATCCGCTACCACTACGCCCGCGGCGACTTCGACTCCAGCCGCGACCTGGCCGGCGCGGCGGTGGCCCGCTGGCGCGACGCCCTCGGCGAGACCTCCGAACAGACCCTGCTGGCCGCGTTCCACCTGGCCAACACGCTGCGGGCGGTGGGGCGGACGGCGGACGCCCGCAACCTCAACCTGCAGACCCTGCGCACCCAGCGGGAGGTGTTCGGCGCCGACGACGAGGCCACCCTGGCCACCGCCAACAGCGTCGGCGGCGACCTGCGCATGCAGGGCCACTTCGGGCAGGCCCGGCAACTCGACGCGGACAACCTGGTGCGGTACCGCCGGCTGTTCGGCGAGAGCTTCCCGACCGCGCTGCGCTGCGCCAACAACCTCGCCGCCGACCTGCGGCTGCTCGGTGACTTCCGGGGCGCCCGCGCCCTCGACGAGCCGACCCTGCGTCACCGGCAGGCCATCTTCGTCGACGGCCACCCGGAGACCCTCTCATCCCGGGCCGGCCTGGCCTTCGACCTGTTCGGGCTGGGCGACTACGCGGGCGCGACGGCCCTGCTCTCCGGTGGCCACACGGTGCCGGCCGACCACCCGTTCGCGTTGTGGGCCGGCCGGATCGCCGCGATGGCCGCCCGCCGCCGCGGCGACCCCGCGGCCCGTGCCATGGCCACCGCCAACCTGGCGACCACCCGCCAGAAATTCGGCGACCTCAACGTGGACACCCTGGCCGCCGCGATGTCGCTGGCCAACTGCGCCCGCGCCGAGGGCGACCTGGACCACGCCCACGAACTGCTGGAACGCGCGGTGACGCGTTACCACGCGGTGCTCGGCGACGAACACCCGTTCACGCTCGCCGCCTCGGCCGGCCTGGCCGGGGTGGTACGAGCCGTGGGACGGCACGCGGAGGCCCGGACCATCGACGCCGAGGTGCTGAGCGGACTGCGCCGCAGCGTGGGCGCCGACCACCCGTTCACGCTGAGCTGCGCCAACGGCCTGGCCGCCGACCTGGCCGCGATCGGCGAGGCCCAGCAGGCCCGGGAACTCGCGGCGGACACGCTGCGCCGCTCCCGGACGGTCCGCGGCGCCGACCACCCGGACTCGGTGGCCTGCGCCTGGAACCTGGCCCTCGCCGACGCCGACGAGGCGGCACAGCAGCAGGCCCTGGACGGTCTCGTGAAGGTGTACGGAGACGGGCACCCGATCTTCCGGAGCACGGGGGCCGGACTGCGCCTGGAGACCGACATCGACCTGCCCCCGTTGTAGGCACCCCGGTCCGGACAGCGGAGCGGCGGGGCCCGGCTCTCCTGGGGCAGGGTGGGACGGGTCGGTTCTGGCGGGACGGGGCGGTCTCGTACCCCGCCGAGGAGATCTCAGGAATCGGCCGGGACCGCCAGGCCGAGGCCGGGAGCGATCGGCTTGAAGTGTTTTCCGGCGAACAGCATCAGGCTCAGCAGCGAGGCGAGCAGGGCCAGGGCGCCCGCGCCGTACCAGGCCCAGGTGTACGCGCCGAGCTGATCCCGGACCAGGCCGGCGGCGGTGGCGGCGAAGGCCGCGCCGATCTGGTGGGAGGCGAAGACCCAGCCGAAGACGATCGGGCCGGCGGCACCGAAGTACTCGCGGCAGAGGGTGACCGTCGGCGGCACGGTGGCGACCCAGTCGAGGCCGTAGAACAGGATGAAGATCAGCATGCTGGGGTGTGCGGCGGCCGCGAACAGTGACGGCAGGAACAGCAGGGACAGGCCGCGCAGGGCGTAGTAGGCGCCGAGCAGGATGCGGCTGTCGACCCGGTCGGTCAGCCAGCCGGAGGCGATGGTCCCGGCGATGTCGAAGACGCCGACCAGCGCGAGCAGACCGGCGGCGGTGGTCTGCGGCATGCCGTGGTCGTGGGCGGCCGGGATGAAGTGGGTGCCGACCAGGCCGTTGGTGGTGGCGCCGCAGATCGCGAAACCGCCGGCCAGCAACCAGAAGGCGCGGGTACGAGCAGCGTCACGCAGAGCGGAGAGCGCGGTGCGGGCGGCGCCGCCGGCGGGTTTCGGCGGGGCCGCCACGACGGTGTCCGCGCCGAGGGCGGCGACACCCAGATCGGCGGGGTGATCACGCAGCCGCCACCAGATCAGCGGCACGACGCACACCGCCGCCACCGACACCGTGAGTGACGCGGTCCGCCAGCCCTCCGACTCGGCGAGCCGGGACAGCACCGGCAGGAAGATCAGGTTGCCGGTGGCGCCGCCCGCGGTGAGCACACCGGTGACCAGGCCGCGGTGCCTCACGAACCAGCGGCCGGTGATCGTGGCGACGAAGCCGAGGGCCAGCGATCCGGTCCCGAGACCGACCAGCACACCCCAGCAGAGCATCAGCTGCCAGCTCTGTGTCATGAACACCGTCAGCCCGGAGCCGGCCGAGACCAGCAGCAACGCGGCCATCGCCACCCGCCGGATGCCGAACCGGTTCATCAGCGCCGCGGCGAACGGCGCGGTCAGCCCGTAGAGCAGCAGGTTGACCGAGACGGCCGCCGAGATGGTGCTGAGCGACCAGCCGAACTCCTCGTGCAACGGCTGCAGCAGGACGGACGGGGTGGCCCGGAAGCCGGCCGCGCCGATCAGGGCGACGAACGCGGCGACGGCGACCAGCCAGGCGGGGTGGATGCGGTACTTCACGTGACCGATTCTGCGGGGACCCGTCCGTCCGGACGAGTGGCCGGGAGGTCATGATGCGCAAGAATCGGGCCATGGCGCATGTGATAGCGGTGCTGCTGCTGGACGGTGTGGTCCCCTTCGACCTGGGCACCGCCACCCAGGTGTTCAGCGCGGCCGGCGACCGTTACGAGGTGCGGGTCTGCGGCGAGGGCCCGGTGCGCACCGAGCACGGCTTCACGATCGTCCCGGAGCACGGTCTGGAGGCTCTGGATCAGGCGGACACGCTGCTCATCCCGGGTATTCATCGGGGTGGGCCGGTGACCGACGGGACACTGCCCGATCCGATTTATGCCGCTTTATCGGCTTTTTCCGGACGTATCGTCTCGATCTGTACCGGCGCGTCGGTGCTGGCCGCCGCCGGTCTGCTCGACGGGCGGCCGGCGGCCACCCACTGGGCCTGGGCGAAACGGATCGCCGGGCTGTATCCCCGGGTCGCGTGGGACTTCGACGTGCTGTTCGTGGACGACGGCGACGTGCTGACCTCGGCCGGTGTGGGCGCCGGGATCGATCTGTGCCTGCACATCATCCGCAGCGACCACGGCGCGGACGTGGCGAACCGGGCGGCCCGGCGTTGCGTGGTGCCGCCCTGGCGGGACGGTGGTCAGGCGCAGTTCATCGAGCGGCCGGTGCCGTCCGGCAGCGGGACGGGTACCGAACGGACCCGGGCCTGGGTGCTGGACCGGCTGGCCGAGCCGGTCACCCTGGAGGAGATGGCCGGGCACGCCCGGATGAGCATCCGCACGTTCACCCGCCGGTTCCGGGACGAGACCGGGATGAGCCCGCGCCAGTGGCTGCTACGACGCCGCGTCGAGCAGGCCCGGATCCTGCTGGAGTCGACCGATCTGGCGGTGGAGGCGGTGGCCCGGCACTCCGGCCTGGGCAGCGCGACCGCCCTGCGCCAGCATCTGCACGCGGCGATCGGGGTGGCACCGTCGGCGTATCGGCGGACGTTCCGCCACACCGGGTGAGCTTGCTCAGTTCTACGGCGAAATGTCCGATGGGCTCCATGTGGATCAGACCTTCCGTCCGCTGCTTGATGCCCTGAAGCAGATCGGCGTCGATCCGCACGCGGTCGATGCCGCGGCTGAAGAGGCACAGCGCAGCGGCCGGTCGGTGCGGGCCGTGCTGATCAACGACCAGGTCGTCACCGAGGAGCAACTCACCCAGGCCGCCGCCGCCTCGTTCGGCATCAACACCCTGGACCTGGTCGGATTCACCCCGGACCCGAACGCGCTCAAGCGCATCCCGCTGCCGGTGGTGCTGCGCCACCGGGTGCTCGGCCTGGCCCTCAACGGCGACGAACTGGTCGTCGGCGTCACCGACCCGGCCGACGTGGTGGCGCTCGACGACGTTCGCGCGGCCACCGGCATGACGATCCGCCCGGTGGTGGTGGCCCGCAGCGAGGTCCGCCGGATCATCGAACGGCTGGAACGCGAGGGCGCCGACCTCGGCGAGATGGCCGACAACGGGCTGGACGACGCGGCCGGGATGGCCGCCCAGTCCAGCGGCACCGAGGACGCCCCGATCGTCCGGTACGTGAACAGCCTGATCGAGCAGGCCGTCATGAACCGCGCCTCCGACCTGCATCTGGAGCCGACCGAGGACGACATGCGGGTGCGGTACCGGATCGACGGCGTGCTGCACGAGGTGGACGTGGTGCCGCGCGGCGTGATGGCGGCGCTCACCTCCCGCATCAAGATCATGTCGGGTGTCGACATCACCGAGAAGCGGGTCCCGCAGAACGGCCGCATCACCGCGCTGATCCGCGACCGGACCGTCGACCTGCGGACCGCGACCCTGCCCACGGTCTGGGGCGAGAAGCTGGTGCTGCGTGTCCTGGACACCGGCGGCATCGACCTGGACATGCAGAAGCTCGGCTTCACCCAGCACAACCTGGACCGGTTCGCCGCGTCGTTCTCCAAACCGCACGGCATGGTGCTGGTCACCGGGCCGACCGGCTCCGGCAAGTCGACCACGCTGTACGCGACACTCGGCCGGATCAGCAAACCGGAGATCAACGTGATCACGGTGGAGGACCCGGTCGAGTACCGGCTGCGGGGCGTCAACCAGGTGCAGGTGAACGCGAAAGCCGGCCTGACCTTCGCCGCCGTGCTCCCGGCGATCCTGCGGTCCGACCCGGACGTGGTGCTGATCGGTGAGATCCGGGACGGCAACACCGCGCAGATCGCGGTCGAGGCGTCGCTCACCGGTCACCTGGTGCTCTCCACGCTGCACACCAACGACGCGCCCGGCGCCGTCACCCGGCTCACCGAGATGGGGATCGAGCCGTTCCTGGTCGGATCGTCGTTGGACTGCGTACTGGCCCAGCGGCTCGCCCGCCGGATCTGCGACTGGTGCAAGGAGCCGTACACGCCCGCCGAGGACGAGGTGGTCGCGGCGAACTGGCCGTTGCAGGACCTGCCGTACCCCGAGGTGCTGTACCGGCCGGTCGGCTGCCGCAACTGCGCGAACACCGGGTACAAGGGCCGGATCGCGATCCACGAGGTCATGCCGATCTCGCCGGAGATCGAGTCGCTGACCATCCGCCGCTGCTCGGCCGGTGAGATCCGCGAGGTGGCGCTCTCCCAGGGCATGTACGACCTGCGCGCGGACGGCCTCGCCAAGGCCGCCGGCGGGCTGACCTCGATCCGCGAGGTCTCCCGCGTGGCGGTCTGAGCAGGCCTAATCCGGATCGTTCGCCTGCCGATTCAACAGGCGTCGGGAGTCGGCGAAAGGGGGCGGGACGTGGACACCCTGCAGCAGGAGGCCGCGACCGCGAACGACCTGGCGCTGCTCGATCAGCTGCTCGTCACGATGGTCGAGTCCCGGGGTTCGGACCTGCACCTGACGGTCGGATCCCCGCCGATGATGCGGATCGACGGCGAACTGCGGCCGGCCCCCGGGTACGGCAAGCTGAACTCCGCGGACACCGAACTGCTGGCCCGGGCGGCGGTGACACCGGCGCAGTGGGTGACGTACCGGAACGAACAGGAACTCGACTTCGCGCACAGCATCGTCGGCGTCTCCCGGTTCCGCGGCAACCTCTACGTGCAGCGCAACTCGTGCGGCGCGGTGTTCCGGGCCATCCCGCACAAGATCAAGCCGCTGGACGAGCTGGGCATGCCGGAGTCGGTGGCCCGTTTCGCCCACCTGCCCCGCGGCCTGGTACTGGTGACCGGCCCGACCGGTTCCGGCAAGACCACCACCCTGGCCTCGATCCTCGACCTGGCCAACCGCAGCCGGGCCGACCACATCATCACCATCGAGGACCCGATCGAGTTCCTGCACCCGCACAAACGCTGCATCATCAACCAGCGCGAGGTCGGCTCGGACACCGGCACGTTCGCCAGCGCGCTCAAGCACGCGCTGCGGCAGGACCCGGACATCATCCTGGTCGGCGAGCTGCGTGACCTGGAGACCACGGCCACCGCGCTGACCGCCGCCGAGACCGGCCACCTGGTGCTGGCCACCCTGCACACGCAGAGCGCCACGCAGACGGTCGACCGGGTCATCGACATCTTCCCGCCGCACCAGCAGCTGCAGATCCGGGCCCAGCTGGCGGCCAGCCTCCAGGGTGTGGTCACCCAGTCGCTGGCGCCGCGGGCGGACGGCAAGGGGCGTGCGGTGATCGCCGAGATCCTGACCTGCACCCCGGCCATCCGAAGCCTGATCCGGGAGGGCAAGTCGCACCAGATCCCGTCCTTCATGCAGGCCGGCAGCGCCGAGGGCATGCTCGCCTTCGACCAGCACCTGGCCGAGAAGGTCCGTGAGGGTGTCGTCGACATGCAGGCCGCCCTGGAGATCTGCCATTCGGCGGAGGAGCTCAAACGGCTGGTGGGACGGGGCTGAGCATGCCGACGACGAAGACGTTCTCGTACCACTCGATCGACGCCGCGGGGAAGAAGGCCAAGGGCACGATCGAGGCGCCGAACGAGGCGGCGGCGACCAGTCTGTTGCGCGGGCGCGGCGAGGTGCCGCTCGGTCTCACCGAGGCCGGCCAGGGCCTGCAGATGGAGCTGAAGATCCCGGGCTTCGGCGGCAAGGTGAAGCTGAAGGACCTCGCGGTCTTCTCCCGGCAGTTCGCCACGATGACCGCCTCCGGCATGTCGCTGCTCCGCTCGCTCGCGATCCTGGAGGAGCAGTGCTCCTCCCCGCCGCTGAAGAAGGCGCTCGGCGAGGTGCAGGCCGACGTGTCGGGCGGCCACGGGCTCTCCCAGTCGATGGCCAAGCACGACCGGGTCTTCCCCCGCCTGATGGTCGCCATGGTCCGGGCCGGCGAGACCGGCGGCATGATCGACCAGGCTCTCGAGCAGATCGCCGACAGCCTGGAGAAGGACACCGCACTCCGCGGCAAGATCAAGAGCGCCCTGACCTATCCGGCGATCGTGCTGGCGTTCACCTTCATCATGATCGCGGGCGTCCTGATCTTCATCGTCCCGATCTTCGAGGGGATGTTCAAGAACCTCGGTGGTGAGCTTCCGGCCATCACCCAGTTCCTGGTGGACGCCAGCCACAACATGGGCTGGATCGGTCCGCTGTTCATCGGCACCGGGGTCACCACGAGCATCGTCTACAAGCGGCAGATGCGGGCCAGCGAGAACTTCCGGCTCAAGGTCGACCAGCTCAAGATCAAGATGCCGGTGTTCGGGCCGCTGATGCGCAAACTGGCGATGAGCCGCTTCTCCCGCAACCTGGGTCTGCTGCTCAACGTCGGCGTACCGGTGATGCAGGCCCTCACGGTGGTCGGCGAGACCACCGGCAACGAAGTGATCAACGCGGCGATGAAGGACGTCCAGGCCGCCGTGCGGGACGGCCAGACGATGTCCTCGTCACTGCGCCACCACAAGATCTTTCCCGTGATGGTCACCCAGATGATCGAAGTCGGGGAAGAAAGCGGTCAAATCAGTCAGATGCTCGACAAAGTTGCCGACTTCTACGACAGGGAAGTGGACGACGCCGCCGAGTCCCTGACCGCCTCGATCGAACCGATCATGGTGCTCGTCATGGGCGGCGTGGTCGGCGGCCTGGTCGTCTGTCTCTACCTGCCGATGTTCACGATCTATCAGAACATCCAGTCGAGTTGACGCCGGTCTCCCGACCGTCCCCGACGGCCGGCAGCACCACCGGGCGCCCGAGCCCGGCTCCCATCCTCGCCCCGCAGCCCACTGGAGGCACAGCACATGCACGACATCATCGACCGGCTCCGCACCAAGAAGGACGACGAGGGCTTCACGCTGATCGAGCTCCTGGTCGTGGTGGTCATCATCGGCGTGCTCGTCGCGATCGCCGTGCCGGTCTACCTGAACTACCGCCAGGGCGCGGCCGACAAGTCGGCGCAGTCCGACGTGCGCGGCGCCATCAGCGCGGTCGAGCAGTTCTACACGAACAACGGCAACACCTACCCGGACGCCACCACCGCGGACGGCACCGTCAGCAAGCTGACCCTGAGCCTCGCCGCCGGCGGCTCCGCCTCGACGGTCACCCTCTCGGACAAGACCAAGCTCGGCTACTGGAAGGAAACCCCTGGCGGCACGTACTACAAGATCTGCGCTACCAGCGGAAACGGCAGCGGAAAGTGGTATGTGTACAACAGCCAGGAGGGTGGCTCGGTCAAGACCTCGACCGCGCTGACCCTGACCACCTGCGCCTGATCCACCACCGGAGGGTCCCGGGCGCCCGGCCCGGGACCGCCGTGACCGAAGAGGGGAAGCCATGCCGTCCGAGGTCCTGCTCGTCGTCACCGGCGTGCTCGGGCTCGCGGTCGGCTCGTTCCTCAACGTGGTGATCCACCGGGTGCCCCGGGGCGAGTCGCTGCTGCGGCCGCCGTCCCACTGCCCGCACTGCGAGCACGGGATCCGCCCGCTGCACAACATCCCGGTGATCGGCTGGGTGCTGCTGCGCGGCCGGTGCGCCGACTGCCACACCCGGATCAGTGCGAGATACCCACTCGTCGAGATGGCGACCGCCGCACTGTTCGTGGCGGTGGCCGCCCGGTTCGGCTGGTCCTGGGAGTTGCCCGGCTACCTCTACCTGGCCGCCGTGGCGATCGCCCTGGCCGTCATCGACCTGGACGTCCTGCGGCTGCCGGACAGGATCGTCATTCCGTCGTACGCCGTCGCCCTCGCCCTGATCCTGCCGGCGTCGCTGGCCGGCGACCACCTGTGGGCGGTGGGCCGGGGCCTGCTCGCGGCCGTGCTGCTCTACGCCGTCTACTGGATCCTCGCCGGCTGGGGCATGGGCGGCGGCGACGTCAAACTGGCCCCGCTGCTCGGGTTCTACCTGGGCTGGCTGGGCTGGCCGGCGGTGGCGATCGGAGCGATGGCCGGCTTCCTGCTCGCCGGGATCGTCGGCATGACGATGATCATGCTCAATGTGGCCGGCCGCAAGAGCCGGATCCCGTTCGGGCCCTTCATGCTCGCCGGCGCCTTCCTCGCGGTGTTCGCCGCGACACCGGTCGCCGAGTGGTACGCCACCCACCTCATGCCCGCCGTCTGACCACCACCATCCGAGGAAGGGAGCGCCGATGGCCGGCTCCACGCCGATCGGGCTGGACATCGGCTCGTCCTCCATCAGGGCGGTCGAGGTGCGCCGTACCAAGGACGACTACCAGCTGATCAACTTCGGCCAGTTCCCGCTGCCACCCGGCACCGTGGCGGCCGGCGTGATCCAGGACCCGGTCGCGGTCACCTCGGCCCTCAAACAACTCTGGACGGCCAGCCGGTTCGGCACCAAGCGGGTCAACCTCGGCGTCACCAACCCGCAGCTGGTGGTCCGCGAGATGTCGATCGCCAACCTGCCGCCGAACCAGATGCGCCAGGCCCTGCCGTTCCAGGTCAAGGAACAGCTGCCGCTGGCCGTGGACCGGTCCCTGCTCGACTTCTTCCCGCTCGAGGAACCGGGCGACAACCCGACCGTCCGCGGGCTGCTGATCGCCATGCCCAAGGACGCGGTGGTGACCCTGGTCCAGGCGGTGGAGAAGGCCGGCCTCTGGGTGACCGGGGTGGACCTGGCCTCGTTCGCGCTGCTGCGGGCCGCGTCCCGGCTGGACTCGCAGGTCGAGGCGATCGTGGACATCGGCGCCAACATCACCAGCGTGGTGGTGCACGCGGACGGGGAACCGATCTTCGTGCGTACGCTCCCCCGCGGCGGCAGCGAGATCAGTGACAGCATCGGCACCCGCCTCGGCATGCCGACGGCCGAGGCCGAGGCGCTCAAGTGCCGCTTCGGCCTGCACGGCGACGGCAACCGGGACAGCGTGGCCGCGATGATCGACGCGGTCCGCCCACTCGCCAGCGAGCTGCGCAGCTCCTTCACCTACCTGGCCTCCGGCGAACGCCAGAAGCAGGTGACCCGGATCGCCCTGTGCGGCGGCGGTGCCCTGATGCCCGGCCTCGCCGAACACCTGCAGGAGCAGCTCGGCGTCGCGGTGATGTACGCGGACAGCGCCACCCGCCTGCGCGACATCCGCAACGCCCGCGAGCGCGGCTTCGACAGCTTCGTACCGTCCGGCGCGGTTTCGATCGGACTCACGCTGGGAGTGTCCTGATGACCGTTCTGATGCCGCTGGATCCGACGGTCACCCCGCAGCAGGCCGCCCGGGTCCTGTCGATCCGGGCCAACCTGCTGCCGCCGGAGATCCATGACAGCCGGCGGGCCCGCCGGACCCGGACGATCGTGCTGTTCACGGTCGGCCTGGTGATCCTGCTCCTCGGCCTCTGGTACGCACACGCCTCGGTCCTCAAGAGCGACGCCGACACCGAGTACAACCAGACCCTGGAACAGCTCGCGGCGGTCCAGCAACAGCAGCAGAAGGACGAGAACGTC
The DNA here is from genome assembly GCF_000962825.1 of Actinoplanes rectilineatus. GTDB lineage: Bacteria > Actinomycetota > Actinomycetes > Mycobacteriales > Micromonosporaceae > Actinoplanes > Actinoplanes rectilineatus. Next base: position 38,335 of record NZ_JZKF01000023.1, read on the forward strand.
CAGAAGCTGATCAAGGTGCAGAACGGCCAGACGCTGCTGAAGAAGGAACTGAAGGCGATCGAGGCCGACGACCTCTCCTGGGCGAACGTCCTCGACCTGGTGAAGAAGACGGCCGACACCGAGGAGGTCGTCATCACCCAGGTCTCCGCGCTCCTGGACGACCAGGCGGCCGCCACCACGACGACGAGCAGCACCACCGTCGGCACCGTCCAGATCACCGGCACCGCCCCGAACAAGAAGGGGGTCGCCGACTTCGTCGACGCGCTCAGCCAACTGGAGAGCCTGGCCAACCCGTTCGCGAAGAGCGTGACCGGGGCCGCCGACGACCTGAAAAACGAGAAGACCGTGAACTTCTCGCTCTCGGTCAGCATCACCGACAAGGCGCTCTGCGGCCGGTACAGCGACAAGACCTGCGAAAGCAAGGGCAAGTGATGGGCGGGCTGCGCGTCGACCGGATCTGGCTCTTCGGCGGGCTCACGCTCATCGTCGTGCTCATGGTCGCCAGCTGGTTCCTGCTGATCAACCCGAAGTACGCCGCCGCCGACGAGGTGCAGACCCAGACCGGGGAGACCTCCACCCAGCTGGCCAAGATGCGCAGCTCGCTGGCCGAGTTGAAGACCCAGAGCGAGAGCCTGTCCTCGTACAAGGCCGACCTCCGGACGTACCAGGCGGCGCTCCCCCTGAGCAGCAACACCAACAGCCTGCCGGCCTTCCTCAAGCAGCTGCAGTCGATCGGTGTCTCGCTGCAGGTCGCGGTCAACGGGTACAGCGCGGCCGACCCGGTCGTCTCCGAGGAGATGCCGTCCGTCTCGCAACTGGCGATCACGCTGAACGCCAGCGGCTCGGTGGAGAACCTGAGCAAGTTCCTGCGCAAACTGCAGCAGGTGCAGCCACGGGCGGTGCTGATCCAGAGCGCCCAGGCGCAGTACAACGCCGACGACACGATGAGCATCGCGCTGAGCCTGAACGCGTTCGTCACCAGTTCCACCACCGAATCGGTGGATTGATCGGCCGACCGGCCGAGACACCGGGGAGCGTGCGCCGGGATTGAATCCCGTATGCGTTCTCCCGCCCGTACCCTGCCGGCGCTCGGGGCCGTGGCGGCGCTCGTGCTCACCGTCCTCGCCGTGCTCGCCCCGCCGGCCACCGCCGCGACGGTGCAGCGGCGGGTGGCGGTCGTGCTGTTCGACTTCGCGGACAGCAAGCTGCGGAGCGTCCCGGATCCGCTCGGCGACGCCGCCGGCTGGTTCGACGCGGTCTCCGGCGGCCGGTACCACCTGGTGCCGGCCGGGGCGCCGATCGGACCGGTCCCGCTCGGGTTCCCGGCCGCCTGCGACACCGACCGGATGGGCGCGGCCGCCCGGGCCGTCCTCGCCGCGCACGCGGTGGACTACGACGCCGTCACCATGGTCTTCGCCAACGGTGAGGCCCGCTGCCCGTGGTCCGGCCTGGCCTCGATGCCCGGCCGCTACACCTGGATCACCGAGGGCCTCTCCCCCGGCGGCGTGGTCCACGAGTTCGGGCACAACCTCGGCCTCACCCATCAGCGGCTCCTGCGCTGCCGGTACGGCGACCTGGGCGACTGCACGGCGAGCGACGAGGGCACCCGCAGCCCGATGGGCGGGGCCGGCGACGACACCGGGCTGAGCGCGCCGGAACTCATCCACACCGGATGGCTCACCCCGCAGGAACAGGTGACCGTCGTCCGGCCGGGCCGCTACCGGCTCGGACCGCTCTACGGCGGCGGCCCGGGACCCCGCGCGCTGGTCATCCCCCTCGGCCGGGACCGGCTGGTCCTGGAGAACCGCAGGCCGGCGGGCCGCCTGGACGGCCGGGTCCGGGGCGTGCACGCCTATCTGGTGCCGGGCAACGCCTTCCACCGCTCCGCACTGATCACCACGGGCCGGTCCGCCCCGATCACCCGGCTCACCGACCGGGCCGCCGGCCTCACGATCACCGTCGGCGAGACCGGAGATGCGTCCGTCACGGTCTCCGTCGTCCTTTGAGGGGTACGCGTGAAGCAGGGACACATGAGCAGTGCGTGAATATGTATGATCTTAAAGTTACCGATGGCAAGTCTCGTTTGAGCTGGGCTTTCGCGCCATCACACCCTGAATAGTCCGCCCGGGCCGCGTTTCGTGGCGGACCGGAAAGGCTGCCGAACCATGCCATCCCCCAGTCGCCGCCGAGCCGTGACAGCCGGCCTCGCCCTCACCGGCACGACGATCCTCCTCAGCGGCGCCGCCGCCCACGCCGTCCCCGGTGACACGGTGGCCGGCACCGCGTACGCCTTCACCGCCCGGGTGGCCATCGGCGCCCCCGGCGTCGGCACCAGCTGCACCGGCGCCCTGGTGGCGGCCTCGTGGGTGCTCACCGCCCGCGCCTGCACCGACCAGACCGGCACCCCCACCACGCCGATCACCGTGACACTCGGCGGGCAGCCCGTCGCCGTCACCCGGGTCGTACCGCACCCCGACCGTGACGCCGCCCTGCTCCGCCTGACCACCCCGGTCACCACGATCACCCCGGTCGCCCTCGGCACCACCGCCCCGGCTGCCGGCGACACCCTGCGCGTGATCGGCTACGGCCGGACCGCCGACACGTGGATCCCGGACGCGAAACACGCCACCACCGTCACGGTCACCGGCGCGGACAGCACCACCCTGACCATCGACGGCGACACCACCACCTGCAAGGGTGACTCCGGCGGCCCCGCCGTCCGCGAGACCGGCGGCACCGCCGAACTCGTCGCGATCCACCGGAGCTCCTGGCAGAACGGCTGCCTCGGCGCGCCCGCAACCGACAACCGGGGCGGCGTGGAGACCCGGACCGACGACCTCGCCACCTGGATCCGCGCCACCGCGATCCCGGGCTGCAACGCCACCGGCGAGGTGATCACGGCGGACCAGAGCGGGGGCTTCGTCCGCACCGCCGACCTCACCGGCGACTGCCGCCACGACATCGTCGACCAGAACGTCGCCGGTCAGCTCCGCGCCTGGCCCTCCTCCGGCAATCTGTCCGCACTCTTCACCGGCGCCGGAACGGTCGTCGGCGCCGGCTGGACGACGACGAACATCGAACGCGTCGTCACCGGCGACTTCAACGGCGACGGCAAAGCGGACGTCATCGGCCAGGACTCCACCGGCCAGCTGCGCGCCTGGGCCGGCACCGGCGATCTGTCCGCCGACAGCAGACTCCTCGTCGGCGCCGCGACCATCGTGGGCACCGGCTGGACCACGACGAACATCCAGCGCATCATCACCGGCGACTTCAACGGCGACGGCAAGACCGACATCATCGGCCAGAGCTCCACCGGCCAGCTCCGCGCCTGGGCGTCGACCGGCGACCTCTCCGGCGACAGCAAACTGTTCGTGGGCGCCGCCGCGATCGTCGGCACCGGCTGGACCCCCACGGCCATGCCCCGCATCCTCACCGGCGACTTCAACGGCGACGGCCGCACCGACATCATCGGCCAGGACTCCACCGGTGTGCTGCGTGGCTCCGTCTCCACCGGCGACCTCACCGCCCTGTTTCCCACCGCCCGCGTCGTCGGCAACGGCGGGTGGACCACGGCCAACATGCCGCGCATCGTGACCGGCGACTTCAATGGCGACGGCCGCACCGACATCATCGGCCAGGACTCCACCGGTCAGCTGCGCGCCTGGGCCGCGACCGGCGACTTCTCGGCCGACAACCGGCTGCTGGTCGGCGCCGCCACGATCGTGGGCACCGGCTGGACCACGACGAACATCCAGCGCATCATCACCGGCGACTTCAACGGCGACGGCCGCACCGACATCATCGGCCAGAGCTCCGCCGGTCAGCTCCGCGCCTGGGCGTCGACGGGTGACCTCACCGCCGACAGCAAGCTCTTCGTGGGCGCCGCCGCGATCGTCGGCAATGGGTTCACGCTGGCCGCGTACCCGCGCGTCTTCTGACATCTGTTTCCGACAGCCGGTGGGGCCGCCCTCATGTCGGGCGGCCCCACCGGCTGTTCCGCGGTCAGCGCTTCTCGCAGGCCACGCCGTCCTTGTCCCGGTCCATCTTCTTGTTGGCGTTGTACAGCGCGTTCGACACCTTGAAGTTGGTGACCGGCTTGGTCTTGCCGCGCACCTTGTCCTTCGCGCCCTTCTTGCCGACGCCGTGCTTGTACGTCTTGTTCAGGGCGGTGCAGTTCTTGTACGTCTTCGCCGCGGCGGCTGCCGGCGTAGCGGTCACGGCGACCGCCCCACCGAACGCCAGAGAAACGGCGAGCAGGCCGCGGGTAAGGATTCGGGTCATCAATTCTCCTCCAGGTCCGGCCCGCAGGTTATCGATCGCCCACCACTCACGAAAGAGACCCGGAAAACACCCGATCCCCGCCTTCACCAGGCGAGACACCCCGAATCCGCGGTTGCCGGAGAATGCTTTCGGCCCGACGGATTCGCCCGATCGGAGTCACCCGCCACCCTCATGCGGCACACCGGAAGACCATTCGGCGCCCACTGTGCAATCTCGGACAACCGCTCATCACCGATCGTCCGGCCGGCCACCGCGGAAAGTGGATCCCCCAGCCGGCACCATCCCCGGCTCGGCGCGGCCGGAGTCAGCGGTGACCGAGCAACCTTCGTGCCATCGTCGCCGGATCTCCGAGTGCAGGCGCAGAAAACCCCTCACCCATGTCGGCGTGGGGCGGCGGTGCGGCGCGGCGACGTTGCGGAACCTCGATCATCGGGCTGCCATCAGCGCGGATGCCCGAGGGCGCGTATCCCGCCGCGCGTAGCGCGGCGAGGGTGTCGGCCTGTGCCTTGGCGCTGATCAGTACGGTCGGGGCGAGCCGGACCAGCTCCAAGGCCCGCAGTGAGCGGGTGTTGAGGATCTCGGTCAGCAGGGTCTCGTCATCGCTGCACAGGCAGCACCCGGCAGAACGCACCTGGACCCGGCCGTGCCGGCGGGCTACGTCCTCGATGAGATAGGTCAGGGTCTGTGGCACACGGCCGCCCTCGGCCGCCTCGGTGAGACGCGCGATCAGGTCCTCCGGGCCGTACCCGGCATCGAGGGCGGCGCGGACGCTTGCCGGAGAGAAGCGCCAGGTCCAGGCCCCGCTGCGAGATTCCTGGGTGGCGATGCCGTCGAGCAGGGCGAGAAGAGCCGCCGATGGGGTGCCGGTCACCACCGCGGTGAGGTCGTTCGGCAACAAGACCGAGTCGCGGGACCGGGGCAGCATCGCTTCGGCGTGCCCACGGGCGGCGTCACGGCCACCGTCGAACAGGACACGGCCGAGCGTGGTCATCGTGCCATGGGCGAGCAGAGCCAGTCGGTGCGCTTCCCGCCAGATCCCTGTGACGTATCGCTCCAAGTCATCGTCGCTCTGGTCGGTCAGGACAGGGCTCTCCCAGCTCAGTCGTGCCGCAAGGGTGCCGGGATCGGTGGCTTGTCCTTCGGGAACGACGCCGAGGACCGTACGCATGGTGAGAGCGCGCAGGCCGGTCAGGATCAGTTCCTCCTCCTCGTCCCAGTACAGGATGCGGGCGGACGGTCCGGTCGGATCGGGTGGCGCGAGCGGAGAGGCGGGCATGGTCAGCCAGTCCTCGATGACCTCGAGCAACTGGTCGGCGGGCTCGGCGCCCCCGAAATCGTCATAGGCCGTCGACGGTGTGAGGCCGGCCTGTGACGCCTCAGTCAACCCGCCTGCCGCGAGCAGTTCGACGGTCAGACGGGTACGGTCCTCGTCCTGACCGGATGCTTTCGCGATTCGGCGCAACTCCCGCACGCCGAGGCCACCCGTCTTGAGCAGCGGGACCGGGCCGGCGCTCATCGCTTCGACCACCGCGGTGATCGCCGCGAGAGTCTCCGTCGCGGCGGCCGCCGCCTCGCGCTCCACGATCGCCGGATCGATCGGCTCGAGCGTCACCACCGGCGGCCGCGGCCGAAACGGAGCCCTGAAGCCCTCACGCAGGGCGAGAGCGACTTCACGTGGCATCTCGCTGACGTTCCACATCGAACGAATGAGCAGTCCGCGTTCGACAGCCCACGGCAGCACCATCCCGGGAGAGCCGAACATCGCCCCCGGCCGGCCGAAGAGAGAGTCCGACTGCCGCGCCAGGTCGCCGAGCTGACCGCGGACCTCGGCAGGCGCCTCGGCCACGAGCCGACGCACATTCTCCGGCTCGGCCAGCCAACCGGCGAGCGCCGTGATCAACTCGTCTTTACCTCGCCCCGTGGCGGAAACGCCGTACAGCTTCGCCAGCTTGCGCAACTCGGTCATGTTCCGCGTGACGAGAAGGTCAGCGGCACCGGCGCCGAGTCCCAGCGGATGCGGCCACATCTCGCTCAGGTGAGCTGCGGCAAGGCCACCTGCCCTCGGCCAGACGAGAACGAGTGCCGTGAGCCGCCTCAGCGCCCCCGCCAAGTCCGCATCATCTTCCGGTACGCCCAGCAGCCCCGCGAGCCGAACCGTGGTGCAGCCGTCACCCAGTGCGGCAGCAGCCTCGCCCACCTGCAACTGCGGCAGGGCCAGCAACGCGCAGGCCCCCGCCATCGACGAGGGATGCAGCAGACGTTCGGCGAGCTTGTCGACGGTCTTGGGAACAGGTTCGATGGTCGCGTCACGCCGCATCGCAACGAGACCGGCGAGCTGGTCTTCAGTCAGCGTACGAAGGTGGGCGGCAAGCGTGGCGTGAGAGGACACGCCGCCAACCTACGGGCTGGCGGGACCGTGACCGACGTTCCGGACCTCGAACGAGTGATGGTGTCGCATGAATCCCGGTGCGGATGCCTCGCTCGGTCGTGAACGCCCCATGCTCGGCCCGCCCCTGCTTCAGGCGATCTGCCGAAGGTCGCTGCCGTAATCGAAGATGATCCGCATCCGGGCACCCAGCGCCCGCGCGTACCGGCTCAGCGTCGCCACCTCGTTGACGTCCAGATCACCGTTCTCGATCTGGCTCACGCGCCCCGGCGAGACGCCCATGAGCTCCGCCACCTGCTTCCCCAGGCGTTTCGCTCCCGGCCGGATGAGACGCACCGACTCCCCACGCCTGGGAAGACCACGACGGCTGGTTACGCCGAGGCATGAAGATGGCCCGGCGCATCAACGACGAACACCGGCTCATCTACCGCGTCCGTGGCGGCGACCTGGAAATCGCCGCCTGCCACGGCCACTACCTCGACAAGTGATAGCGGCCCGAGCCACGCTGCCCTCCTGACGGATCGGACAGCCCGGGAAACAGCCTGAGTCCGCAGCATCGTCGCCTCAATCGAACGCCCAAAAAATCGAACGCTTGGTCGGCTCGATGCTTGATGCAACAAAAACGCCCGGACCAGAGGTCCGGGCGTTTTTCAAGGGTGGAGCTGAGGGGACTCGAACCCCTGACCCCCACACTGCCAGTGTGGTGCGCTACCAGCTGCGCCACAGCCCCTTGCTGCACTTCTTTCTTGCGGTGTCCCCGGCGTTTCCCCCGGGCACGCTGGAAATATTACACGCCCCCACACCCCCCTCTGAAGGGCCCCCCTAGTTCAGCGAGACGTCCGGTGGGAAGTGGGCGACAGCAGCGAGGATGTCGCCCTGGCGCTTGAGGACCATGGCCCACAGGTCGTCGGGGCGTTCCACGAAGGGGTCGCCGGGGAGGGCGTCGAAGACGAACCAGGAGCCGGCGGTGATCTCCTCCTCGAGCTGGCCGGCGGACCAGCCGGAGTAGCCGGCGAACACCCGGATGCCGGCGACGGTGTCGCGCAGGCGGTCCGGGTCGGCGGAGAGGTCGAGGGTGCCGAGGGCGCCGCTGACCGGGTGGAAGCCGGACACCCTCCGTTTCACCTCGGGGCGGGTGCGGGCCAGGCAGATGGCGGACTCGGGCTGGACCGGGCCGCCCTCGAAGAGGACCGCCGGGTCGCCGGCCAGGTCGCCCCAGGTGCCAAGCACCTCGGACACCGGCACCTCGGTCGCCCGGTTGAGGACGACGCCGAGGGCACCACCGCTTTCGTGTGCGACCAGCAGCACGACCGTACGGTCGAAATTGGGGTCTTTGAGCGTGGGTGTAGCGACCAGAAGCTGCCCGGTCATCGACTCCATCGACCGGCCTCCGACTCGCTGCCCCTCACCGAACACGTGCTCCCCGCCGTCCGCTCGACGTAGTCATGCCTCGCACATTAGCTTGCGATTCCGGCCCCCGATAAGGTCTGCTCATGAACCCGCCACCTACGGCAGCAGAGATCGGCGTCATCGGCGGCTCCGGGCTCTACGCGCTCCTGGAGAACGCCACGGAGCACGAGATCGCGACGCCCTACGGAGCACCCTCGGACAAGATCACCGTGGCCGAGGTGGGTGGGCGCCGGGTGGCGTTCCTGCCGCGGCACGGACGTGATCACCGGTTTCCGCCGCACCGGATCCCCTATCGGGCGAATCTGTGGGCGCTGCGCTCGCTGGGTGTGCGCCAGATCCTCGCGCCGTGCGCGGTCGGCGGCCTGCGGCCGGAGCTCGGACCGGGCACGTTCGTGGTGCCCGACCAGCTGATCGACCGCACCAGCGGGCGGGAACAGACCTACTACGACAGCGGCGCGGTGCACGTCTCGTTCGCCGACCCCTACTGTCCGGCGGGCCGGGCGGTGGCGCTGGCGTCCGCCGCACGGGTGAACGCTGTGGACGGTGGTGCCATGGTGGTCGTGGAGGGTCCACGGTTCTCCACCCGGGCCGAGTCCCGCTGGTTCACCGCGATCGGCGGCGCGGTGGTGAACATGACCGGCCACCCGGAGGCGGTGCTGGCCCGCGAGCTGGCCCTCTGTTACACCTCGATCGCGCTGGTGACCGACCTGGACGCCGGCGTCGAGGGCGACCACGGTGTCACCCAGGAGGAGGTGTTCTCGGTCTTCGCGGAGAACACGGCCCGGCTGCGCGAGGTGCTGCTGGACGCGGTCACCAGATTGCCGGCCGAGCGCACCTGCCCGTGCAAGGACGCGCTCGAGGGCATCAAGCTGCCGATCGAGCTGCCTTAAAATCACCGGCGCAGCGCCTCGACGGGTTCCACCCGGGCGGCGCGCTGTGCCGGGTACACCCCGGCGAGCAGCCCGACGACCGCGCCGACGGCCGGCGCTGGCAGCACCGCCCAGGTGGGCAGAAGCGGCGTCCAGTCCTGGGCGACCGCGGCGATCACCACGACGGTGATTCCGGCGGAGGTGCCGACCAGGCCGCCGAGCAGGCCGAGCGTGGTCGATTCGGTGAGGAACTGGGCGGCGATGTGGGCGGGCCGGGCGCCGAGTGCCCGGCGCAGGCCGATCTCGTTGGTGCGTTCCAGAACGGCGACCAGGGTGGTGTTGGCGATGCCGATCGCCCCGATCACCAGGGAGATTCCGGCGAGGGTCAGGAACAGCACGTCGAGGTCGCCGCTGACCCGGCTGCGCAGCGCCTTGGGGTCCGGTGCGGCGGTGACCTGGAAACGTTGCGGCGCGTCCGGGCGCAGGGCGAGGGCGACCTGGCCGGCGACCACGGCGGCCGCGCCGAGCCGGGTCTCCACGAGCATCTCGGCGCGTTGCGCGGTGGGCGGACCGTACAGGTCGTAGGCGGTGGCGGCCGGCAGCACGATGCCGAACAGCAGATCGGGCAGTCTGGCGGCGTCGTCGATGATGCCGAGCACGGTGAACGGTGTGCCGTCGACGAAGACGGCCGGGTTGCCGTCGAGCCGGGTGATGCCCAGGTTCGCCGCGGCGACCGAGCCGAGCAGCGCCACGTGTTCGTGCCGTCCGGCGTGGAAGGCGTCGAAGCCGCGCCCCTGGGTGAAGGTGGGCCGGGCCGCCGCCAGCGCGGACGGATCCATCGCGATGATCGGCGGGGTGCCTGCGCGGCTCGTGATGCCGGGTGCGCCGCTGACGGACGGTTCGGTGAGTGGGACCGGCCACCAGCGGCCGGCGTGTACTACTCCGCCGATCTGTTCGACCAGGCCGGAGGCGTCGTCGGGGAAGGACATGGCGCTGTCGGTGCTGCCGGTGACGCCGATGTCGGCCACGGTCACCTCGGTGGCGGCGAGTTCGGTGAACCGTCTGTCGATCTGCCCGCCGGCGGTTGCGGTGAGTCCGAGGACCGCCACGAAGGAGCCGACGCCGAGCGTCGTGCCGAGCATGGTCAGGATCGACCGCGCGGGCCGTTGTAGCAGGCCGGCGAGGGCTTCCTCGGCGATGTCCGGCAGCCGGAAACGCGATTTCAGCACAGCACACCGTCACGGATAGTGACCGAGCGTTGGCCGCGGCTCGCCACCGCACCGTCGTGGGTGATGACCATCAGGGTCATGCCGTCCGTGTTCAGTTCGGTGAGCAGGGACAGCACCGAGGCGGCGTTGTCGCTGTCCAGGTTGCCGGTCGGTTCGTCGCAGAGCAGCAGGCTGGGCCGGTGCAGGATGGCGCGGGCGATGGCGACCCGCTGACGTTCACCGCCGGAGAGGGTGTTGGTCAGGGCGCCGGCCCGATGGGCCAGGCCGACGCGTTCCAGCGCTTGCGCCGCTGCCGCGAGACGTTCCTTCTTGGGTACGCCTGCGTAAAGCGTCGCGAGTGACACGTTCTCGACCGCTGACCGGTAAGGCATCAGGTGGAACGCCTGGAACACGAAGCCGATCCGCCGGCCGCGCAGTGCGGTGCGTTCATTCTCCCGGATCGTCGCCACGTCCACCCCGTCGAACCGGTAGGTTCCGGAGGTCGGCCGGTCGAGGAGGCCGACGACGTTGAGGAAGGTGGACTTGCCGGATCCGGATGGTCCGACCACGGTGACGTATTCGCCGGGCCACACCTCGAGGTCGACGTCGCGTAGTGCTGGGACGGGCGGCGGGCCGGGGTAGGTCAGCCCGACCGCGGTCAGCCCGATGACGGGCCCGCTCATCGGGCCGCCCCCACCACGACGCGATCGTTCTCGGTGAGTTCCCCGTCCACTTCGACGTATCCGTCGCCGGAGACGCCGGCGCGTACCTCGATCCGGGTGGTCGTCCCGTCCGTGCCGGCCACGGTGACGGTGGTTTTGCCGTCGGCGCCGGCGGACACCGCGGACAGCGGCACGACCAGCACCTTCTTCTCGGTTTCGGCGGAGACGACGCTGACCCGGACGTCCTGGTCGGCCCAGCTGTCGTCGAGGCTGCCGGTGACGTCGACGGTCATCGGGTGGTATGCCGCGTCCTGACTGTCCGGGTCGGTGGTCAGGGCGCCGATCCGGGTGACGGTGCCTTTCGCGTTCTCGCCCAGGGTCTCGGAGGCGATCTCGACGGCCATCCCGGCGTGGACCAGTGCCGCCTGATCGCGCCGGATCTTGACGCTGACCGCGAGGTCGCCGATCGCCAGGGTCAGGAACGGTGCGGTCACGGGCTGGCCGACCTTCGCGGTGATCGACGCGACCCGGGCCGGGAAGGACGGCACGAACACGTATTCGCTGTGCGGGACCATCGGGCCGGTGGTGGCGACCAGATCGTCGTAGGCGGTCCGCGCCCGGGCCGCCTGTTTGACCAGACGCGCCCGGGTCCGTTGCAGTGCCGGCCGGGCGGCAGGGGCGGCCGCGGCGATCTCCGCGTCGAGGTCGGTCAGCGCGTCTTTCGCCTCGTCGACGGCGGCCTGCGCGTCGGCGACGGCGGCCGCGTCGGTACGCCCGCCGGCCCCGTCGGTAGCCGCGGTGTCGTATCCGGCCTCGGCGTACAGGGCCCGTACCGCCTTCTTGGTGGCGCCGCCGTAGTAGCCCTTCCGGTCGCCGCCGGCATAGTGGCCGAGTTTCCGTAGCGCCGTCTGCAGCTGGATGATGTCGGTGCCGCTGTCGCCGGGTTTGAGGTCCCGGTAGCCGGGCACCTTTCCGGGCAGGGCGATCAGTGGCCGCCCGGATACCGCCGCCATCACCTGGCCGCGTGCGACCTGCCGGCCCGCTTTGATGTGCAGCGCGGTGACCACCTGTGCGGCCGCGCCGTCCACGACCGGGGTGACTTCCAGTTGCCCGGCCGGCACGACCGTGCCACGGGTGACCAGCGTGCTGGTCAGGACCCGTCGTTCGACGGCGGCGGTGAGTACCGTCAGTTCCGGTGCGGCCGCTTCGGCCCGTTTCTCCTCCGGGGACTGGACGACCGTGGCGGCGGCCAGTCCACCGGCGCCGATGATCAGGGCGATCACCGGCACCAGGATCGCCAGCCGTCGGCGTCGCCGTGCCGGGTCCCCCTCGCTGACGGTTCCGGTCATGCCGACGGGGTTCCGGCGTTCGGCGTCGCGGCGACGGTCAGGGACGGGTAGACGGGCCATTCCGGGGCGTCCGGGGCGGGCGACTCGCCCGGCCATCGGCCGGCGACGTCGACGCAGGCGTGGAAGGCCGTGGTGTAGGCCGTGTCCGCGTCCGTGGCGACCAGCAGGTCCTGCTCCACCCGGGGGTAGTGGGCGACGCCGGTCTCCAGGCATCCGCGGACGAAGTACCAGAGCCGGTTGCCCTCGTCGTCGGCGACCTCCCGGCCGTCCTCCAGGCTCTTGTACAGCGCCGTCCGCGGGTCTCCGCACGCGGCGTCGGCTTTCGTCAGTGTGTCGCCGGCGCCCCGGGTCGCCTCCACATAGATCCCGGTCACCGCGGTCACCGTGGCGCCGTTCGCCCGGAGGCAGTCGGCGTACGCGGTGACCAGCGCATCTTCCTGCGGGATCAGGCCACGGCCGGAGCTGGGTGTGCCGAGGTCGACCGCGGGTTCGTCGTTCGTCGTGCACGCGCCGACGCCGAGCAGCGGGATCAGCGCCAGAAGCGCGAGCCGCCTCACGCCTTGCCGCCGATCACCGAGGCGGCCACGCGGATCCGGGTCTCGAGTTGGGTGCGGAGCGCGGTCAGGTTCTGTTCGTTGCCCGCGATGGCCCGGTTCTGGTAGGCGCTCTCGACGGCGACCCAGGTGTCGATCAGGCCGGTCTCCTTCTTGCATTTCACGTCGGCGGTGGCCAGCTTGATCTCGGTTTCGGTCACTGTGGCCGCGCTCATGAAGGACTCGCCGTCCACCGCGTCCGGGTCGGGATAGTCGTATCCGGCGGCTTTCATGCAGGTGCTCCATGCGCCGAAGGCCGCCTGTACCCGGCTGTCGGCCCGGGATTCCTTGAGCGAGGTGATGCTCAGCGTCTGGGCGAGGTCCCAGTCGACCGCCTCCGGGTCGGCGCCGTCGGCCAGTTCCCGGTCGGCTTCGCCCCGGCAGCCGCCTTCGGGTACGTCGACACCGCTGACGTCCTTACCGTTGAGGATCGACAGGGCCACCCCGGTGACCGCCGGCTCTTCGGGTTTCTCCGCTTCGAAGGGTGGGCGGTATCCGTACACCGCGGCTTCGGTTTCGTCGGTGATGCCGTAGCGGCGTTCGTTGACCGTCATCGGGAACGGTTGCGGCATGGCGGTCGCCGCGATGGTGTATCCGAACCGTTGCAGGCACTTGAGGGCGATCAGCATCCGGCCGTACTCGATCTGCCGTTCCTGTTTCCGGTCCGGCCGGTAGGGATCCAGGGGCAGGGTCAGGCTTCGCACGTCGGCGACGGTGGTGGGCTGCACCGCCGGTTCGCCGGCCGCCTCCACTTCGGAACCACAGGCTGTAACCGTGGTGAGCGCCATTCCTATCGCCAGCAACGCCGCGACCCGCCGCGCACGAAACCGCATGAGAATTCCTATCGGTCAGACGATCACCGGAGTGCCGGAGCACTCCGGTGATCACCACCAACCCTGCCGGTCGGTGCGCGAACTTTATGAATCACCGAGCGTTCCGGCAAGCCCTTCGCCCGAGAAAAGGACGTCCGGCGCAATCGTTGTGCGCGCCGGACATCGCGCCCGCATTTCGGCTCCGGCCCGGTGACATTCCACGCCGCCAAACGTCACCAACCGGACCACCGCTCACGCTGCGTAGCCATCAGCAGGCTAACCGCCCGCTGTGCCTCAGCTGAGGTACGGATAACGCCCTGATAACAAAAAGCCGAGAGGCCCTGCTCCACATCGCGTGGAGCGGGGCCTCTCGGCTGAACGGGATCCCGTCTAGGCGCTGATGACCGGAATCGCTTCGGCGTTCCGCTTCGCGTCCGCGGCGAGGTCGGCCCACTGCTGTGCCTGATCGCGTGCCCAGGCCAACTCCGCCTCCCAGGACTCGCTGGTCACGCCGGCCCGGTCGGCGATGCCCGGCCAGTCCTGCTGGGTCGCGGCCTCGAGCGCGAACTCGCGCACCGCCGCCCACGCCTGCGCCTGCCGGGCGGCCAGATCCTCGTTGGCCCGCCAGGTCTCCTGGGTGGAGGCGGCGACGTCCGCCGCGGTGTCCCAGGCCAGCCGCGCATCGGCCGCTGCCTTGGCCTTGGCCGCCTCGGACGCCTGCTCGTAGGCCAGCTGCGCCTGCTGAGCGGCCACGGTCAACTGCTCGAGCCGGCGACGGTAGGTGAGCTGGCTCTCCGCGAGATCCATCCGGTGCGCCTGAAGATCACAGTCGGCGGCACTGGCCCAGCCGTACTTGAAGAACTCCTGGATGTCGGCGTCGGAGCCCTTCTGCGTGGCACGCTGCGCGGCGGCCCGCACCCAGGCGCCACCGGCGTTCACCGCGAGATCGGCCACGTAGTCGCGGTCCATCTGCGCCTGCTGCTTGACCGCCTCGACCGGCGAGTGCTTCGCGTCGAGGTCCTTGGCCTCCTGCAGGCCTGTCTTCACATAGCGGTCCTTCTCCGCCAGCGTGCCGTTCGACGCCCGGACCGCGGTCAGGTAGACGATCGGGGAGGTCGCCGGGGTACTGGTCAGAATCGCCTGCTTGATGATCAGGTCGTTGAGATAGGCGTTGGAGGACGCCCGGGCCCGCGCCTGCTCATAACCGCCGCCGGTGCTGAGGAACTTGACCACCGCGTCGGCGTCGTCGCTGATCAGCGCGGACCAGGCCGCGGTCGACACCTCCCAGCGGGGATCCACGTCGGCATAGCGGCGGACCAGCGTGCGATAGCGATCGGCGACCGGATCGGCGGCGGCCTGGACCAGCGCCGCGGACTGCGGGGCGGCGACGGCGGGACCGGCCGCCATCGGCAGGGTCACCGCCATCACGGATGTCATCAGCAGGGCGTACCCGCCCCGGCGAGCCCGGTTCATGGTCTCTCCCGTCACTGGATGATGCGGATGTCGTCGATGAAGCCCCGGTAACCGCCGGAGTTGGCCTTCTGGTCGTAGCCGACGTCGATCTGCGCGATCCGCTGACCGTTGGCCACCCCGGCGAGCGGGACGACGACCTGCGTCCACGTGTCGAGCGGGAGTTTGCCGCACTGGCCGCCCGGGTGGATCGAGTTGCCCCGGGCGTCCTTGGCCCCGGAGTCACGCAGCGAGGCGGTCGCGCCGCTGATCTTGTCTTCCAGGATCAGGTCGACCGCGACGCAGGTGCTGTTGCTGCCGGACACCCAGCTGAACGCGGTGCTGCTCTGCGGGTAGATCCAGTAGGACAGCTTGGTGTTCGCCGAGACGTACGTGTCGGTCAGCCCATAGGCCTTCAGGTACGCGTACGACGAGGTGGTGCTGTTGTCCTTGCCCGAGTACAGCAGGTCCTTGGCGCCGGTACGCGGGCTCGTGGTCCCCACGAAGAGCTCCGGGATGGTGACCGAGCTGACGACACCGCCGACGTTCGAGACGCCGCCGCCGGGCTTGACCGAGCTGGCCGTGTTGGTCCACTGGGGCGCGGGGTCGCCGGCCTCCAGCGAGGTGCCGAACTTCGGCCCGCTCTCCAGGTCGGAGATCTTCAGGTCGTCGATGAAGCCGCGGTAGCCGCCGGTGTTCGCCGGCTGGTCGTACCCGACGTCGACCCGCTTGATCACCTTGCCGGCCTGCGAGCCCAGGTCGACGACCACCTCGTTCCAGGTGTCCAGGGTCAGCCGGCCGCACTGCCGGGCCGGGTGCACCTCGTTGCCGTTCTGGTCCTTCAGGAACCGGTCCCGCAGGCTGGTGCCGTCGCCGAAGACCATGTCGATCGCAACGCAGGTGCTGTTGCTGCCGGAGACCTGGCCGAACGTGGCGCTGCTCTGCGGGTAGATCCAGTACGACAGGGTGCTGGTCGTGCGGACCGCGACGTTGGTCAGCGCGAACGCCTGGTTGTAGTTGAACGACCTGGTCGCGCTGTTGTCCATGCCCGAGTACATCAACGTGTACGTACCGGTGCGTGCGCCCTTGTCACGGACCCCGAGCTCCGCGGTGGTCACCGTGCTGACGATGCCGCCCACGTTCACGGAGCCGCCGCCGGGGCTGATCCCGTCCGCCGTGTTCTGCCAGTTCGGCCGGGAGTCGGCCGCCTCGAACCCGGTGGCGAAGTCGAGCCGGCGGTCCTTGGCCCGGGCCTCGTCCTGACCCTTGAGCAGGAACGTCTGCAGCGCGATCAGGGTGTTGTCGGTCAGTGCCTTGTCGGCGGCGGCGAGCAGGGCCGGTGCGAACCCGTCGTGCTTCGCGGCGTCGCGGATCGGGATGACCCGCTCGCGGTAGGCGGCGAGTTCCTTGGCGGCCGCGGCGTCCTCGTCACGGCGGTTGGCGGCGGCGCCGCCGGTGAAGATGTAGTCCTTCAGCGACTGGGCGAGCTGGGCGTCCGGCGCGTTCAGCGCGGTCTGCGCGCTGAGCTTCACCTCGGCACCCTTGGCGTTGGTGTACACGTGCAGCACGAACTGCCGGTCCGGGGCGTTGACCAGTTCGGTCGTCACCGGCAGCAGGAGCAGTTGGAGCAGCGACTGCTTGGCGGCGACGAGTTGCTCGGCACGGAGCCGTTCGGCCTCCGCCTCGTTCGCCTTCTCGATCGCCTCACGCAGATCCTGCTCGGCGGCCGCGGCGGCGCCGGTGTCCAGGAACACGTCCCACTCCGCCTGGCCGGTGCCGTCGGCGATCGCCTGCTGCGCGGCCGTCCAGACGTGGCTGCCCGCGGTGACCCGCTGCCAGACGCTGAAGATGAAGTCCCGGTCGTTCTTCTCGATCAGCGCGATGTCCGACGGGTCCAGCCCCACCGTCACCGCGACCGAACTCCGCCGGGCCTTGGCCTGCGCCGCGGCGTAATCGACCAGAGCGTCGTCGTGCGAGGCGTTGAAGATCCCGGTGGTGATGAACGCGTACGCGGCGCCGGCGTCCGCGGTGTCGTAGGCGCGCCAGGCCTCGGCCTTGACGTAGCTGCCCTCCTTGGCACGCCGCCAGATCTCCAGCACGAACGCCTGGTCGTTCATGAGCAGCAGAGCCGCGTCCGGTACGACGCCGATCTCGGCGGCCGCCTTGACCTTCTGCTCCGGCGTGGCCAGGTTCGTCGGCTCGGCCAGTGCCGCGGCCATCGTGGAATCCGGCCCGGCGGCGATGGGCGCGGCGACGACCGGCGCGGCCTGGGCCACGGCCGGAGCCGACAGCAATCCGGCGAGCAGGCCGGCGGCCATCAGGCCGGCCGACACACGCCCCCGGCGAATGCGAACAGACACTGTGAATTTTCCCCCATGCGATTGCCGCCCGCCGTCACCCGGCACAATTGCCGCGACGGCGGAGCGAGCTGAAGAGAGTGGACCGATCCACGATCGTCCCTGGTGGACGATCGGATCGATGCAATGATCATGACTAATATAGGGCACCCGGCTACCGGCCGAGGCCCCGCTCCGTTGTGGCAGGGGCAACCACACCGCGCACTTGCATAATCATGTTCGGTGATATTGGGTATCGCTTACCTTCAACTCGCCGGTTACAAGGCGCAGGCCACCGAGATCCTCGCCACCGAGATCCTCGCCACCGCCAAGCTGGACGGGCTCCAGGTCAACCTGGTCGCCGCCGCGACCCGCGCACTGGCCGACGGCACCGTCTCGGCGCTCTATGCCTTCCTGCTCAGGGGCATGGACGAGGCCCGGGCCGAGGACCGCCGGCTGCGGGCCACGGTGACGCTCGCCGACGACCGCATCGGTGTCCTCGCCGCCGACGGCAAGCTCTACGCCCGGGACAGCACCACCCTCGCCAACAGCGGCTGGACCACGCAGTACAGCAACGTCAAGACGTTCGCGATCTCCACCACCCGCGTCGGCATCGTCACGGATGACGGCACCGCGTACGTGAAGGAGGGTGGTCTCAGCACCACCTGGGTGAAGCTGTACAGCAACGTCAAGCAGATCGTGCTGGCCGGCACCCGGGTCGGTGTGCTCACCAACGACGGCATCGCGTACGTCAAGGAGGGTGCCCTGAACACCGCCTGGACCAAGGAGTACACCGGGGTCGCCCAGCTGGCCCTGTCCGGCACCCGGATCGGTGTGCTCACCACGGCCGGCACCGTGCTGGTCAAGGACGGCAACCTGAGCGCCACCTGGGACGAGCAGACCGCCAGCTCCAAGATCAAGGCGCTGACGCTTGACGGCACCCGCATCGGTGTCATCACCGCGGGCAACAGCGCCTACATCTCGGAAGGTGCCATCACCAAGACCACCTGGGTCCTGCAGAAGCAGCTGGTCGGCGACCTGCGCCTGTCCGGCACCCGGGTCGGCATGATCGAGCGTCCCAGCATCTCCATCCCGGAGACCGGCATCCCCGCCGACGCGGCCGGCCGGCCCTGGGTGAAGGACGGCACGCTCGCCGCCACCACGTGGACCAACGTCCGCCCCACCAGCGACGCCACCCGCCTGTCCCTGGCCGGCGACCGCATCGGCGTGGTCACCGAAAGTGGCACCGTCTACGTCAAGGACGGCACCATCAGCGCCGCCTGGGTGGCCGTCCGCACCATCTGACGCCCCCGATGACGGACGAGCCCCGGTCCACCATGGGGCCGGGGCTCGTCCGTCACGCTCACGGGGCCGCCGCGTGGATCGGGTCGGCCTTCTCGGCGTACTCGTCGACCAGGAGCATCGAGTTCGGGGTGACGGCACCCGCGCCGCCGTGAGCGGACCCACCGGCCCTTCACCGCGGGCGACGCCCCGCGAAGAACACGATCAGGCACTGTCGAAGGCTCACCGCATCGCGGGGCGTGCGGGGCTCGGCCTCCGGAGCGAGCAAACCGAAACGGCCCCGGTTCGCGTGACGCGAACCGGGGCCGTTCATCCGTGGAGGTGCTCTCCGCCTACTTGAACCTCTCTGACCAGGTACGGCAGCTCCAGGCACACCTGACCGCGAGAGGCGTTCGGTTCTAGGCGGCGTTCGGCTAAGCTGAACAGCGTGTCAAACCGAACATCCGGAGCACAGGTAGGCGGCCTGGCCGATGGTCGCTTTCTGGAAATCGCTCGTGACCGCTTGGCCGAGTTGGGCATCACGCTCGATGTCGAGTCGCAGGCCCGTCTGCGAAACACAGGGGTTGACGCCATCGTGACCCTGTCGCATGCGGACGTCACGGCTCGATACGCCGCAGAAGTAAAAGTACCGATGACGCTCAGTGGGGTGGCAGGTCGAAGTTCTTCGGTTCCCTATCCGCGGCTGATCGTCGGCGATCACATCAGCCGACGGAGTGCCGCAGCTTATCGAGGTGCAGGCATCCAGTTCGTTGATGCTCGAGGCAACGCGTTCATAACGTTCGGCAGCGTGCTCGTCGACGTGCAAGGCCGAACGGAATCGGTCGATTCGAGCGCAAAGGCCATTGCTCGCGACAGGACCTCGCCCCAGCCGACCAATCTCTTCAGCCCTGGCCGGGCGCAGGTCATACTCGCGCTCCTCGCCTGGCCGGAACTCGCCGGCGGGAGGATCCGAGAGATCGCCCACGCTGCCGGGCTGTCCGTCGGACAGACACACGATGCCTTGGGACGACTGGAACAGGCCGGGTTTCTCATTCCGACGTCAAGGACGTTGACGCGGAAGGGAGAGCTGCTGGATTACTGGACGGCGGCCTATCCGGCCGGGCTCGGCCGACGACTTGAGATCGCCCAATATCACGGAGACCTCGCCAGGGAAGTGCAGAGCGGCAGTCCCATCTATTTGAGCGGCGAGTCCGCCGAGGGAGTCGACATAGCGCGCCCAGCGACCTTGACGGTGTACCTCGACGGGGCGGATTCGGGGTTACCGATCCGGAACAGATGGAGCAGAAGCCCCGACCGCAAGCCGAACATCTTCGTACGCCGCAAGTTCTGGACCTCACCACATCCTCATGACGAAGATTCCTCCACAAAGGTACATAACGCCCCCTGGCCACTCGTCTACGCCGACCTCTCCGCCACGGGTGATGCCCGCCTGGGCGAAGTAGCCAGAACCTGGAGAAACACGCAGTGCTCGACCTGACTGGAACCGACCCGGCGCTCCAATACCTCGTGGATGACGTCGTGGCCGAACTCCTCGCGAAGTCAACGTTGTTGAGCGCCGACGATGTGATGGTCGTCGGGGCACGTTGCCGTGACATCTTTCAAAGCGCTCTGGGTCATGACTTCGCTCTGCGAACCACAACAGACGTCGACCTCGGGCTGGCGGTCAGAAATTGGGCCGCCTACGACGAACTGACAGATGCCCTCCCACGAGTAGGCGACACCGGCATCCGGTACCGGGTAGCGAACACGTCTGCCGATCTCATGCCGTTCGGCCCCGTCGAACATCCGCCAGGCACAGTAACTCCTACGGCACGCAGAGAACCTATGAGCGTCTGGGGCTTCGCCGAGGCTTTCGAATCCGCTCTCCCTCTACGGCTACGAAAGGCCGGCACCGTCCGCATCCCCACTCTTGCCGGCTACACCGTGCTGAAGCTGGTTGCATGGCTTGACCGCAGCGTCAACGGTGAGTACAAGGATGCATCCGACATTGCCACGGTCCTCTACTGGTACACACGATCACCGCAGATCGAGATGTTCGCCTACGAAACCGACCATGGCCAGAACCTCCTGGTCCTGGAGGAAATGGACTTCGCCGCAGTGGCCTCCCGCTTGCTCGGCGAAGAGCTCGGCAACATCATGGGCCGAAAACGCGTGCTCGAATTCGCCGAACGTTGGTCACAAACATCAAAGGACCTGCTTTACCACCACATGACCGTCACTAACGCACCTGATTGGACCGACTCAGAGGAACGCCGGCGCGGGCTAGTCCAGGCCATGGAACGAGGTCTCGGAATCTGAGCCATCGAGGCTTCGCTGTGGTAGATCCGCGAGGACATAGCAACCGCGCTAAGCCACCGCTGGGTCGGGCCGAGCACGCCCGGTTCTCCGAGATCCTCGGGCCGCGTTCGGCTCGGCCAAATATGCGGCACGCAACGCTCGTCGCGATGGCATCACCACTGGTCACACAGCCAAACAACTGCGGCACCGCCAACGAGGACGGTGCCGCAGTGGGTTCGAGGTACGAACCCTTCGGTGGAGGTGCTGACCGCTTACTTGAACCTCGGCGAGCGGGCTCAACCGCTGCGGACGACGCTCGGCTAGTAACCGACTGCATCTCGCCCAGCACTCCCGCCGAGCTAACCTCTTAGCTAAGAGGTCGCCATGTCGGAAGCAGCCGTGCCGTTCAACATCCACGATGCGAAACGAGCCTTTCGCGGATCATCGACCGCGTCGAGCACGGCGAAGAGATCATCATCAGCCGGGTCGGCACGCCCGTAGCCAAGGTGATCCCACTCAACCGTAGGTGTCATCGCAGTCCCGACTGAATCAACTGGACCAGCCAAAGATCGTGTGTAAGTCCGCTGTCGTTGGCCGGAGCGCTCGAGGCAGCCTCGTAGCAGTTACTATCGCTTCCGCTGGTGGGAGCTGTACTTGATGAAGTCTTAGCCGGAGCGGCGTGCAAGTGCACGCCGCTCCGGCGGTGTGGTGAGCGCGATCTATGACAGGAGAGTTCGCACATCGGCTCCGGTAGTGTTCGGGGCCTGGAGCCGTTCGACGCGGCCGTTGCGGTAGAAGAGCATGTCTCCGTCTCCTAGGAGATCTTCGGCTCCGCCGCGATCCAGGACCGTTCTGGAGTCGGTAGCGCTGGGCAGAGAGAAAGCGATTCGTGCGCTGAGGTTGGCTTTGATGCTGCCGGTAATGACGTCAACGCTCGGCCGTTGAGTGGCCAGCACGAGGAAGATGCCGTAGGCGCGTGTGAGCTGAGCGTAGCGCTGGATCAGCTTGCTGAAGGCCTTGGGGTCTGTTCCGGCTAGGACGAGGTCGGCGAACTCGTCCATGAGGATGACCAGCTGTGGGAGGTCTTCGAGTCGGCCGCCGCCTTCATAGTATTCGGCGGCTGAGCTGACTCCGGCTTCTTCGAGGATGGGCTGGCGGCGTGCTAGTTCCCGGTCCAGGACGTAGGTGAGTGCCTCGAGTGCGTCGTCGGGGTCGCTGATGATTGGCTGGCCGTGCAGGTGCGGGATCCGGGCGAAGGCGGCAAAGTCCAGTCTTTTGGGGTCGACGATCAGCAGGTGTAGCTGCTCGGGAGTCCGGGCTCGTAGCAGCTCGGTGAGTAGGCCGCGGAGGAATACGCTCTTGCCGGATCCTGTAGCGCCTGCGACAAGCAGGTGTGGCAGCCGGGATAGGTCTGCGACTTCGACGGTTCCGCTGGGTGCGACGCCGGCCACAAAGTTCAGGGCGCCGGGTTTTGCAGGTGCGGCGTCCAAACTGGGGAGCACAGCGCCGATGGGCACGGTGTCGCGGTGGGTCCGGGGGACGTCGATGGTGATGAAGCCTGGTTCGTCGGCGATGCCGATTTCCCCGGGGGCGGCGATTTCGCGGCCGAGGTCGCGGGCGCGGCGTTCGACGTCGGTGATAGATAGTTTGCCGAGAATTCTTGTCCGAAAGCGGATGAGGCTGGGCCCGACCTGGGCGAGTTCTTGCCGGAAGGGTTCGACCGCGAGGCCGTATTTGGTGAAGGCCTGGTCTAACCGTTGTGAATAAAGGCTGATCTCTGCCGCGGGTACAGCGGCAGCGTTGACGGTGTGTGGTTGCGGTGCTTCTGGCCGAGGCTTGTCCGCGGGGCTAACTTCTGCGTGGACCTCAGTCACTGGTGTAGCCGGCACGGGAGTACCGCTGGAGGGCGAGTCGCTGAAGGTGACTGTTGCCAGGCTGGCTGGGCGCGTGATCGTGGTCCCCGCGGCGAGTGCTTCTAGGAAGGGTCTGCCGAGGCGAAGGTGTCCCAGCATGGTGCCGGTGCCTGCCAGTAGCTGGCGGTGAACGGCGACGTTGCTGTCGGCCTCGATGCTGACGAAGTCGCCGTGGATTTTTTCGGTGCCAGCCTGGTAGTCAAGCCGGAGTGTGAAATTGCTGCGGGAGATGGATTCCAGTGCAGGCTCGAGCTGGGCGCGCTGTTGCTGGTCCATCAGCCCGAAGGCAGCCAGGCGCGTGGCGGCAGCGCGAATTAGTTCGGATAAGTCTCGTGCGCGGAAGGTGTGTGAGGGCGCGGCGGTGTCGCCGAAGGTCGACGCAAGCCAGGAGTTGGCGCGCTGTAGCTGAGCCCGAGCGGTTTCAGGGGCCCGTGCGTCGGTCGCGCCGCGGTATTTGACTTCCAGCAGGCGCCCGCGGAGCACCACGTGTCCGGAGGTGCCGGTGGGGACGCGGATGTAGAGAAGGTCGTCGCAGAGCCGGTCTTTAGTGGGCCGGGCTTGTGGCGGTAGAGCGTGCAGCATTTCGTCGAGCGGGATGATCACACCGGCTGCGTCGTCGCTGTGCAGGCCGCCGTCGAGGTCGTTGATGGCGGCGACTGCGCCGGCGAGGCCGATACGCTCTCTCAGTTCATTGGGGTTTGCGCCGACGAGGTCAAGTGCCCATTGGCCGCTGACGCCGTTGAAGATTTGCAGGAGTCTGTCGAGGCCGGGTTCGGCGGGCGTCCCGAAATTGGTCAGTGCTTGCCGTAGGGCCTTGCGGTAGGGCTCGATGCGGGAGGTGGCTGTGATGGCGTCTAGGCCGGGCTGGGTGACGTCGAGGCGGTCTTCGTAGTCAATAAGGTAGCGGGCGTGGCGGCCGCTCGCATCGGGGGCGAATGCTTCGAGCCCGAGCAGTTTGTCGAGGTGCACCACCCAGGCGCTGTCGGCGTAGAGGTTGTCGAGGAATGTCCGGCCGACGCGGGTTGAGGGCATTCGGGTGTGGCCGCGGGTAATGGGGTCGCCGGGCATGCCGCTGACGAGTTCGAGGTATTTACGAACAAGCCCGGTGAGCTGGTTGCTCCCGGTTTCGCCGGTGAAGGTGCCCCACATGAAGGTGGTTTCGTTCCGGCCAGGTTCGATGTGCCGACCTGGGGCGGCGGCTAGGCCGCCGACGAACAGTGTTCCGGCCCGTGCTGTCAGGTCGACAATGGCGGGCTGTCGCCGTAGTGACGATTCGAAGACGAAGGAGAGGTGGGCGAAGGGTGGTGCATCGCTGGGCTCGACGCGTGACACTTCTACGCGATCTCTGAGCAGGTCATCTGTCGCGGCCTGAGTTTCGGAACTGATGATCTGCCCGGTAACAAGTTCTTCGACGGCGCTTGGGGCGGTACTAGTGCTGACGATGGTGACAGCTAGGCGCGGCAACGGCTGCTTTGCGTTCGCCGTTGCGTATGGGGCAGCGAGGGTACGCAGGGCGCTCAAGACTGCGGCGCCGTCACCAGGCTCGTGAAAAGCAAGGCCGAGAGTCTGGCGTTCGTCGTAATACTCCGGATGGACCTTGGCGAAGTGCTCTATCCGGCGGGCGATGTAGGCCGGCCTGTGGTCACTGGTCACACCTACTGCAGAGGGGCGGTATCGGCGCCAGAGCAGCGGGGCGGCTGCCCCTGTCTCGTACCACTCACCTTGCAGAACGAAGTAGGGAACGAGGTGGCGCATGGAGCACGAACGGATGTCCTGATCGATCACGTGCTTAGCCCGAGGCTGCCATGCTGCGAATTGCTCGCTGAGTGCTAGCAGGTAAGCCACGCTGAGCGGGCTTGTCGGTGCGATGAGGAGTTCGCCCGATACCGCGTCAGCGACAACGTCGCAGAGGAAGAGCCGTTCGTACTCGGCGGTGAATCGGCCGCTGTCGCTCAGTGTCTGAAGCAGCGTGCTGTACGTCTCGATGTATGCCTTCGCCTCGGCGATGCCAGTTCCGGCCGCGATGGCATGCACGGAACCCTGCGGGCGCAGGGCCGCGAACAGCTCCTGCCGGGCATGGTGGAAGGCGTCTACGCCGCTGATGCCGGATACGGCTAGCTGCTCCAGGAAGGGATGAGGCTGCAGGGTGATGGTGCCGGAATGGCGGGCCATGGTGAAGGCGGTGGTATGCGGGTGGTCAAGGATGTGCTGTTCCAGCTCTAGCCCATCGATACCGTCTCCGAGGTCTTGGCTGGACAGGTCAAACAAGCGCGGCAGGGCTATGACGCCCTTCCTTGCCGGGATGCCGCCCGTGCTCACGCGGAACTGCGCGGGGCCTGGTGTCTCGCCGGACTTCCAGGCTGTGAGCTTGGCATGCGCAACGCTGGGCTCGACGCCAGCAGTTTGGAACGTGTCGATCCACGGTGCGGGATCAAATCCGGGGCCGGGCTCGTAGCCGGGGCCTTCCCCGTCATCGGTCTCAGGGTCTTCTTGTTCCCTCGGGTTTTCGCCGTCGGTGTCAGTCTCTGGTTCATATTCTGGTGCTGGGCCGAACGGGTCGTGGTCGGGGCGGCCAGGCATCGGTGCGTTATCAAGGATGAGCGGGATCATGTGTTCTTCGCCGGCCAGCGCCGCCCGACATAGCTCAGTCTGGCCGGCCTCGGCCACCGTGCCGGGCCGGGTGATCGCAGGGTCGCCCCGCAATTCACCGGCGCGGCCGAGGGCGAGGACCCGTGGTTCGGTTCCGCATCGGAACGCACCGGCATTCAAGTCCAGGTCTAAGCCTGCATCAAAGGGTGCCCACATGCCGGCATCCAGGTAGATCGCTAGCTCTGCCGCCTGCCCTACCTCGGCTTCGACTCGCGCGAAACGCCAACCGTGGCCGGTGACTTCAACGCGGACTTCTCGCTCGTTCTTGCGCACCACGATGTCGC
Source organism: Actinoplanes rectilineatus (assembly GCF_000962825.1). GTDB lineage: Bacteria > Actinomycetota > Actinomycetes > Mycobacteriales > Micromonosporaceae > Actinoplanes > Actinoplanes rectilineatus. The sequence goes on from NZ_JZKF01000023.1 coordinate 64,115, forward strand.
GGATAGTCGCGTCGTCGCTCCACTTGCAGGTCACTGCCGTGTCGGCCCCGGCAGGACTGGCCAGGGCGAGGGTGATCACGCCACCGCCGGGTTTCCAGATCATGGCGCGGCTGCCCAGGACGACCTGGGCTGGTTCACCCGGTGACAGGGGGTGAGCTAGGCGCAGCGACCGGACTGGGCGCCGGCCATCAGGCAGGTCGTCCAGGGTGAATGCGCGATAGTCCAGGCCGAAGGGCGTGACAGCGTTGAGTACCTGATGGAGCCCGGGAGAGGCGGAGCTGGTATACAGGGCGGTAACCTTGCCGGTGAAGTCCTGCCCTGGGGTGAACCAGTCGTCAAGCTTTTTGCGCCATGCCGCCGACTTGCGCAGGCGTTTCCCGTCAGCGCGCGCCTGCGGGTCGCTGAGGTAGCACTCAAGTGAGCTCAGCTCTTGGCCAGCCTCACTGGTACTGGACAGTCCGGCGATACGCCGCAGGCTCCCCAGCACTTCCGCCGTACGCGGCAGGCAACTGAACTTGCGGTCATCGTCAATAACGATGCGTACTAGCTCTGCTACACCGCTGGCAGCGCCGTGAACGGCTGCCTCAACGAGGGCAGACCAGCGCAACGCGGGGAGAACCGCAGCGTCCTGCGCGGCGGTCCGCACGGTTTCCACCGGGCTGCGGTCAAGGATCAGCAGCACCTTCTGCCCGGCGCCGGTGGGAACCTCGTCACGCAGCAGCGCGGCAAAACCCGCGCTGCCAGCATTCCGGCCGGGGCGGCCTACCAGGTAAGGAATCAGGAGTCGGCGTTCGGCGGGACTGTCACCAGGCAGGGCAATCCCATGCAGGCCGATCGGTGCGCTGCCGCCCCCCACGGTGACGTCTGGCGCTGGGCTCAGTTCGGCTGAGAGGGCGTAGAAAACGTCCTCGGGAGAAACATCCAGATGGGTACGCAGTAGTAACCGCCGGTGTCCGCTGGACACAGACGCTTCCTTCATGATCGCGGCAGCAACGAGGCCCGCAGCGAATTGCATATCGGTGCTATGCGTAGTGGACAAAGCTTGCCTCCCCGGCGTCGGAGTACCGCTCCAGCAATCCAAGTCGCTCAAGGGTGCTGATGAGCGATTCCCGTTCGGCTTCGTCCTGTGGGCGTAGCCCGTATGTTCGCAGATGGTCGAAGAATCCTTCGACGGGGACTTCGCGTTCCCGGCATATCAGGCGTACGAGCAGTAGGAGAAGCTCTTCATCAACTTCGAAGAATGTGAAGCTGGGCCCATTGCGGGTGATGAGGGAGCCGGCTCCTACGTTGCCTGCCAGCATGAGCTGGTTTACGACGTCGGTGCTTTGCCGACGCAGGTCCCGGCGGCGCATCTGCCTGACGTCCTCGCGCAGGGCATGGAGGCCCGGCCGCGCCGCGTCGGTGTGCCCTGCCGCGTGCAGCTCGGCAAGCGTAGCCTTGCCTTTCCGAGCCGCATCGTGGTGCAGCACTGCTATACCGGCACAGGCCGCACCATGAACGCGGCGCAGCTGATCGTCTGCTTCCAGCGCTTCTGTGAGTGCAGAAAGGTTCAGCTGTTCGGCGTCCAGGCCACCGCCAAGTGCCGCCCAGACACGGCAGGCAAGCGTTCTGGTTACCAGGGTTGCCGGCATGTCAAGCAGCCGCCTGCGATCGATATCTTTATATGAGGCATGGCATCCGTCGGCGACCCGTGCGGGCCGGAAACGCCCGCTGCTGGTTCGGAACCGGATCGCTCCGGCAAAGGGACAACTGGCGAGCTGGGCTAGATCCCGGCCGTGACACTCACACGTGGTGGCACCAGCCGGGGCAGCAACTTGTCCTGCTGCGGCCACAGCAAGGTCAAGTGCCGCACCCAGGCCGACGGAGATCCGATAAAGCCGCAGACTCAGGTGCAGGCTGATGACTAGGGTCAGCCACCGGGCCCGCTCAGGCCGGGGCAGCTCGGTATCCAAGACCGTCTGCAGATCCCGCTCGAACAGCGCCATGCTGGGTTCGCAGAACGGTTTCCCTGCGGCACGGAATGACTTGGTGAAGCTGTCCTGGTAGCGGCGGGAAAGTTCGGAGGCATCCGGGCGCGCTGACGGGCGTGGCGCATCCTTCATCGCAACAGTAAGGAAACGCCGGTCTAGAGCTGTCAGTTCCTCATCTTGGGCGACCGTCTCGAGCAGGCGCTCGATTAGGCCCACATTGGGTGCCTCTATTCCTGAGTGCCAGAGCATGAAGGGCAAGATTCCGCCGTTGAACATCGTGTACCCGGCCGGTTCATACCTTTGCTTCTTCTTGTTGAATGCGCTGTGTGCGTAGTTCAGTGGCAGCGACGCGTGCACCGGCAGCAGTCTCTTGCTGTTGAAGAACCGCGCCTCGAGGGCCAAGGCCGCCGCACTTGAGGCTTCCGGTCCTAGAGCGAGAAGGGCAGGCAGTTCATCGAGCAGCATGGCATCTAGTTGCAGCGAGTTGTCCGGGACCGGCGGTGCTGCCTCGGCCACCATGCGCCATAGCAGCTTGTCGCGGTCATCACCGTGCGGCACCGTCGGCAGCAGTCCCTGAATGCCCAGCAGTTCGGCGCGTTCGCCAACAAGGCGCGGCTCGGTGCTGCCTTGGTCGGCGACCGGCAGGATAACGGCCTTTCCGTCCACAAGCAGACTGGCGCCGCTCACCGATAGGTGCACTCCTGTCTCGCCGGACACAGCGCTGAGCGCGTCGACAACGTTCGGGTTCATCGCACCTCCGTGGCACGCAACAGGCCAGAGGCCTGGCTCTTGACAACGATCCGGAACCGCCGGTTCACGGGGCCGCGCTCACGGACCAGTAACGGGCTGTGCAGGTCGGCGGCTGCTTTCACGCCAACAGCGCGGATGGCCTGGCGCAGTGCAAGCGCGCGTTCCAGCTCTTTCATCGACGGAGCGGCCCCGCGGGTCGCGTTGCGCAGAAGCCGCCACAGCGGATAGTCAACGGCGACATGCTTATCAGCGACGTTTAGCGACAGCGTCAGCGGCCGGTACCGGACAATCGCTGCACCATCCTTATTGGAGACCAAAATGGGGTCCGGGCGGGTACGCAGGAGTTCATCTTGAACCAGGTTGACTCGAACCATTAAGTCGGCTTCCGCACCCGGCCCCGGTGACGATGTCGGGAAGTAGTGCTCCGATCCGCTCGTGAGCCCGAAGCTTGCTGCGAGGCCCCATTCAATGTCGTTGAGGGCTTGTTCCAGCACTTGTCCTTCGGCGCTATCGTCCAGCTCGGTACTTCCGTTAGACTGAGCGGCTAGCGCGTCAGTGAACCCGCTATCGACGTCGCTGCCTCCACGCAGTTCTCCTGCAAGCCAAGCAGCCCTGGCCAGCACCCGTCCCCAGAGGCGGTCGCCGCCAGTAGAGGACGCGGCGCCCGCTTCCAGTGCCCGGGCGGCATGCCGGACGGCCGGATGGGCGTATTGCCCGCCGAGTGCCCGGGTCAGCAATGCTGCATCCGCCTGAGGGTCCAGCCCGGCGTCAGCGATGAGTTTGTGTCCCGCCAGAGACGCGTCGTAGCTGGGATCGCGCGATGCTATCTCGGCGAGCAGGCTGCCGTCGGCGGCTGGCGTCAGTGCAGTGCCCTCCAGCAACACAGGGCCCAGGGCGCCATTGCATGCCATGGCGTGCACCAGCGCCCCTTCGTTGCCCGCCGCCGCCGCATCGGCGATCGCAAAACAGGGATCGCGGCCGGCGAGCTGGCGCGCGCTCAAACCGCCTAGGGCAAGCTCGGCGGCAGCGTCCCAGAGTGAACGAGGTGCGATCTGCCGCCCACGGGCAAGGGCAACATCGCCTGCTGCTGCATCTACCGCTTGCCGTCCAGGCTCGGAGGAAAGAACTGCCGCATTCGCCATCGGCCAGCACCAGTCGCTGACCTGGCATGTGTGGCAGCGCGGCGCACCTTCGAGTACACCGGTCTCATCGTGAGGATTCAGCCGCTGCAGGATCGTCTCGAACAGTGAGCCCGGCATGCCGGCTGTCGTTCGCTGGTCCAGGTTGACCACCAGGACCGCATCCCACATCCAGCCGGGAGGGTCCAGGGCTTCCGAGAGCCGGGGCAGGCCTAGCCGTGACCGCAAAACTGTCTCCAGTGCGCGCAGGGCAGGCGCGCCGGGTACCGATGGTAGATCTGTAAAGAAGCGTAGCGCCATTCCAGTGTTCATGGCGATAGCGCGGCAGGGTTCGAGGGGCTCAGGTGCCCCGTCCCGGAACGGGCCGAAAAAGTCCGCGAGGCGCTCGGCCTGGCCCCTATCCGGAGCATCTGAGTGAGTGGCGTCGGCAAGATGCTCGCCAATTCGCTGCTCGCCAGTCTGCTGTACCCGCTTCAGCAAATGGTTCATGGTCGCGGACTTGCCGCTACCGGCACTGCCTGTTAGCACAAGAAGACGCAGCGGTTTCTCGCCGAGCTCGTCCCACAGTGAGGCTTCGAGGAGGCCTGGCCGTGCCATCAGCGTTTGCACATCACTGAGCTCGCCGTCGCGGACGACGGCCTCACTCGCCCCTGCCCGAAGCTGGAAGAGGCGTGCCAACGGACTAGGCAGACGGGTATCGAAGGGAGCCGGGTCGCTCACGGCTGGTCTCCTAGTGTGTAGTAGATGGCCTCGTCGTCGAGCAGGGACTCATCGGCAAGCCGTCGCAACGCAACCCAGCCGGGAACGGCTAAACGGTGTGCCACCGCAGGAACCATGTTCGCCGAAAGCGATGACCACGGGTTTCGGGCATCTTCGTCAAGATCTAGAAGGACGGCGGCGACAGCGCGCCGTAGCAACGGCAGTGGGCATAACAAACTTGCAGCCATATCGAGTGCAGGTATCTCCTCCGGCCCGACGAACGGAAAGGTGCACACATTTTCGCCCCGGAAGGCATGCGCAGCCGTATGCGCTAGTAGAAACCGCACCCTCGGCAGCCCACCAGCGTCGCCGGGTTCGCCCGGGTCTCGGATCGTCACGACGCCATCATCTTCGAAAGAGGCCGCCGGGCCGGGCGTTCCGGACCGGATGACAGGTCGCAGGCCTTGGGCCCGGCAGAGCACCTCTGGATCTACCCGGTTACCGGTCACCACCCGGCCCCCCAAGCGTTCCAGAAGGGCGTCTGCAGCCGCACCAGCCTCCATACGGCGCAGTGCTGGTAGCGTTCGCCGGGACAGGATCGGCTCGCTTACCGCGCGAGGCAGGGAGCTAAGCTGCGCTTCCACTCCTGGTGTAAGTCGACCTGCGGCGGCCGCCACTCGCGCGGCAGCGCCAGGATCACTGATGGCCGCGAGAATTCGGTCCAGCAGTCCGCGGCTCGGCACTCGCTGGTCGTCCCGCTCCAAGCGGGATAGATGTGTGAAATTCGTACCGCAACGAGCTGCCATGTCGCGAAGGGTCAAACCAGATTCCTGCCGCGCTCCACGTAATGCGGGCCCGAAAGCTGCCTTCGTCTCGGTTGCCATGGACACACCATCCCTCAGCTACGGACCCCGATCCACTCCCTGGTTTGTGTGTTGCCACAAAACGCAACTACGAGACAGATAGCTGGAGAGGGGGAGGTTTGATCCGTTTCGACGGACAGGGTCGATGAGTTGATCTCGAGGCCCGTCGATGACGGTGGCCAAGTAAAGCCAGCCTTCCCACGTGCTGATGTAGGTGATGTCGCCGCACCAGCGGGTGTCGGCCGCGGCCGCGGCCACGCCGAAACCGCGGTCGACCAGATCCGGGCGGGTGTCGGCGTGCGGATGGGGGATTGTGGTGGTCTTCCAGCGGCGCGGGCTCCTGCCGCGGATCCTGGCCTCGCGCATCCGGGCGGCGATGCGTTTACGGCCGTGCCGCAGGCCGGCTGCGGCCAGTCCGGCGTGGATGCGTGGCGCGCGGCCCGGCAGGCCGCGGATGACGTGCTGGCCCGGCAGATCCGCACGATCCACGCGACCGACAACACCTACCAGGCGCCGCGGATCATCGCCGAGCTGCGCGACGACGATCCCGAACCCGGCCGCAGCCAAGGCCCGGACCTGATCGGCCGAGACTTCACCGCGCCCGCGGTCAACCAGCGCTACGTCGGTGACATCACCTACCTGCCGGTCGGTGAACGCGGGTTCCTCTACATGGCCACCGTCATCGACCTGCATTCACGCCGCCTCGCGGGCTGGGCGATCGCGGATCACATGCGCACCGACCTGATCATCGACGCGCTCACCGCCGCCCGGCGCACCCCGGGGCAGCCTGGCCGGGGCGATCTTTCATTCCGATCACGGAGCTCAGCAGTACACGTCGAAGGCCTTCGCCGCCACCTGCACGGCGGCCGGCGTCCAGCAGTTGGTGAGCAAAGTCGGCAGCTCTGCCAACAACGCCCTCGCCGAGTCGTTCAACGCCACCTTCAAACGCGCGACCCTGCAAGGCCGCCGCGCGTTCACCGACGAACACGACGCCCGGCTCACCAGCTTCCGCAGGCTACACCGCTACAACACCGTCCGCCGCCACTCCCGACTCGGACAACGGTCCCCGATCACCTACGAGTAAATCCAAGAAAGATCAGCTACCATCACACAAGCCGCGTAAACCCCGGGTCCAAGTGCCGGGGGTGAGGCCCCTTGGGCGTCCGTCAAAACGGGCTAGGCCCACTCAGTCTGTTCCCGCGACCGTGGTGAATTCGGCCGCTTTCATGTCCCTGAGACGACATGTGCACGTCGTCAGTCGCCTCCCGGCTCGAGGCTGCCTTAAGTTTCCGTCCGGCGAGCATACGCGCTGGCGCCCTGGCTAACGCACCCGTCGATTGGTTAGCCCGCTAGGGCGCTCTGCGGCGCCGTACGGGTCGCCTCCGCTACATATGCCACAGCGAACACGGTGGCCGTTGGGGCGGTCGAAATGTTCGCCGAGGCGCAGCACCACCACCAGCTCGGGGAGTCTTGGTCTGGCAGTGCCGACAGGCACAATGGGTCGACGACGACACGCAGTCCCCTGGATAGCCCACTCCAACATCCAGCGTGGCATAGAGCTGGCCCAGTAGTCGCAGGGCCAGGCAAGCACTAAAGCGAATCTAAATGGCCGACCAGGGGGTCCCAGCCGAGCAACCTGTCAGCCCCCAGTTCGATGAAAGAAACGTCGGAGCCTTCGAGCGTGCTTCTCAGGTGCGCCATCTCAGTCGTGCTAGTTACAATTACCTGGCTTTGCTCACCATTCCCATCCGCCAGATAGCGCAGAATTATCTCGTAGTGGGCAAGCTCCATGTCTTGCTGCCGCGGCTCGTCGAGAACCAATAGGCCGGGATGCCGTCCTCGGTCTACGCCAACACGGCGTAAGGAGTCAAGGTATGCGAGCTTGATGCGTACAACGTCGCTCGCACTGGCGTCAGTGTCGACGTCGAATCCTTGGCGCACTGGCTGCAGGGAGTCCATGTCGACCTGCACCAGTTCGGGGTCATAACTCCCGAAGCCCGAGGCGCGAAGCCTCTTTCGCATAAGTGAACCGACGGACCGCAGAACAGTTATATCTGCGTCGGAAAGCCCATCCGGAAGGGCGTTAAATTCATTTCGGGCAGAGGAAATATCGTCGGCTACCTGCATCAAATATTCAAGCCTAGTATCGAACGAGTCGATGGCTCTGCGAATTTCGTCACGACGAATTTCTACAGAGACTCTCCTAGCAATGTCTCCACTCTTGGGGACCTGATCAGCCGTGATGGCATCGGTCTCCAGGGATCGCAGTCGCACCCTGAGATGATCAATCTCACGCTGCATTGCCGTATACGCATAGGACGACTGCTCCGCAATGACACGCGCTCGCTCACGCATGGCCGCAGCTGTGCTGATCTGAGCATTAATTAGACCGATGGTTTCACTCACGTCCAATGTCGGGCCAAGTTCGGCGGCCTCAACACCGTCTAATGACTGGCTGCATGTCGGACAATTATGGTCCGCGATATGCTGCGCTGAAGCTTCACTACCAAGCCGAACAAGCGTTGCTATATCCCTGTTACGGTTCCGCTCTTCAGTAAGGTTTTCAATTCGCCTATCCAGGGCCGCAAGTTGGCCTTCATTCATCGTTAAATCTTGCTCAAGAAGACGGGTAGCGGCGAGAACATCGTTGAGTTCTTCACGCACCTCATCGATCTGCTCACGCAATCTTGCATCAATGTCTTCATTGTGCTGAGAGGTCGTGACAGTAGAAGATTCCAGTGCGGTTAGTTCCGCTTGAAGGGAACGCAAGACATCCTCAGCTGGCAGCCATTCACCTTCCCTAGAGACTTGAAGCATGGCATCACTCAAGTCTGTAGGCTGCGCTACGGTTGCCCTTGCCGCAGATCCAGATGGACGCTCGGGCACGCCCACGACTCGACCACCGATTGCCCCCGCTTGACCTCTCAATACGGATCGAGCGGAGGTCCAGTCAATTTGCAGATCGGAAATACGGCGGTCAAGTTCCTCCCTGCGTTTACGTGCTGCCGGGCCTTCAAGGCTGAGTAGGAATTCTGCGGCGCGCCGGACCGGCTCCCTAATTTGATAACGCTCTACCTTTCGAGGCCCTGACGACACCCAAGCTTGCTGGTCAACAATCAGAAAGGGAAAAATAACGTCCGGGTATAACAGCACAGGGTTGCCGGCGTAGTTCACTACACTCGGCAGGTCCCAGCCGATAAACTTCATTAGGAGAGCATGGAAGCCTCGTTGGCCCTGGACGCTACCAGGATCATGAAGAAAGAAGTCGGTAGGCCGGGACCTCACTACCGGTTCGGTGACCGCGGCTTCCCCCCAAACGCGCACCAGATTGGGCCGGAACGTTGGATGCTTGATATAGCGCTGCGCCGTGACGATCTCTCCGGCGGCATTCTCCAGCTCGATTGCCACCCAGCTCGAAGAGACCAGACGGGCAACTTCCTGCCCATCCCGTGAGTCGATTATTTCGCTCGTCATAGCGCTGCCAAGCGGCGCGTGGGCTCGAGCGCTTAGCATGCGCTCCATTCCAAGCGCATAGATGATGCCTTGAACGACCTGCGTTTTGCCGCGGTTGTTCCCTGCCTGGATGAGGTTAAATCCCGGCGCGAACCTGACGGTTCGCCCGAAAGTTCCACCATCTTCGGTGTGGACTCGGAGCTTTACAGCGCGGACGCTCATCCTCATTCGACGTTCACTCCTAGATGACGCATCACTGCCGCGTCGCTTAACTTGGCGAAGTCTGCGAGGAACCGCTTCTCAATTGCCAGCAGTTCGGGCTCTCGGTCGATAGACGCGGCGAGATCAACGCCCTTTTCCGTCAAATGTATTCGCCTATTACCCTGTCCGCGAACCCCTACCAGACCGTCTGCAATAGCTAACCTGACGGTGAGTTGAAGGTCGGGATCAATTCGATTCAATTGCGTGCTTGCGAATCGCCGCCCGGCCCACCACGCTGCAAGCATATTGCGAGTTCTACCGGTCCGCATACCCCACATGAATACATGGACATTATCTAGCTTAGCGGCCTTACCGTTGAACCGCGAAAGAACCAACACTAATAGGGAGGTTCTGAATGCGATTCGCTTCCGAGCATCCATCGCGCGCGGTCGCCTATGGAAGCCGGCAGGTATCTGCACGCCCTCCGCTTCGACTACCGAGGCGGCGGCTGCGAGCGCCCATAGCACCGCCTGACTCTCGTCCCGTCGCGGTCCCGTTGGGTCATCCGGATGGCGATCTTGGCCGCGCATTTGTGTAGGGTCAGCGCTCATGGAAAGTCCAACGGGCAGTCCATCAGCCACTGGGCTACTTGGCCCTCGGCGACCACCCGAGCCTGGGACTTACGGACGTTGAGGACGTTCACAACAACTTCCTCGGTGTCCTTTAAAATCGAAGCCAGCAATTGATCTGGATTCGGCTGGTCGAGCGGGTAGTGCACCTCAAGCCGGGCCTCGAGGTCTGATAGCTGATCCTCAAGCTCCTCGCCAAGCTCCGCGTAATGGTCCCGAATCCAATCTCGCTGCTCACGCCCAATGACCGAGTTCGGCAGCAGACGGTTGATGAACTTATCGCGCTTCGCAGTCTCGCTGAAGCCTGCGGTACGGGATAGCTTTCCGTTCATCCGTTGGATCAGCGGATCCGCTATATGCCCATAATCAGGATCCACAACGGAAGGCAGCTTCAGCCGATCAAGCTGTCGCGCAATTACAGCATTCTTCGCGCGTTCATACGACCGAAGCGTACGCGGCATCACAACGATTTCGTCGTCGGCGTACTGAGCCCGCAAGCACAGCGGGAACGCCATGGCGCCCACCAACGGCGCGCCGGTCGACGAGGCAGGGCCGTACGTCGCGGCCGACGAACTGTCGGACCTCGTGTTGCCGCTGGTCAACGAGGCGAGAAACGAAAGCGGCGGCACCGATGGTGCCGCCGCTTCGAGCGAACTCTCTCCCGCTGTCGCGGGTTCAAGTAAGCCCTCTCTCGTGGAGGTGCCGGGAATCGAACCCGGGTCCTTCGTTGCTTTGTCAGGGCTTCTCCGAGCGCAGCTCACTATGCCTCTACTCGGCCCTGCCAATCACGTGAGCGAGTTGGCATGACGGGCCCAGTCGTGTTTGATCTCGCCGCACGGTCCTCACGACTAGAACCGGTTGGCCAGCCTTCTAGCTGATGCCGACAGACCGGGTCGAAGGCGACCCCGGGTCGACAGACTTGCTACTTACCTCAGGCGGCAAGAGCGAAGTCAGCGCGGGAGTTATCCTTGGCGCTTATAAGTTTCCGACGACCGATTCTCGAGACGACGTCGGCTTCCTCGGCTCGCTTCCCCTGTCTCCACCTACGAAGTCGAAACCAGTCACCCCCGTGTCAAAGTGATCCAACCCGTCAAGCTTAGCTCACCGAGCAAGTGCCTCCGCCAACGGAGCATGCCGACGGCTTCACGGTGTTCCGGGAGTCCTTCGACGCCTGGAAACCGACGTTGACGGTGGCGCCGGCGTTGACGCTGCCGGTGAGGGTGACCCGGCCGTCGTCGCCGCTGACGCTGACGTTCCAGCCGCCGCCACGGACGCGCACACCGGCGTCCGAGGGGTAGCTCAGGTTGATGGTGAAGTCCTTGGCCGCGCCGGTGTTCGTCACCTTGATCGAGGCGATGAAGCCGTCCCGCCAGCTCGCCGAGTTGCTGTAGGAGACGCTCAGGTCGTCGGCCGGCGCCACGGTGGTCTTCGACGGGGTCGGCGAGGCTGCCGCCGTGGTCTTCGACGGCTTCGCCGAGGCCGAGGTCGCCGACGGGGTCGCGGATCCGGACGGTGAGGCCGAGGTCTTCGACGGCGTGGCGGAGGCGGACACCGACGGGGACACGGATACCGATGCGGACACCGTCGGAGACGCCGGGACCGGCGCGGGCGGGGTCAGGGCCGCGGCCTGCGCCTCGGCCACCACGCTGGGCTGGACCAGCAGCGGCTCGTCATCGGCCTTGGCCGGCCCGCCGGCCCGGATGGCCACCCAGCCGACCAGGGCGAGCAGGACCGCGGCGCCGGAGCCGAACACGATGCGGGCCAGGATGAAACGACGGGTGGCGTGCTTGGACAACGGCCGGGTCTCCTCGCGACAGCACAAAGAACGAGCATGGCAAGTACGAGCGGGGCAAAACGAAGATCAAGCTATGCGACGGCTGAGAGATCGACAAGCCGCGGCGCAGCAGAATACCCCGTCAGCCCATGCCCTTCGCACGGCGGCCCACAGCCTTGTTGATCTCGCGCTGAGCATCCCGCTTGGCCAGGTCGTTGCGCTTGTCGTAGCTCTTCTTACCCTTGGCGACACCGATTTCGATCTTGGCGTAGCCGTTGTTGAAGTAGACCGAGAGCGGCACGATCGTGACGCCGTCGTCCCGCAGCTTGCCGCTGATCTTGCGAATCTCTTCGCGGTTCAGCAGGAGCTTGCGCACCCGGCGGGGCTCATGGTTGGTCCAGGTGCCCTGCGTGTACTCCGGGATGTGCATCCCGTGCAGGAACATCTCGCCGTTGTTCTCATGACCGAACGCGTCGACCAGCGAGGCCCGGCCGGCCCGCAACGACTTGACCTCGGTGCCGGTCAGCATCATCCCGGCCTCGTAGGTGTCCAGGATCGCGTAGTCGTGGTAGGCCTTGCGGTTGGAGGCGACGAGCTTGCGCCCCTGTTCGCGTGGCATGACCGCGTTTCCCCCTCGACGACCGATGGTGCAATCCGTCGATCCTACCCGGACCGCCCGGCGTCCCCGTCAGCAGAGGCAGCCGGGCAGGTACCGCAGCGGATTGCGGGGCACACCGCGGAACCGGGTCTCGAAGTGCAGATGCGCCCCGGTGGACGCGCCGGTGCTGCCCACCCGGCCGATCACCTGGCCGCGGCGGACGTACTCGCCGACGTGCACGAAGATCCTGGACTGATGGCCGTAACAGGTACTGAAGCCCATCCCGTTGACCTTGCCGTGGTCGATGCAGGTGTACTGGCCGTACCCGCCGCTCCAGCCGGCCCGGATCACCCGGCCGGGCGCGGCGGCCCGGATCGCGGTCCCGGAGCCCGCCGCGAAGTCGGTGCCGGCGTGCAACTGCCACACCCGGTAGTAGGGGTCGTAGCGGTGGCCGTAGTCGCTGCTCTTCCAGCCGTGCACCGGCATGAGCAGGCGGCCGCCGGAGTACCGGCCGGGGCCGGACCGTCTCTCCCAGCCGAGCAGGGTCCGCTGCACCTTGCGTTCGGTGGCCAGCGCCGCGCGGTACTGGGCGAGGACCGTGGCGCGCTGGGCCTGTGCCGCGCTGAACGCGGCCCGCCGGGCCAGGACCAGGGTGTAGAGCGCGCGGCGTGCCCGGACGGCGGCGTCCTGAGCGACCTGCGCGGCTCGGAGCTTGGCGACCACGTCCGCCTCGGCGGACTCCGCGGCACGCTTCGCGGCCGCCGCGTGGTCATGCGCGACCCGGGCGGCCCTGCGGGCGATGACGAGGGTACGCACCTGAGTGTGTTCGTTGTCGACGATCTGTTCGACCAGTCCCAGCCGGTCGATCAGGTCCTGCGGGCCGGATGCCGAGGTCAGCACGTTCAGCCGGGAGAATCCGCTGCCCATGTAGCTGGCCTGGGCGATCTCCTCGACCCGTTCGCGGGCGCTGGTGACGTGCCCGGCGGCGGCCTCGTACCGGACGGCGACCTTGCGGTACGCCCGGCGGGCCACGTCGGCGCGGCGCCGGGCGGTGTTGGCCTCGACCCGGGCGGCGACCACGATGCCCCGGGCGGCGGCCGCCTTACGTTGGGCGATCGGCAGGGCGGCGCTCGCGCGGGCGAGGCTGCGGGCGGCGGCCCGGGCGGTGGTGCCGGCGCTCTCCAGGAGCGCCTCGGCGTGGCGGACCGCACGGGAGGCCTCGCCCTCCGGGTCGGCCACGGGCGGCGCCGGAGCCGCCGCGGCCGGCGCGGGAACGGTCAGACTCAACCCCGCGGCGCCGAGAATACCGAGGCAAGCGGTGAATAACTGGTCAGAACGGCGATACCCCACGGGGAGTCACCGTACCCTGACCAATCGCCAGGAAAGCCCCAAATCGCCCGACGGCCGCGACCCTGTGCGGGTCGCGGCCGTCGGTTCGTCGTGCCGTATTCGGTTCTGCGCCACTAAACCTTGAGGTAGAAGCGCAGGGTGACCCACGCCGTCACCGCGCTGACCACCGAACCGACGCCCGCGAGCAGCGGCAGCATCAGCCAGAGGTTCCCGTCCGGGATCGGGGTGATGATGGTGGTGAGTGCCTGGAGCTTGCCGTCAAGCAACACCACCTTCCCGATGAACAGGAACACGAAGCCGAGGAGCGCGCCGACGATGCCGGCGACAACCGCCTCGAGCACGAACGGCGCCTGGATGAACCAGTTCGACGCGCCGACCAGCTTCATGACCGCGACCTCACGGCGCTTGCTGTACGCCGCCACCTGGATCGTGTTACCGACCAGCAGCAGCGCGGCGAACGCCATGACACCGGCGACCACCAGCGACATCACCTGGATGGAGTTGAAGATGTTGAAGACCTTGTCGAGCAGCGAGCGCTGGTCGATGATCTGCCGGATACCCGGCAGGCCCTCGATCTGCGCCGAGAACTCGGCGTACTGCTCCGGGTTCTTCAGCTTCACCCGATACGACTCGGGCAGGCTGTCCGCGTTGATCGAGTTGACGAAGTCCGGCGAGTCGGCCCACAGCTCCTGGAACCGCTTGAGGGCGGCTGCCTTGTCCTCGTAGGTCTTGGTGTCGACCAGCGCGCTCGATTCGATCGCCGCGTTGATCGCTTCGCGCTCACCGTCGGTGACCTCGTCAGTCAGGAAGACCGAGACCTCGATCTCGCCGTAGTAGGCGGTCTTCATTTGGTCGACCTGCATGTACATCAGCACGCTGGCGCCCAGCATGGTCAACGAGACCGACATGGTGATGATCATGGCGACCGTCATCGTGACGTTGCGCCACAGGCCCACCAGGACCTCGTTGAGGACGTACTTCACGCGCATCGGGGGGATCCTTCCAGGACTCCGCGTGTCAATTCAGCTTGAGTTTCGGGTGCGGAGCCGGGCTCAGCCGTAGACACCGCGGGCCTGGTCACGGACGATTCGTCCGCTCTCGATCTCGATGACCCGCCGGCGCATCTGGTTAACGATGTTGGAGTCGTGCGTGACCATGACGACCGTCGTGCCGGTCCGGTTGATCCGGTCCAGCAGTCGCATGATCTCGATCGAGGTGTCCGGGTCGAGGTTACCCGTCGGCTCGTCGGCGAGCAGGATCAGCGGCCGGTTGACGAAGGCACGGGCCACCGCGACACGCTGCTGCTCTCCACCGGAGAGCTCGTGCGGGTACCGGTGCTCCTTGCCACCCAGGCCGACAAGCTCGAGAACCTCCGGCACGACACGCCGGGCCACGGCCTTCGTCTTGCCGATGACCTCGAGTGCGAAAGCCACGTTCTCATACGCCGTGCGGTTCGGGAGCAGGCGGAAGTCCTGGAACACACAGCCGATCGAACGGCGGAAGTGCGGGACCTTCCACGAGCGCAGGGTGGTCACGTCCTTGGCGTTGACGACGACCTTGCCGCTGGTCGGAGCGACCTCGTGCAGCAGCAGCTTGATGATCGTCGACTTGCCGGAACCGGAGGGGCCGATGAAGAAGACGAACTCACCCTTCTCGATACCGACGCTGACATTGTCCAGCGACGGCCGAGACCCCTTCGGATACGTCTTCGTCACGTTCTCGAGCTGAATCACGGGATGGGAGTCTACGCGGTGTAACGAATCCGCCAAGCCCGCCGGGGTCGGGAATATTCGTCACCTGCGGTAACAGCACAACCGGGCAACCTCGCCTGACCGACCGTCCAGGTGAGGTTGCCCAACGTGACGGATCTTCGTCAGGCGGCCGTCTGATTCTGCTTGCGCCAACGGATGCCCGCCTCGATGAAGGCATCCACATCGCCGTCGAACACCGACGACGGGTTGCCGGTCTCGAATTCCGTCCGGAGGTCCTTGACCATCTGGTAGGGGTGCAGCACGTACGAACGCATCTGGTCACCCCACGAACCGGTGGTGTCGGTCTTGAGGCCGGCCATCTTGGCCTCCTCCTCCTGGCGCCGGCGCTCCAGCAGTCGGGCCTGGAGGACCCGCATCGCGGACGCCTTGTTCTGCAGCTGGGACTTCTCGTTCTGGCACGTGACGACGATGCCGGTCGGCACGTGCGTCAGCCGGACGGCCGAGTCGGTGGTGTTGACGCTCTGCCCACCGGGGCCCGACGAGCGGTAGACGTCGGTGCGGAGCTCGTTGTCCGGGATCTCGATGTAGTCGATCTGGTCGACCACCGGCATCACCTCGACACCGGCGAAGCTGGTCTGCCGCCGGCCCTGGTTGTCGAACGGGCTGATCCGCACCAGGCGGTGGGTGCCCGACTCCACGGAGAGGGTGCCGTAGGCATAAGGAACCTTCACCGCGAACGTGGCGGACTTGAGGCCGGCCTCCTCCGCATACGAGGTGTCGTAGACCTCGGTCGGGTAGCCGTGCCGCTCGGCCCACCGCAGGTACATCCGCATCAGCATCTCGGCGAAGTCGGCGGCGTCCACGCCACCGGCACCGGCCCGGATCGCGACCACGGCCTCCCGTGCGTCGTACTCACCGGAGAGGAGAGTGCGGACCTCCAGCTCCTCGATCTGCTTGGCCAGCGTCTCGATCTCGGTGCCGACCTCGGCGACGGAGTCCTCATCGCTCTCGGCCTCGGCCATCTCGAGCAGCAGACCGGCGTCGTCGAGACGGGACCGGAGGCGCTCCAGCCTGGAGATCTCACCCGACACGTACGACAGACGGCTGTTGACCTCCTGCGCGCGGGCCTGGTCGTCCCAGAGGTCGGGGGCGGAGGCCTGCTCCTCGAGGTCCGCCTTGTCACGGCGCAGCTTGTCGACGTCGAGAACGGCCTCGATGTTGCGCAGGGTGGAGTCGAGTGCTTTCAGTTGCTCGGGGAAGTCGGCAGCGGTCACGACACTCAAGACTACGCCGCCCGGCCAGAATGCTGGCCGGGGCGGTCACAAAACACCGGTCGGTCAGCTGGTGGGCGCGGCTTTGAGCCACGTCAGCGCCGCCTTGTGATAGGCGACGGCGAACTCCAGCGCGGCGGCGCCGAACGGATCACCGTTCTTCTTCGCCTCCTTGGCCTGCTCCTTCGCCATGGCCATGGCCTCGGAGTGGTACTGGTTGGCGTTCGCGTAGAGCACCTGGAGCTGATCCCCGGAGTGCTGCTGACCGAACGCGACCCGGAGAGCGACCGGGTTGCGCAGCGCGTCCCGGCCGGGAGACTCGGCGAGCCAGCGGCTGAAGGCTCGCTTGCCCGACGCCGTGATGGCGTAGGGCTGACTGGAGCGGGGGCCCGGCTTACCAAGTCGGACATACCCCATTTCGGCCAATACGGGAAGTTCGCGGTAGACCTGGCTCCGCGTCATCGACCAGTAGGGCCCGAGACGGCGTTCGGCAGCCGCCATCAGCTGGCCACCGGTCATCGGTCCTTCATGCAGAAGGCCGAGCAGGGCAGCCGCCGTCGGATTGATTTGGAAGTCGGGCATGCCTTCTAAGCTGCCACTTTGTCGTTCTGACGTCCAGGATTTCGCCTGATCCGTCCAGTTTGCGTCTCCACAAACGACTGTCCCGCACAGACAGTCCGACAACGAGGGTGCGGACGGCGCGTTTCGCCCTCAAGAGCGACTCTGAGCAGGTAAAATGGAGCAGCTAAACGGTCAGACGACACGTCCCGGGCAGGATTTTCGCGAATCGGCCTAAACTGACACGCCAATCAGGACATCGAACCCATCCAAGGTGATAAGCGCAATATCGGCGAGGTCGGCGCGGCGCGGACGAAGCACGCACGACGCCTGTGACGGGCCCGGATGGCACGTATGGCCGGTCCGATAGCCGCAGGTCCTCCGGCTACCCTGAGCCCCATGACCGACCGCCAGTCCGCCCCGGAGACCACCGAGGAGTCCCCGCTCGTCGTGGCCCTGTTCGCGGCCGCCGCGCTCGCCTGGACCGCCGCCATGATCTGGTCGGCCCGGCAGGACATCACCGCGCGCGCCGACGCCATGTCCGAGGTGACCGCCGCGGCCTACGCGCTGCCCGGCATCGTCGCGGCCGAACTGGTGGCCGGAGCGGCCGCGGCACTACTGGTGCTCACCCTGATCGCCCGCCGCCGCCCGCTCGGCGCGACCGCCCGGTTCGCCGTCGCCACCGGCACGGGACTCCTGATCGGCGCGGCCAGCGCCGTCCCGATGTTCACCATCAACACGGCCGGCACCATCTACGCCGCCATCGGCGGCACCCTCGCCGCGGCCGGGACCATCGGCGGCGCGCTCGCCGGCTTCCGGGTCCCGTCCGTCGTCGTCGCCGCCGGCTCCGCGGCCGTCGCGGTGTTCGTGATCGGCACGGTGCTCAACTACTCGCCCGTCCAGAGTCCGCTGCTGTCCCTGCTGGGCGCCGACGACACCGCGTCCACGGTCGCCGCGTCGCAGTGGTTCTCCTACGGCCAGGCCACCATCAGCGGACTCGCCGCCGGGATCATCACGTTCCTGCTGCTGCGCCGGAGCGGCCGGCGCACCGGCACCACCCTGCGCTGGACGATGCACGCGGCGGCCGGCGCCGGCCCCGGCGTGATCCTGGTGGCCGGCGAGATCCTGTCCCGCACCGCCGGGTCGAAGGTGCTGGACCTGGCCGGCAAGGTCAGCATCCTCGAACAGACGACCCAGCAGATCCTGAGCGCCGCCCGGCTCAACAGCGGGCTCGTGGTGCTCTTCATCGGCGCCATCTCAGCGATCATCCTGGTCGGCCGGACACTGGAACCCGCCGACGACTCCGACTCCTCTGAGGATGAGGACGAGGATCAGGTGAGCGAGTCCAGCTCGGAGACGGCGTACCACTCCAACTCGTGATCCTCGGCGCCGTCGACGACGAACTGGGCGTCCTCGTCGCCGGCCAGAGCCGCGTCGACCACCTCGACGGCGGCCGTCACCGCCTCCACCGCGTCGGCGCTGTCGACGTGGATGCTGGCGATCGACGTCAGGAGCACCGGCCCCGGCAGCCGCACCGCGCTCGACCCGAGCTCCATGTCCTGACGGACGAACGCCGACGGCGGCACGTCAGCGGAGATCACGACCCGGCGCCGCGGCGCATCGGCGTCCTGCCGGATCAGGCTCAGGGCGTCCTGCGCGGCACGGGTGAAGGCGACGTACTCCAGCTCCTCCTCGTCGCCCTCGGCATACCACTCGCGGAGGCCGGGAGTCACCGCGTGCGCGTTCGTCGGGCTCCCGCCCAGTCGGGCGGCGGACCGTAGCGCCGCGAGCATCGGCACGGTCGCCGGCACGTAGACCCGGACCAGCTCGGTGATCGGCACGTCTTTCCTCCCGTGGATTCGCTGCCCGGTCAGTACACCGTCACAGCGGACCGGGAGGCCCCAATTCCACCAGGCGTCTCCGGATCGTGGCGAGCCACCCCTCCTTCGGGTTGCCCCACCGGAGGCTTCCGGAGGCGAACAGTGGCAAACTCAGGCTGCCGATCGAAGGAGGACATGGTGGAATCCCGCTTCCTGCTCCTCTCCGAGGTCGCCACCGAGCTGAACGTCTCGGACTCGCAGGTCTACCACATGGTCCGCAGCGGCGAACTCCCCGCGATCAAGATCGGTGGGCGCGGTCAGTGGCGCGTCGAACGCGCCAAATTAGAGGAATACATCCTACAAAAGTACGCCGAAACGGCCGCTTGGGTCCGGGACAACCCGTTGACCGAGCGCGAGGCGGAGTAGGCGTTCCGTTCTTTTTGTATGTCTTCCCGGATCGATGGTGGGCCGTTGACCGGGCTTCCGGCGTGGAGAAAGCTCACAGCTGTCGAAGGCAAACGGAGGCAAACGTAAGGATTGGCGGTGGAGATGCGATCAACGGGTGCCGCATCGATCCGGTCCCGGCCGGCTGTTCGGTTGTGGCCGGTCCCCCGGTCCGATCCACCGTTCGACGACGAGCTGGAACCACAGGTGTGGGCTTCGGGACGGCAGCTCGCTCTGGACTGGTCCGGCAATCGCCGGCTGGCCGATGGGGCTGGGCCGGGTGAGCGGAAGGGGCCGGGCGACCGGGTCGGGGCAAGCGGATCGGGTGGGCCGGGCGGGTCGGGTGCCGATCGGTCTGCGGACGAGCGTGGGTGGCCCGGTGCACGTGGTCATGGTGGAGCAGTCGTCGACGGGCAGGTCGCGGGCGGATCCGGGGCCGGCGGACCGGCGGGCGGGTGTGCCTGTGACTCAACAGCGGGATGCGTCGGTGGCACGGCAGGCTGCCCGAGTGGAGATCCGGCGCTCGGGGCCGTGGGTGGACCTGGACCGGGCGGATCCGGACAGAGCGGATCCGGACAGGGCGGACCGGGGATGGGCAGACCCCCTCTGGGGACCGGATGGCATGTCGGGGAGGGCGGTTCGGCTACGCCCACGGGCAGGACCGGGCCTGTTCCTGCCGCGGACCGTGCGGTGGTGGCCGGCGCGTCCGGGGATGCGCGGCTGGCGGTCCGGCGATTCGTTCACCTCTGCGTCGAGGTGTTGAACGGTTATCGGCCGGCGGCGCACCTTCGCCGCCTCTCGCTGCCGTCGCAGGCCGCCGACGTGGTGGCCCAGGGCGTCGCCGGAGCACGCCGGGTGGCCGCCGTCCGCACCAGCAGGCGGTCAGGGGCGCGGAGGGCGCTACGCCCGGCGCCGGTGGCCGTCCTGAAGCTGCGCCTCTGCGAGCCGCGGCCGGGCGTGGTGGAGGCCGCCGTCGCCCTGGTGACCGGCGACCGCACCTGGGCCATGGCCCTCCGGCTGGAGCTGCACCAGCAGACCTGGTGCGCAACGGTCCTGCGCCTGATCTGACCGCCGTTGCCACAGACCGACACCACTCAGATCCCGCATCCAGGTCCCGCGGCCGGATGCCCCGGTCAGATGGCCCGGCCGGTTGCCCTGGTCAGATGCCCCGCTCAGATGGCCCGGCCGGGCGCCCTGGTCAGATGCCCCGCTCAGATGGCCCGGCCGGATGCCCCGGTCAGATCCCACGTTGAGGTTCGGCGTGGATTGGGCTCGCTGTTGGTGATGGTCGACGTCGGTGGGATCTGACGGTCGGGATACCGGACGGTCGGGGAACGACGCGCTCAGACCGGCTTCTGCCCAAGTCGGTGGCGGCAGGTCCCGCGCCACTGCTCCAGGTCCCCCGAGGCGCCTGTCGTGCAGCGCAGGCGGCGGGCGTCACGGGCTGAACGAAATCCGGACCCGCCAGGGGAGCCATCGGGTCCGCTGCCAACTCACCGAGGAGACGACACACCTCACTCACCGACGAGACGACACGCCTGAGGACACCCGCCCGACAGCAACGGACGACACACCCACAGACCAACCCGCCGCCGAGTGACAGCCCACAGCGACAGCGACAGCGACAGCGACAGCGACAGCGACAGCGACAGCGACAGCGACAGCGACAGCGACAGCGACAGCGACAGCGACAGCGACCCTGTCATGTCAGGGTGAGGTGAGGCCATCGGCCTGTGGCGGACGGAGCGGGCGAGAACCGCCGGGGCGGCCCCGGACCGGCGGGAACGGCGAACGGCCCGCAGACCGGCGGAGAGCCGGGCCTACGGGCCGTTCAGACGCGCGTGGTGGCCCGTGCGGGCCGGTCAACGGGTCAGTTGGCGCCGGGAGCGCCGTGGCAACGCTTGTACTTCTTGCCGGAGCCGCAGTAGCACGGGGCGTTACGGGACGGCCCGCTCGACTCCGTCTGGCCCGCCGAACGGGCGGCGTGCCGCGCGCTCGTGTGGGCCGGGCTGGGCGGCACCGGCGAGTCGCCGATGGTCCCGGCCGGGCGGGCGGCGGGACGGGCCGGGGCGGCCGGCGGCTCGGGCTGCGCGTGCCGGCCCGACTGTTCCGACGTCGCGGGCTGGGCGTGCCGCCCGGGCTCCTCGGCCGGCTGTGTCTGGATCTGCGGGGCGCCCGCGCCGGCCTCACCGTCGATGGTGGGGGCGGTGTACTGCAGGTTCTGCGGGCGGCTCGGCCCGCCGAGACCCTTCGCGTGCACCTCGACGTGCTCGGGCTCGGCCGGGGCGTCGTCCTCGTCGCCGACCTTGGGCAGTTCGAACGCCTGGGAGGGGTCGACCGTGATGGTGGGCTGTTCCTCGACCTGAACCTCCAGGTTGAAGACGAAGCCGACGGCCTCCTCCTTGATGCCCTCCATCATCTGGTTGAACATGTCGAAGCCCTCGCGCTGGTATTCCACCACCGGGTCGCGCTGGGCGTACGCCCGCAGGCTGATGCCCTCCTGGAGGTAGTCCATCTCGTAGAGGTGTTCGCGCCACTTGCGGTCGATGACCGCCAGCAGCACCTGGCGCTCCAGTTCGCGCAGCGCCTCCTCGCCGATCTCCTCCTCGCGGGCGCGGTACGTGTTGAGCGCGTCCTGCTTGAGCTGCTCGATGAGGAATTCCTGGTCGACGGCGTTGCGCTCGCCGCCGGACTCGGCCACCACGTCGTCGACGGTGAGGGTCACCGGCCAGAGACGGCGGAGGCTGGTCCAGAGCTGTTCGAGGTCCCAGTCCTCGGCGAAGCCCTCCGAGGTGGCGACCGTGACGTACTCCTCGACCACGTCGTCGATCATGTGGACGACCTGGTCGTGCATGTCCTCGCCGTCGAGCACCCGCTTGCGCTCGGCGTAGATGACCTGGCGCTGCTTGTTGAGCACCTCGTCGTACTTGAGGACGTTCTTGCGGATCTCGGCGTTCTGGCCCTCGATCTGGGTCTGCGCGCTGCGGATCTGCCGGGTCACCATCTTCGACTCGATGGGGACGTCCTCGGGGATGTTGAAGCGCTCCATGACGGCTTCGACGGCGCCGGCCCGGAACCGCTTCATCAGGTCGTCCTGCAGCGACAGGTAGAACCGGGACTCGCCCGGGTCGCCCTGCCGGCCGGAGCGGCCGCGGAGCTGGTTGTCGATGCGGCGGGAGTCGTGCCGTTCGGTGCCGAGGACGTAGAGGCCGCCGGCGGCCTGGACCTCGGCTGCCTCTTTCTCGCAGGCCTGCTTGACCTGCGGCATGACCTCTTCGAGGGCCTTCGCGTACTCCTCGGCGTTCTCCACCGGGTCGAGGCCGCGCTGGGCCAGTTCGGCGGCGGCGAGGAACTCGGGGTTGCCGCCGAGCAGGATGTCGGTGCCGCGGCCGGCCATGTTGGTGGCCACCGTGACGCCGCCCTTGCGCCCGGCCTGGGCGATGATCGTCGCCTCCTGGGCGTGGAACTTCGCGTTCAGCACGCTGTGCGGGATGCCGCGCTTGCGCAGGAGGGTGGAGAGGATCTCGGAGTTCTCCACCGAGACCGTGCCGACGAGGACCGGCTGGCCGGTGGCGTGCCGCTCGGCGATGTCCTCGATGACCGCGTTGAACTTGGCCCGTTCGGTCTTGTAGATGACGTCCGGGTGGTCGATGCGGACCATCGGCCGGTGCGTCGGGATGCTCACGACGCCGACCTTGTAGACGCTGTTGAACTCGCCGGCCTCGGTCTGCGCCGTGCCGGTCATGCCGCCGAGCTTCTCGTAGAGGCGGAAGTAGTTCTGCAGGGTGACGGTCGCCAGGGTCTGGTTCTCCTGCTTGACCTCCACCCCCTCCTTCGCCTCGATGGCCTGGTGCATGCCCTCGTTGTAGCGGCGGCCGTGCAGGATGCGGCCGGTGAACTCGTCGACGATCAGGACCTCGCCCTCGGGGCTGACGATGTAGTCCTTGTCGCGCTTGTAGAGCTCCTTGGCCTTGATCGCGTTGTTGAGGTAACCGACGAGCGGCGTGTTGACCGACTCGTACAGGTTGTCGATGCCGATGCGGTCCTCGACCTTGGCGACGCCGCGCTCGGTGATCGCGACGGTCCGCTTGGCCACGTCGACGTCGTAGTCGCCCTCGCCGTCCTTGCCGGGCTGGAGCCGGGCGACGATCTGGGAGAACTCGCCGTACCACCGGGCGGAGTGCTCGGCCGGGCCGGAGATGATCAGCGGGGTGCGGGCCTCGTCGATGAGGATCGAGTCCACCTCGTCGACGATCGCGAAGTTGTGGCCCCGCTGGACCAGCTCGGTCTTCGACCACGCCATGTTGTCGCGCAGGTAGTCGAAGCCGAACTCGTTGTTCGTCCCGTACGTGATGTCGCACTGGTAGGCCGCGCGGTGCTCGGCGGCCGGCCGGTTCGGCAGGATCACGCCGACGGTGAGGCCGAGGAAGCCGTGGACCCGGCCCACCCACTCGGCGTCACGCTGGGCGAGGTAGTCGTTGACGGTGATGATGTGTACGCCCTTGCCGCTCAACGCGTTGAGGTAGGCCGGGAACACACCGGTCAGGGTCTTGCCCTCACCGGTCTTCATCTCCGGGATGTTGCCGAAGTGCAGGGCCGCGCCACCCATCAGCTGGACGTCGTAGGCCCGCTGGCCGAGTGCCCGCTTGGCGCCCTCACGGGCGACCGCGAAGGCCTCCGGGAGCAGCGAGTCGAGCGACTCGCCCTCCTCGTAACGTTCCTTGAACTGTTGGGTGCACTCCCGCAACTCGTCGTCGGTCAGATCGACGTAGTCTTCCTCGATCGAGTTGACCGCGTCCGCGATCGCCTTGAGCCGGCGCACCATGCGGCCTTCGCCGGCACGGAGGATCTTTTCCAATATCGACACGGGTCAGCGCTCCCCTAGACAGTCTGCCGACCCATCGTAGGCACTCCCGCCGCGGACCTGTGACCCGAGCCTCCGGCGAATCTCGTAAAACAGGTGAAACCTCCCAGCAAGTTCGCTGAAAGCGCAGTGCTGAGCTCTTCGGAACCCGTTTGGCGCCCGGGCGCGTCCCGGAGAGGATGACCGGGTGGATCAGGGACCCGAACACAGGAACACCGGCCGCGCGGTACGACTCCGCGCCCCCGGTCCGGCCGACTCAGGAATCCGGCCGGACGCCGGGAACGTGCTGGTCGTCACCGACGAGCAAACCGGTGAGGCGCTCGGTGAGGTCACCCTCGACCGCGGGGCGCACGACCCGCAGACCGCCGCCGCGACCTTCTCGGTCCGACCCGCCGCCCGCCGCCGCGGGGTGGCGACCGCCGCCCTGCGTGCCCTCGGCCGGCACGCCGCCGCGAGCGGCGTCCACCGGCTGGAGTTGGTGATCCCGTGGGAGAACACGGCGGCGCAGCGGGCCGCGCTGGCCGCGGGGTTCGCCCGGGAGGGTGCGCGCCGCGGCGCGTTGCCGGCCGCGGACGGCCGCCAGGACGCCCTCGTCTTCGCACGGCTGATCGGCGACCCGGAGGTCGCGCCCGTCCGCCTGCTGCCGGATCTGCCCGGCGGCGAGCTCTCCGACGGCGTGGTGACGCTGCGGCCGCTCGGGCCGGGTGATCTGGATTTCTACACCGAACTGCACCATCTGCCGGACGTGGTGGCGACCAGCGTCCCGCCGGTGCCGATGCCGGACGCCACGATCCGGGAGCGCTGCCACCGGGCCGAGGCGCACTGGCTCTCCGGGAGCCGGGCCGATCTGGTCATCCTGGACGCCGCGACCGGAGCCCCGGCCGGCGAGATCGGGCTCTATTACCAGGAGCCGGCGACCGCCCAGGCGATGATCGGGTACAGCATGCTCACCGCGTACCGTGGCAAGGGTTTCACGACCCGCGCGGCACAGCTCGTCGCGCTCTGGGCCTTCGCCGAGACGGGCATCGCGCGCCTGATCGCCGGGGCCGTCCCGGAGAACATCGGCTCACAACGGGTGCTGGAGAAGGCCGGTTTCCAGCGCGAGGCCTACCAGCGCTCGCGGCTGCCCGGACCGGGCGGGAGCCGGGTGGACGACATCCAATTCGTCCTCCTGGCCGGAGACCTGCTCGCGCAGGCCTCCGGCAGGGCGTGAGACTCAGACGGCGAGGCTGAGGATGCCGTAGTCGTAGCCGCGACGGCGGTAGACCACGCTCGGGCGCCCGCTCTCCTTGTCGTGGAACAGATAGAAGTCGTGCCCGACGAGTTCCATCTGGAAGAGAGCGTCGTCCACGGTCATCGGCTCGCCCGAGTGTTCCTTCTCCCGGACGATGCGCCACGGCTGGTTCTCGTCGTGCTCGGCCAGCTCGTCGAGGGCCGGTTCGGCGGTCAGGGTGGCGACTCCACCGGTCAGATCGGTGGGGAGGTTGGCGGTGGCTGCCGCCACGGACACCGGCGCATGCCGGCCCCGATGGACGCGGCGCCGGTCGGCGGAACGGCGCAACCGGGCGTCCAGCTTGTTGATGGCGCAGTCCAGGGCTGCATAGAAGTCTTGTGCCTGTGCCTCAGCGCGGATCACCGGGCCCTTGGTACGGACCGTGATCTCGACACGCTGGCAGGTGTCGGCCTGTCGCGGGTTTCGTTCGTGGAAGAGCTCCACGTCCGCCCTCATCAGCTTCTGGTCGTAACGCTCGACCTTGCTCAGCTTGTCGGCGACATGCTCTCGATAGTGGTCGGGAACCTCTACGTTGCGGCCCTTGACGACAATGTCCACTCGTGACCTCCCCCAACGTTGTTCTTTGGTGCGCCGTTTCGCGGCGCATCGTGCAGCTCAGGGAAAACGCCGCGTGACTAGCCACCAGAACGCGGCCTGTGCCAGGGGTGAGACGACTCCTTTCCGGTGCGGCGACAAGACCCGACCTCGGCGCTCCGGTGGCGGGTAAGTCCGTGGGCTTACCCTCGTCACCTAGACGCTAACCTGCCCTTGCCCGCCCGTCACCCCTCGTTGGGGATACCGGAAGGCTGACGTTCGCCTCTATCGGCAGCTCCGGGCGGCTCGGGAGTCAAATCGCACGACGGTTGGCGCGCAGTCGTGTCGCGGCCACCACCGCAGCACCCGTGACCTGCATGTCCGCCTCCTTCAGACGTCGAGCCACCGCGGCCAGAGTGGCCCCGGTGGTGACGATGTCGTCCGTCACCACCAGCGTGCCCCTCGCCCGCACGACGCGTCGCAGAACGCCGATTCGGGAACCGATTCGCAGCGAATTGACAGCTACCGCGAGCCGTTCGTCAGCGCTCAGTGACGTTGAGTCGGGACGCGGCAACGCCCGCAACGGCTGGGCCGTCCCGGCCTGGTAACCGGCCGCCCGCAGTCGTCGCACGGCGTGGTCCGTCAGCCGCGCCATGTGGTCACCGTGCCGTTCCCGCCGGGCCGCCGCGGTGGACGGGACCGGGATCAGCAGCACCGGACGGTCCCGCGGCACCGTCGCCGCCACCGCTGCGGCCAGCAGCGATCCCAAGGGCCGGGCGAGCCGGTGCCGGTTCTTCTCCTTGTACGCCAGAAGCACGCCCCGTAACGCCCCGGCATAGGGCCCCGCCGCCGTGCACGACGGAAAGCCCGGCGGTGACGGGGTCGGCGCCGTCCGGTGCGGCCGCAGCCCCTCCAGACGGGTCACGCAGTCCGGGCAGGCGCCGGCCACCAACCGGACGCGTTCGGCGCCGCAGCCGGCGCAGGAGGCGGGCAGAACCAGGTCCGCCAGGTCACCGAGCAGCGCGGAGAGCACAGTCGTCCCCTCGGGGAGTCGATCCGGGTGGCGCGGAGGCAGGGATCAGTTCAGGAAGAACGGCGCGGTCGGCACCGTCCCGGCGGGCTGCTCGCCGGTCTCGCCCGCCAGATCCGCCGCCGTGATCTTGACGGAGGTGGAGAGCGCGTCCCAGGCGGCGTCCGCGGTGGTGTACGAGATCGAGTCGGACACTGGTCGGCCGGTCCGGGTGGTCACCGGGTTGGCCGGGTACGCCGTCAGGTAGTTCACCGTGTCCTTGCCGATGTCCGGCAGGCGTGGCTCCTCGAGCGCACCGTCGATCGACACGTGCTTGATCGCGACCCGGTCGTTGTCCTCGCGGGTGCCGGCCACGGTCAGCCAGCCCTCACCGCTGAAGTCCACCGCGGTCACCCCGGACAGCGGCGGCTGGATCTCCTGCGGTGTGCTCAGCGCCAGTCCCTGCCCGCTCGGGGTGAGGACCGCACGGTAGAGCCGCCCGCCGGACACCAGTGCCACCCGGTGTCCGTCCGGCGCCACCGAGATCGCGCTGATCGTGCCGGCGCCACCGGCGGCCACCACCTGCTGGGCCACGCCGCCCTCGGAGCGGAAGCTGTAGAGCTTGCCGCCGGCGATGATCAGGCCGACCCCGCCCTCGGTGGTCGCGTCCGGGATGGTGGCCCACACCGGGTGCTGCAGGCCCTCGGCGGGCAGCCCGGTGACCGCCCGCAGGGTGGCGTTCTCCCCGGGCAGGGCCGCGCCGACCTTGAGCGTCTCCTTCTGCGCCGCCCCGGTGACCAGGGCCGCGAACGTGTGCGTCGTGGAACTGCTCAGCGCCGCCAGCCGGACGTTCTTGTTCTCGTCCGGGCCGACCGCGGGGACCGGATCGAACGCGTTGGGCGACTCGGACAGCCGGCGGATCTGCCCGCCGAAGACCACGAAGCGTTCCGGGTCGGGGGCCAGGCGGTAGGCCACGTTGCTGCTCAGGTAGTCGGAGCCGCTGTAGTGCCGGGTCTCCTCGTGACCGATCTTCAGGTCCAGGCTCTCCGGCAGCAGCGGCCGCAGCGACCACTGGAGCTGTTTACGCAGCCGTTCCAGCGCCTGATCGGTGTTCTCGGTCGGCAGCGCCTGCGCGGTCAGGTTGATCTGCAGCTTGTCGTCGTCGGTCTGGAACACCTTGCCGACCGTGGCGGTGCCCTCCGGCAGCGGCTCGGCGACGTCGCGCAGCCAGGCGGCCGGGCCGTCGATGAGCCAGCCCAGCACCGTGGTCGGCTCCTGCTCGACCGGCACGCTGCGCAGCATGTAGCGCACGTCCGGGACCAGTCCGGTGTGCTCGGTGTTCCAGAAGTAGATCGTCCGTTCCTCGTAGAACGAGTCCAGAGCGTCGTCGCTGAGCAGCAGGAACGCCGGGGCCTTCAGCACGTAGAGGCCGTTGCCGGGCACCTCGCCGAGGGTGATCTCGTATTTGCCCTCGGTCGGCTCGGTGGCCGGGTCGAGCAGGCCGTTCTTGCCCAGGGTCCCGATCATCTCGTACGAGATGACGACCCGGTCCTGCCCCGGCGTGACCAGTGGTTTCTCGGTGAGCCGGATGACCCGTGGGGTGGGCGGCGCGGTGAACTCGGCGGCCTCGTCGGCCGGCATGAAGTCCTTGACCCGGTCCAGCGCGGTGTCGTAGTCGCCGGCTGCGGCCTGCAGGTAGTTGTCGATGAACTGGGTGCGGTCGGTGGTCTCGTCGCGGGTCACCCGGGCGACCGTGTCGTCGTCGCCGGACGAGATGCCGGTGGACGGCCCGGGGCCGGCGTCGGTCACCCCGGTCTCGTCCGGTATCCCGCAGCCGCCGAGCAGCAGCACCACGGCCGTCGCCGCGCCGGCCAGCTTCCGATGACGCATCAGAGGACCTCCGCCGGTTCGCCGGTGGCCGCGGGACGGTCCCGGGGGATCAGCGGGATCGGCGCGGCCACCAGACGGTCGCCGGCCCGGACCGGCAGGGTGAGACGGAACTGGGCGCCCTCCCCGGGCGCGCCCCACGCCTCCAGCCAGCCGCCGTGCAGGCGGGCGTCCTCGGCGCTGATCGACAGGCCGAGGCCGGTGCCGCCGGTCTGCCGGGCCCGGGACGGGTCGGCGCGCCAGAACCGGTTGAAGACCAGGCGCTCCTCCCCCGGCTTGAGCCCGATGCCGTGGTCGCGGACGGTCACCGCCACCGCGGCGTCGTCGGTCGCCATGGTGATCACCACGGGTTTGGCCTCGGCGTGCTCGACCGCGTTGCCGATCAGGTTGCGCAGCACCCGTTCGACCCGGCGGGAATCCACCTCGGCGATCACCGGGGTGTCCGGCAGGTCGAGCTCGAAGGTCACGCCGGCCCGCTCGGCCAGGCTGCCCAGCCGCTCGGTGACCCGCTGCACGATCGGCACCAGGTCGCTGTGCTCGGAGTCCAGCGCGGCGAACCCGGCGTCGAACCGGCTGATCTCCAGCAGGTCGGTGAGCAGGTCCTCGAACCGGTCCAGTTCGGCCTGCAGCAGTTCGGCGCTGCGGGCCACCGCCGGATCGAACTCCTCGCGCTCGGCGAAGATCAGGTCGGCGGCCATCCGGACGGTGGTCAGCGGGGTGCGCAGCTCGTGCGAGACGTCCGAGGTGAACCGGCGCTGCAGGCGCGACATCTCCTCGAGCCGGACGATCTGCCGCTGCAGGTTGGCCGCCATCTGGTTGAACGCGGCGGCGAGCAGGGCCAGGTCGTCCTCGCCCTCCACCTTCATCCGCTGGTCGAGCAGGCCGGCCGAGAGCCGCTGGGCGGTGCGCGCGGCGATCCGGACCGGCGTCACCACCAGCCGGGTGACCAGGCCGGCCACCACACCGAGCAGGATCACCAGGGCCAGGCCGGTGGCCAGCACGGTGGTGCCGATCTCGCTGGCGGCGCGGTCCTCGGTGGTCAGCGGGACCAGGTAGTAGAGCTCGACCTGACCGAACTTGGTGGGCACCGGCGAGCCGTACACCAGGTATTTCGTCGTCCGGCCGTCGATCTCGGCGGTGCGCACCTGGTGGGCGACCCGGCCCAGCTGGGACACCCGGCGGATCATGTCGGGCGTGATCAGCTCGCTGGTGTCCACGCTCGGCAGGGTCACCGCCTTGAGGTCCGGGTAGTGCTCGGCCCGGATCGAGACCACCGCGGCCCCGTCCTCCGCCTGGTCCCGGTCGATCAGCTCGTTGACCGTGTCGTTGATGGTGCTCGGCAGCTCCGGGTCACGTGCCTGCGGGTGGACGGTGAGCTGGTTGTAGGCGTACTCCACCTTGCCGCGCATGGACGCGGCCACCTCGTCGGTGGTGCGGTTCAGCAGGATCGTGGCGCTGCGGTCGGCGATGAACCAGCCGAACGTGCCCACCAGCAGGCTGGAGGCGATCAGGGTCAGCGCCACGACCCGCAGCTGCAGCGAACGCCGCCACTGCTTGCGGGCCGGGGCGGACCAGAGGGTCAGCCGTCCGGCGGCCATGCGCCAGTAGCGCCGCACCACCCGCAGGGCGCGGCGCACGGGCATGGGGAGCCAGGCCGGAGCACGCATCGCGGCCAGATTAGCCGCTCGCCCTGATCAGCCGGTGCCCGCCTTGTAGCCGACACCACGAACCGTCAGGATGATCTCCGGTCGTTCGGGATCCGGTTCGATCTTGGCGCGCAGCCGCTGCACGTGCACGTTGACCAGCCGGGTGTCCGCGGCGTGCCGGTAACCCCAGACCTGTTCGAGCAGGACCTCGCGGGTGAAGACCTGGCGGGGCTTGCGGGCCAGGGCCACCAGCAGGTCGAACTCCAGCGGGGTCAGCTTGACCTCGTCACCGTCGCGCGACACGGTGTGCGCCGGCACGTCGATGGTGATCTGGTTGCCGGACGGCCCGATGGTGAGCATCTCCGGCGCGGCGTCCTCACCGCGACGCAGCCGGGCCCGCATCCGGGCCACCAGCTCCTTGGGCTTGAACGGCTTGACCACGTAGTCGTCGGCGCCGGACTCCAGGCCCAGCACCACGTCCACGGTGTCGCTCTTGGCGGTCAGCATGACGATCGGGATGCCCGACTCGGCGCGGATCGCGCGGGCCACGTCGATGCCGCTCATGCCGGGCAGCATCAGGTCCAGCAGGACGATGTCCGGGCGGTTCTCCCGGAAAGCGGCGAGCGCGCGTTCCCCGTCCGCCACGAACGAGGGCAGGAAACCCTCACTGCGCAGGACGATGCCGAGCATCTCGGCCAACGCGGGATCGTCGTCGACGACCAGTACCCGGGCTCTCATGCGGTCCAATATTGCACTGTCCTCCCGGTCCCCGCGCCACCTGGGGGGCGATCTTGCCCCGGGAGCCCGCGGAACGGCGCGTCCTGACTCGAGAAGAACGACGTCGGCGAAAGGCCGGAACGTCGTGATGGAACCCGTCGAGAAGAAACGGGCGGTCCCGGTCCGGGACCGCCCGTGGCGGGCGATCCGAGGATCACACGCCGGGCCGGTCGAACTCCCCTGCGCGTACACCGGCGATGAAGCCGGACCAATCACCGTCGCCGAAGGTCAGCACGGGGCCGGCAACGTCCTTGGAGTCGCGGACGTGCACCTGAGCCGGCACGTTCGCGACCTCGACGCAGTGTCCGGCAGCGCCGCTGCGGCTACTCTTACGCCAGGTGAGCATGGCGTCCTGCATGGTTGTCTCCTTTCTGGGAAAGCATCTCCATTGGACCCCACACCGGCCTCTCACCGGGCGAGACGATCCCTCGTCTCAGCGATGGCCGTTCGGCTCTCTTCTGGCGACAATGTGCGTTCCGCCAGGTCATCGAATGCGTCCTGGTAAACGTCTATTTCCTCGGGCTTCACCCGGAAGAGGCCGCCGGTCAGCCCTTCGATGTGCACGACCGGATTACGCGTGTCGTCGGGGAACTCCATGATCAGGAACGACTCGATCAGCCCGGCGTGCGCGCCCGCCTGGAACGGCAGGACCAGCAACTCGACCCCGGGGGCGTTGCTCGACTCGTGGAGTTTGGCCAGCTGACGGCGCTGGACCTCGCGCCCGCCTATCTCGCGCAGCAACACACCCTGGTCGATGACGATGCGCAGGTTCGGCGGGGGATCGCGGCGCAGCACCTCCTGCCGGGCCATCCGGACCGCGAGCCGGCGCTGGATCGTCGCGGTGTCGTCGATGTCCGCGCCGGTCTCGATCACCGCGAGGGCGTACTCGTCGGTCTGCAGCAGGCCCGGCACCACCTGGGCCTCCCACTCCGAGATCCGCACCGCCTCGGCCTCCAGGGCCAGATATTCGTCGTACGGGTCCGGGACCGACGACCGGTACGGCGTCCACCACGCCCGGGTCCGGCCACGGCGGGCCAGGTCGCGCAGCCGGGTGCGCGACTCCACCGCCAGTCCGTAGAGGGTGAGGAGCCGATCGAGGTCGTCCTCGGTGATCCCGGTGTGCGCGGTCTCGATCCGGCTCAGTTTCGACTCCGACCAGCCCAGGGCGGTGGCCACGTCCACCGCCCGGCGCTCGCCACGGAGTCGCCGCAATTCGCCGCCGAGCTCCCGGCGCGCTGTCGATGTCGGCCTCGCCACGATGCCACCATATCGGCGCTTCAATGGACCGCTGCAATGTGCAGAGCAGGCACAGGCCCTCTCCTCGGCGCGACCGGTGTACACGCGACCACGTGCCGCCCCAGTGTGGCCGTCCGTGGCCCCGCATGGCCCCCGTCAGCCCGCAGAACGCCGTTTTTCCACCGTCCTGGTGACACCGGACCGTCCCGCGAACGAGGTCGCCGATTCGGCTCGATCCGGAGAAAGAGGAGGCCGGGACAGCGAACGGGGCGACGAGCCTAAGCTCGCCGCCCCGTTCATCCCCCCGGTTTGGTACCGCGCGCGTCTGTGGGACCCCCCGATCACCAGTGACGCTGCGTACTTCTAGATTCACACTCCGCACATGCCATGTCAAGGTATTTCAAGAAATTTCGGACTCTTCGAGCGCGATTCGCCGGAGCGCGCCGAGAGCCGCCGACCGGCTGCACACCGCCGTTCGCCCGGCTTGCGCGCTCCGGAGGAGCCGGATCAGGGCAGCGGCGTGTTCCCGCTGGCCACAGGAGTCGCCAAAAGTACCACCGACCCCATCAGCACCAATAGAAACAACAATCGCACTAACCGCTGAAAAGCCGTTTTCGTCTCGACAAGCGACAATCCACTGCGAACCGGCAGGGTCAGGCCGGGACCGACGCCACGAACACCACGCCGACACCGGCCACCGTGATCGGTCCGGCGTTCGCCGGCGCGTACGCCGCATCCCCGGCACCGACCGTGACCGGCACGCCGTGGTCCTCACCCACCTGGATCTCGCCCGCCGCGCCCAGCACGATCCGTGGGCCCGCACCGGTCAGCCGGACCGGCGGACGGTCCCCGGTCAGCTCCACCCGGCGCATCGCGAAGTCCGGCACCGGCACCTGCCACGCCGTCACCCCCGGCGCCTCGGTCACCCCGTGCAGCAACGGGTCGTCGAGCACCTCGAATCGCAGCACCTTCAGCAGCTCGTCCACGTCCACCCGCTTCGGGGTGAGACCGCCGCGCAGCACGTTGTCGCTGGCCGCCATCAACTCCACGCCCAGACCGTTCAGATAGGCGTGCAGGTTGCCCGCGGGCATCCAGATCGCCTCGCCGGGCGCCAGCCGGACCAGATTGAGCAGCAGGGCCACCAGCACCCCGGGATCGCCCGGGTAGTGGGCGGCCAGGTCGATCGCCAGCCGGTACGAGTCACCCGACTGCCGCCGGGCCGCCGCCACCACGTCCTCGATCAGCGCGTCGCGGTCACCGGCCGGCCAGGAGAGCAGCAGGCGTACCGCCCCGGCCAGATCACCGGTCTCCAGGGCACTCACCACAGGCGCGAGCCGGGGCAGCCCGAGCCCGCCGATCACGGCGGCCGACGCCGACGGCGGACGGAACCCGCAGAGCGCCTCGAACGGCGTGAGCGCCACCAGCATCTCGGGCTTGTGGTTGGCGTCGGTGTAGTTGCGCGGCAGGGCGGGGTCGGCCTCCTGACGGGCGTAGGCCTCGCGCGCGTAGTCCAGGGCCGGGTGTGCCTGCAACGACAGCGGGGCCCCGGCCGCCAGCACCTTCATCAGGTACGGCAGACGGGGCCCGAAACGCTCCTCGACATCGGCGCCGAGCTGGCCGTGCGGGTCGTCGGCGATGAGCTTGGTCAGCTCGACCGGCGTGTCACCGACGGGCACGGTGGAGGGATCGGCGGGGTGGGCGCCGAGCCACAGCTCCGCCTCCGGTCCCTCGGTGGGCGTCGGGCGGCCCTGCAACTCGGCGATCGCGGTCCGGGATCCCCAGGCGTAGTCCCGGATCACTCCGGTCAGCGGGTAGACGGTCATAATCGGCAAACTAACAGCCGTCAGACGGCGCTGGGCGTCACCGCCGAAGTCCGGTCGATGTCCGGCTCGATGTAGATCACCCGGGCGATCGGCACCGCCTCGCGGATGCGTGCCTCGGTCTCGTCGATGTGCGTGGCGACCTCGGCCGCGGTCTCACTGCGCGGCACCGCGATCTTCAGAGCCACCAGCAGTTCCTCCGGACCCAGGTGCAGCGTCTTCATGTGGATGATCCGCTCCACGCCGTCCCCGGCGAGCACGGCCGTCTCGATCCGTTTCACCGCCTCCGGGTTGGCGCCCTCGCCCAGCAGCAGGCTCTTGGTCTCGATCGCCAGCAGGGCGGCGACCGCCACCAGGAGCAGACCGATCGCGGCGGTGCCGACGGCGTCCCAGATCCCGTCGCCGGTGACCAGGGTCATACCCACCCCGAACAGCGCGAAGACCAGGCCGATCAGGGCCGCGGTGTCCTCCAGGAGCACCACCGGCAGCTCCGGCGCCTTGGCCCGGCGGATGAAGTCCACCCAGGAGGTGCGCCCGCGGACCTGGTTGGACTCCCTCATCGCGGTGGTGAAGGAGTACGACTCGAGCCCGATGGCGATCACCAGGACGACGACCGGCACCCACTGCCAGGAGTGGATGCCCTCCCGCTCGTGGAACTTGTGCCACGCCTCGTAGAGCGCGAACAGCCCGCCCACGGTGAACAGCACGATCGACACGATGAACGCGTAGATGTAACGCTCCCGCCCATACCCGAAAGGGTGTTCCGGGGTGGCGGCCCGCCGCGAGCGCTTGCCGCCGATCAGCAGCAGGAGCTGGTTGCCGGAGTCGGCGACCGAGTGGATCGCCTCCGCCAGCATCGACGACGAACCGGTCAGGAACCAGGCGGCGAACTTGGTCGCGGCGATGCCGAGGTTCGCGCTGAGCGCCGCGACGATGGCCTTGCTGCCACCCTCGGCGCTCACTGCATGCCGTCCACAATCAGGTTCGAGAGCTCTTTCATCTCGCTGATGGCCGGCACCGCCATCGGGTCCAGGCCGTGTGCCAGGGCCAGGTAGAGCGAGGCGAAGTCGGGCACGGCGACCAGCGACGCCAGGCGCTCCAGCGTCGAGCCGCCCTCGGCGGTCAGCACGTCGCAGCGCACCCCCCGGCGGTCGGCCAGGGTCTGGATCGCGTCGGCACGGCGCTCCTCCACGGCCACCGGCTCGTCGGCGTCGTCCTCCGGGTTGAGACCACCGTCGCGGAGCACCACCAGGCGCAGCCGGGTCAGCGCCTCGTCGGCGTCGTCGTCCGGGTCGGCGAAGATGTCCCGCGACGTCTCGGCGAGACCGCCGAAGACGCCGTCGAGCAGGCCCACCCGTCCGCGGCCGGCCTCGCCGAGCGCGCCGGCCATCACCGGGTAGCGGGCGTTGGCGGCGAGCGTGTCGGCGAACCTGCGGGCGGCCACGGTGGCCAGCGGCGAGGAGCCCCAGATGACCGGGACCGAGCCGGCCAGGCCGAGGGCGAGGGCCTTGGCCGGATTGACGAACGAGTCGGCGGCCGGACGGCAGCGCTCGGCGTCGGCGTCCAGCCGGGTCGCGGTCTCGGCGATGTCCGCCTCGGTGACCTTGACCAGGCCGAGAGCCCGGCCGGCGAGCAGCACCGGGACCGCGAGGCCCCAGAGCGTGGCCCGGGCCGGGGCGCGGCGCGGCACGCCGATGAACGGCGCGCGGGCCCGCTCGGCCATCGCCTCCAGCTCGGAGCCGGGGTTGCCGATGGCGACCAGTCGGGCACCGCGGCGGGCGGCGGCCTCGGCGGCGGCCAGCGCCTCCGGGCTGCGGCCGGACGCGGAGACCGCGATCACCACGTCGGCGGCGCCGACCCAGCCGGGCACGCCGGCACTGCGGTGACCGATGATCGGAACCGGACAGCGCGGGCCTGCCACGGTGGACAGGATGCTGCCGGTCAGGCCGGCGGTGCCGATGCCCGCGACGACGACCGCGCGGGGGCGGCCCTCGTCGGCGAGCATGCTCAGGTCGACCTCGGCGGCCAGTGCGGCGGACTCCCGCACCTGGGCGCCGGCCGAGGCGGTGGCCCGGAGCATGCCGCCCGGGTCGTTGCCGAGCATCGACTTCTCGTCGTCGAGCAGGGACTCGTCGGCGACGCGGTGGCCGTTGACCCCGGCCGATCCGTCCAGCGGGTTGACCATCAGGAAGCCTCACCCTTCGCCGTCGACGCCTCGTCCAGGAGCAGGATCGGGATGTCGTCCCGGACCTCGAAGACCCGGGCGCACTCGGTGCAGGTCAACGTCTGCGCGCCGGCATCGTAGTCGAGGGGCGCGTGATGCGTGTCCGGGCACGCCAGGATCTCCAGCAACTGCTCATCGAGCGCCACCGTGCCAACTCCTCATGCTGCGAAGGACAGGTCGCCTGGATCCTATCCGCGAACGATGGTCAGCACGCGGTCACGCAGCTCCGCCATCCGCGCGGCGTCCGGCGCCTCCACGTTCAGGCGCAGCAGCGGCTCGGTGTTGGAGGACCGCAGGTTGAACCACGTCCCCGCGCCGACCTGGAACGTCAGGCCGTCGAGATCGTCCACGGTGGCGTCCGGGAAGGCGGCGCGCACTTCGGCGATCTTGGCAGTGGCGTCGGCCACCGTGGAGTTGATCTCACCGGAGGCGGCGTACCGCTCGTACTCCGCGGCGAACTCGGACAGCGGCTGATCCTGGCCGCCGAGCGCGGCGAGCACGTGCATGGCGGCCAGCATGCCGGTGTCGGCGAACCAGAAGTCGCGGAAGTAGTAGTGCGCCGAGTGCTCGCCGCCGAACACCGCGTTCGTCTGGGCCATCTCGGCCTTGATGAAGGAGTGGCCGACCCGGCTGCGCACCGGCTTGCCGCCCCGCTCCGTGATGATCTCCGGAACCGCGGCCGAGGTGATCACGTTGTGGATGATCGTGCTGCCCGGGAACTTCGCCAGCTCCCGGGAGGCGACCAGGCCGGTGATCGCGGACGGCGAGACCGGGTCGCCCTTCTCGTCGATGACGAAGCAGCGGTCGGCGTCGCCGTCGAAGGCCAGGCCGATGTCCGCGCCCTGCTCCCGGACCGCCTTCTGCAGGTCGACCAGGTTCGCCGGGTCCAGCGGGTTGGCCTCGTGGTTGGGGAACGATCCGTCCAGCTCGAAGAAGAGCGGCACGATCTCCAACGGCAGGGCGGCCAGCTCCTGGTCGCCGAGCACGGCCGGGACGGTGTAGCCGCCCATGCCGTTGCCCGCGTCCACGATCACCTTGAGTGGGCGGATGCCGCTGAGGTCGACCAGCGAGCGCAGGTGCGCCGCGTAGTCGGCGAGCAGATTGCGCTCCTGGACCCGGGACGGGCCGTCGGCCTCCGCGTTCAGGTCGGCGAGCAGTTGCTGGGCGCGCTGCCGGACGATCGCGAGACCGCTGTCCTGGCCGACCGGCCGGGCGCCGCGGCGGCACATCTTGATCCCGTTGTACTGCGCCGGGTTGTGGCTGGCGGTGAACATCGCGCCGGGCAGGTCCAGCACGCCGGAGGCGTAGTAGAGCTGGTCGGTCGAGGCCAGACCGATGTTGATCACCGCGGCGCCGGCCGCGTTGGCACCGGCGGCGAACGCGGCGGCCAGAGCCGGACCGGAGTCGCGCATGTCGTGGCCGATCACGATCTGGTCGGGCTCGTCGCCCGACTCACGCAGCATCTCGACGAACGCCGTGCCGATCGCCCGGGCCACCGGCTCGTTGAACTGGTCCGGGACGATGCCCCGGACGTCGTACGCCTTGATGATCTGCGACAGATCGGTCACTACCCGCTCCTCAGCCGATTCCCCTTTGGCCCGAGGGTATCGGAGCGGATTGTGTCGAATGGTTCAACCGCGGTTAACGCAGGAAGTCGCGACAGGCACGATCAGCCGCACGGGTCGTCTCCGGGAGACGGTACCGAGGGGTGAGCGCCAGGGTCAGCGCGCACGCGTTGTCCAGGTCGATCCGGTGCCCCACCGAGACGAAGAGCGGTTTCACGCCGTCGCGCGTCCGCAGCACCGCGCCGACCTCCTCCCCCGCGTCGATCAGCGCCGATCGGTCGCCGCGGCGCTCACCGACCGGCGCGAATTCACCCACCAGGCGGGTCTTGCCGACCCCGAACGAGGGCAGATCGGTGAGCACACCGAGATGGGCGGCCAGTCCGAAGCGCCGCGGATGGGCCAGGCCCTGTCCGTCGCAGACCAGCACGTCCGGCCGGACGGTGAGCCGGTCCAGGGCGTCGAGCAGCGACGGCACCTCCCGGAAGGCGAACAGTCCGGGGATGTAGGGGAAGGTCGTCGTGCCGCGGACCACCGCGGTATCCTGCACCGAAAGGTCCGGATATCTCAGGACAACGACAGCTGCGGCGAGCCGGTCGCCGTCGTAGGCCACATCCAGCCCGGCGACCGTGGCGGGAGACGCCGGCCCAGGGGCGGAGACCACCCGCGAGCGCAAGGCCCGCTGTTCGGCGAGGGCTTCTTCTTCGGTACGCGGCCCGCTGTGCACCGCAGGAGCATAGAGAGTGTTGTCTACCAGCGTGACCGGCGTCACGATGGACGGGTGAATCCGTGGCTCGCCCTGGTCCCCGGTGACGACCCCGCCGAGCGGAGTCGCCTGGTCGGCCGCGCCCACGAACGTTTCCTGGCCGGCGAGGGGCAGCCCGACCGGATGCGCCCGGTGGTCGCCGACTCCTGGGCCCGCTCGGCCACCTGGATCGGGGCGGACAGCACTCCCCCGATCGACCTGACCGACACCGACCTGGCCGCCTACCGGGAGGCCCACCCCCTGGCCCGGGTCATGCCGATCTTCCGGGACCTGCTCGGCGGGCTGGCCGAGGACGGCGACCACATCCTGGCCGTCTGCGACGCGACCGGCCGCCTGCTCTGGGTCGAGGGGCACCCGGCCACCCTGCGCGGCGCGGCGTCGATGAACTTCGTGCCCGGCGCCCGCTGGGACGAGGCGCACGCCGGCACCAACGCGCCCGGCACGGCGCTCGCCGTCGACCACGCGCTGCAGATCTTCGCCACCGAGCATTTCAGCCACCCGATGCAACGCTGGACCTGCGCGGCCGCCCCGATCCACGACCCCGGCACCGGCCGGCTGCTCGGGGCGATCGACGTGACCGGCGGGGACCATCTGGCCAACCCGCACAGCCTCGCCCTGCTGCGGGCCACGGCGCACGCCGCGGAGGCGTACCTCCGAGGTCTCGAGGAAGGCACCGACCGCCCGGCGGTCGCCGCACTCGGCCGGGACGAGGCCCTGATCGCGGTCGGTGGCAAACGGCTGCGGCTCGGCCGGCGGCACTCGGAGCTGTTGGTGCTGCTCACCGAACACCCCGAGGGACGCACCGGCGACCAGCTCGGCGTCGACCTCTACGGCGACGACGTCAACCCGGTGACCGTCCGCGCCGAACTGTCCCGGCTGCGCCGCGTCCTCGGCCCGGAACTCCTCGACTCGCGCCCCTACCGGCTGCGCGCCGCCCCGGAGGTGGACCTCGGCGTGGTGACCCGGCTGCTGGACCGGGGACGGGTGCCGGAGGCGGTGGCCGCCTATCCGGGGCCGCTGCTGCCGGCCTCGGACGCGCCCGGCATCGTCCGGCTGCGGCTGCGCCTGGAGACCCGGCTGCGCACCGCCCTGCTCGCCACCGCCGACCGCCGCCTGCTGCAGACCTGGCTGACCAGTCCGTGGGGCGGCGACGACCTGGAGGTCTGGGAGGCCTACGCGGTCCTGGCGCCGGCCGACCCGGCCGCCGCCCGCCGGGTCGCGCAGCTGACCCGTGACTACGCGTGCAACGTTGCTGCAACGTAACGGAAACTACCGTCCGCCTTCGAAGAGGAGGCGACGATGACCGTCTACGACCCGCCCACCTATCAGTCCCGCTACGACCACTACATCGGTGGCGAATACGTCCCACCGGCCCGAGGTCGGTACTTCGAGAACCCCAGCCCGGTCAACGGCCGCGTCTTCACCGAGGTCGCCCGGGGCACCGCCGAGGACGTGGAACGCGCCCTGGACGCCGCGCACGCCGCCGCACCCGCCTGGGGACGCACCTCCCCCACCGAACGGTCGATCATCCTCAACAAGATCGCCGACCGGATGGAGCAGAACCTCGAGCGGCTGGCCCTCGCCGAGTCGTGGGAGAACGGCAAGCCGATCCGGGAGACCCTGGCCGCCGACATCCCGCTGGCGATCGACCACTTCCGCTACTTCGCCGGCGTGATCCGCGCCCAGGAGGGCACCGCCGGCGAGATCGACGAGGACACCGTCGCGTACCACTTCCGCGAGCCCCTCGGCGTGGTCGCGCAGATCATCCCGTGGAACTTCCCGATCCTGATGGCCGTCTGGAAACTCGCGCCCGCCCTGGCCGCCGGCAACGCCGTCGTGCTCAAGCCGGCCGAGCAGACCCCCGCCTCGATCCACTACCTGTTCTCGCTGATCGGCGACCTGATCCCGCCGGGCGTGGTGAACATCGTCAACGGGTTCGGTGTGGAGGCCGGCAAGCCGCTCGCCTCGTCCAGCCGAATCGCCAAGGTCGCCTTCACCGGCGAGACCACCACCGGTCGCCTGATCATGCAGTACGCGTCGGAGAACCTGATCCCGGTCACCCTGGAGCTCGGCGGCAAGAGCCCGAACCTCTTCTTCGACGACGTCAGCAGCGCCGACGACGACTTCCTCGACAAGGCGCTCGAGGGCTTCGCGATGTTCGCCCTCAACCAGGGCGAGGTGTGCACCTGCCCGTCCCGCGCGCTGATCCAGCAGGGTCACTACACCGACTTCCTGTCCGCCGGGGTCAAGCGGGTGGAGAACCTGGTGCAGGGCAACCCGCTGGACACCGACACCCAGGTCGGCGCGCAGGCCTCCAACGACCAGCTGGAGAAGATCCTGTCGTACCTGGACATCGGCCGGCAGGAGGGCGCCCGGGTGCTGACCGGCGGTGCGCGGGCCGAGCTGCCCGGCGATCTCTCCGGCGGCTACTACGTCCAGCCGACGATCTTCGAGGGCCGCAACTCGATGCGGATCTTCCAGGAGGAGATCTTCGGACCGGTGGTGGCGGTGGCGCCGTTCGCCGACTTCGACGACGGCATCACGATCGCCAACGACACGCTCTACGGCCTGGGCGCCGGCGTCTGGACGCGGGAGGGCACCCAGGCGTACCGGGCCGGGCGCGCGATCAAGGCCGGCCGGGTGTGGACGAACTGCTACCACCTCTATCCCGCGCACGCGGCGTTCGGCGGCTACAAGCAGTCGGGCATCGGCCGGGAGAACCACGCGATGATGCTCGACCACTACCAGCAGACGAAGAACCTGCTGGTCAGCTACTCCCCCAAGGCCATGGGTCTCTTCTAGGCCATGGTCAGCCGCGTCGATGTCACTCCCGCGGCCGCCGACCTGATGCGGCGGCTGCGGGAGCAGCACGGACCACTGATGTTCCACCAGTCCGGCGGATGCTGCGACGGCAGCGCGCCGATGTGCTACCTCGAGGGCGAGTTCCGGACCGGCGGTTCCGACGTGCTGCTCGAGTCTCTGGCAATCGAGGGGGTGCCGGAGCCCATCACGTTCTGGATGTCGTCCGCGCAGTTCGCACTCTGGAAGCACACGCACCTGACGGTGGACGTGGTCCCCGGCCGCGGCTCCGGCTTCTCGCTGGAGGCGCCCGAGGGCGTCCGTTTCCTGATCCGGTCGCGGTTGTTCACCGAGGCCGAGATCGCCACGCTGGAAGCGGAGAAGACCCGGTAGCGGGGCGGGGATCTGCCGGTTGCGCTCCATTCCGGGGTACGCGTAACCGGCAGTCCCGGCATTTTCATCCGGTAACGGTGACCGATCTCCCAAGATCGTGCCATGTTCGCCGCGGGCACCCGGGGACGCGCGGCGCTGAGGACGGCACGGTAACGACCTGTCGGACCCTCTTCGCGGGGCTCTCCGCGCGCCGCGTTTTCCCTGAGAGTGACCCGTTTCGGTTACCTCTTGAGCCTGACCGGGGCACACTCCCGATGGTCCGTCGACTCGGTAGACAAATTGGGGCATTTACCTCCATGCCGCCAGGTCGACGTGATGCGCGATGATACGCCGGGAAAACTGAAAGCAGTCCCGTTTTCCGTCGAATCATGCGCATAGGACTGGCGGCCGGCCGCATTCCGGGGCATCGTCGTCAGTTCGCCGACGACCTGGGGAGGATATCGATGCGGCTGTCGCACACCAGAAAGGCACTAGTGATCAGCGGACTGCTGATCATGACTGCCCTTCTCGGCCAGGCGGCCGCGGCCACGACGATCGGACCGCAGACCGCGGCGTCGTCCCAGGCCGCATCCAGCACGCCGCCGGAGGGCACCCCCTCCACCGCACCCAGCGCCCGC
Organism: Actinoplanes rectilineatus; assembly: GCF_000962825.1. Classification (GTDB taxonomy): domain Bacteria; phylum Actinomycetota; class Actinomycetes; order Mycobacteriales; family Micromonosporaceae; genus Actinoplanes; species Actinoplanes rectilineatus. The sequence goes on from NZ_JZKF01000023.1 coordinate 106,753, forward strand.
GCCGCCCCGTCCGCGCTGCCCGGCGACTCCGCCGGAACACCGGGCGACCCGTCCACGGCCCCCGGCGCCGATCGGACCGAGAGCACCACCGCCCCCGGCGGCAAACACGTGAAGACCGGCCCGGCCGGCAGCCGCCTCGTCACCGGCACCAAGGGCGTGGCCCTGACCTTCGACGACGGCCCCGACCCGGACTACACCCCGGCCCTGCTGAAGATCCTGAAGAAGGAGAACGTCAAAGCCACGTTCTGCCTGGTCGGCTCCAACGCGAAACAGTTCCCGGACCTGGTGCGGGCGATCGTCGCCGACGGCCACGCCCTCTGCAACCACACCTGGAACCACGATCTGAGAATCGGCAAGAAGTCCGCCGCGAAGATCAAAGCCGACCTGGAACGCACCAACGCCGCCATCCGCGCCGCGGTCCCCGGCGTGGCGATCCCGACCTTCCGCGCCCCCGGCGGCAACTTCACGCCGAAACTGGTCAAGGGCGCCAAACAGCTGGGAATGTCCAGCATCTACTGGAAAGTCGACCCGCGCGACTGGGACCACTCCCACGGCGAGTCCCACGGCGCCCACACCGCCAAAATCATCTCGTACGTGAAGAAGCGAACCCGCGACGGCGCGATCGTGCTGTCCCACGACTACGCCCAGCCCGACACGATCAAGGCCTACCGGACCCTGATCCCGTGGCTGCACGACCGCTTCGAACTGGTCCCCCTGACCTCCTGACCTCTCGCCCTCTGAGCTCCCGCTCTCTGACCTCCCGCCCTCTGAGCTCCTGACCTCCCGCCCCCTGACCTCCTGACCTCCGGCCCCGGTCTTCGGCCTCTCAGCCTTCGATCTCCTGGCCGCAGACGTAGACGCGCCCACCGCCCACCCGGGGCCGGTGGGCGCTCCCATATCCGCACAACCGCCGCAATCCACAGGGCTGACAGGGCTGGACAGACGAAGGAACCGGCTGGAGGAAGTGCCCGGCAGGCAGAAGGACCGGCAGGCAGAAGGACCGGCAGGCAGAATGACCAGCAGGCAGAAGGACCGGCAGGCGGAACGACCGAACTGGCGAATGAACCCGGCTGGACACCCGGACGAAATCAGCCCGCCCCAGCCGTAGCCCACGGTCGCCCGGGGCGCAGATCTCAGCCCTCAGCGACGGCTCGGGGCATCCGGCCGTCGCTGAGGGCTGTCCCCGGCCCACAAACCGACCCTCACTGACGGCCGAATCAGCCGAGCCGTCGCCAACGGCTCCCCAGCAAGAGAAACTCAGCCCCCAACGACGGCTCGGAGCACCCAGCCGTCACCTACGGTCGGGATTCGGCCAGCGGGCGAACCATGAGCGACGGCCGGCCGACCTTGCCGAGTAGCACGGCCGGCCTCACCGGGCCACCGGGCCACCGGGCCACCGAGCCACCGAGCCACCGAGCCACCGAGCCACCGAGCCACCGAGCCACCGAGCCACCGAGCCACCGAGCCACCGGCGGATGATCAACCCACGGACAGACTGCCTGCAAAGACTGCACCGCCGACGACGGCTGCACTGGCGAACCGGCTGCGTCGCCATGACGGCTGAACACGTGATGTGAAAGGCCGTGTGCCACGACTCGGACCGCGGGAGTACCTCGAAAACGGACCCGCACGAAAGCTCCCGAAGACGGCACAGGCGCGCCGAAGCTACGCGGAACCAGCCGCCCGGAAAAACGGGCGCCGGGCAAAACGACCAACCACCCCTAATGCGACGGCGGGATGACTCGCAGATGGCCGCGGCGACCGGTCTGGTGCCCCGGCTGGGGCGGGTCCTCGGGACGGGGCGGCGCCGGCCTCGCGGCCTCGCGAACCGCCTCGGCCAGGGCGACCAGGTCGTCGGTGGTGGGGGGTGGGGGTGCGAAGTCACCGTCGTGGCGGACCAGTTCCCAGCCTCGGGGGGCGGTGAGACTGCGGGCATGTGGCTCGCACAGGTCGTACGTGTGCGGCTCGGCGAAGGCGGCGAGGGGGCCGACGACCGCTGTCGAGTCGCTGTAAACATAGGTCAGCGTGGCGACCGCCTGTCGGGGACAGCCGTTCCGGGAGCAGCGCCGTGGTGACCTCACGGCGGGACAGTATCTCCCCATCGGCCGATCCGGGGCGTGTTGCCTCGCGACACGCCGACTGAGCACTTATCACGATTCGGCCATGGTCGTTCGACACGCCGTCTCGTTGGGGCGAATTAACGGCTCGGACACACGAGGCGATCGGGCTGACCACGTATATCGGCCGCGTGGAGATACGCTGGCCGCGTGACCACCAGCCCCGAACGCCGCCGGACGGATCCGCCGCGGGCGGCCCGCACCTCCGGCCCGGGTCATCCGGCACGTCGCGACCGGCATGGGCGCGGCTTGCGGGGTCGCCTGGTGCCGGCGACCGTCCCGCTGGCCCGGACCAAGGCGGAGATCTTCGACGACCTGGTGCTCGACACGGTCGAGGGCCTGGAGCGCCGCTATGCGAAAGAGCTGGCCGGTGTCGAGTTCGCCGTCGAGGACGTGCCGCCGGAGCTGAACGTCTACGACTCGGACGTGCTCGAGGACGGCGAGGTGCCCCTGGCCCGGCTGCTGCCGGGCCGTCCCGGGCGGCACGAGTTGCCGCCACGGATCGTCCTGTATCGCCGCCCGCTGGAGTTCCGGGCGATGGACCGGGAGGACCTCGCCGACCTCGTCCACGACGTGATCATCGAGCAGGTCGCCAACCTGCTAGGTGTGGATCCGGACGAGCTGACCTAGAGCCTGTCCGCAGGCGCCGCCGGGGGCCACGCCCGGACAGCGCCGCATGTCCCCCGGTGATCGGCGGGACAGGCCCTGGCTGTTCAGGCCACGCGGCGCTTCAGCTTGCGACGTTCACGTTCGGACAGTCCACCCCAGATTCCGAACCGTTCGTCGTGACCGAGCGCGTACTCGAGGCATTCGGCCTTGACCTCACAGCGACCGCAGATGCGCTTGGCCTCGCGCGTAGATCCACCCTTCTCCGGGAAGAAAGCTTCTGGATCGGTCTGCGAACACAGCGCCCGTTCCTGCCACTCGGGCGCGTCCCCGAGCAGGTCTACCCCTTCAACCTGCTGTTCCATCGGCGTGCCTCCAAATTTCCGCGCCGGCTGCGAAGCCGGCGCTGACCCCCCACGCACGCGGCGTGTTTCTGTGGGTTCGACGCAAAAGTGCCACATCGTCCCCACAACCCCACCAAAATTACACGCGTGTAAGACGTGCGTCGTCAAGCCGAACCTGCTAAATGGGCCCTTTTCCCGGAGCGCTTGAGGACGCTTCGGGGGCCCGTTCCTGCCCTATCTCTCGGGGCAGGAGGAAGGTAACGCCAGGCCGGGCCACCGAGTCCAATTTAACCCGATTTGTGACCTCTGAGCGATCGGGTCCCCCAACCCGGTCACTGACGGCCCTCCGGCGCCCGCCCACACTGCGGGACACCGTCGATCCCCTCCAGCAGCAGAACGCCGATCGCGGCGGCCGCGACCCGCGCCTCCCGCCACATGGGACCGGGCGGGATACCCCCTCACCGAGCAGATGAATCGTCTTCGTGACCGGCGTCATGCGACGAACGGTCACGCATCGGCGGAACGCCCGGCGACATCACCGGGAGAACCACCAGCAGCGGCACCCTCGGCCGAGCAGCCGACCGGCGAACGCCACGGCCGGCCGGTCGGCGCCAGGTCCAGGGCGAGACCGTCCGGACCGGACAGGGCGGCCACGTGACCGGCCACCCCCGGGTCGAGCCAGCCCTCAGCACCGCGCAGGACGTACTCGGGATAGATCGTGAGCCGCTCCCGCAGCTTGAATCCCGATTTCTCTGACATTTCGGCCAAAAGGTCGATCTGGGGCCACGGCCGCTCCGGGTTCACGTGGTCCGGCGTCACCGGCGACACACCGCCCCAGTCGTCGATCCCGGCCCGCATCAGCAGCGGGAACTCGGCATCGATCAGGTTCGGCGGGGCCTGGATCCGGGCCCGGGGACCCATCACGATCCGCCCGACCGCCACCGTCGCCGCCAGCTCGCGCAGCTCGGCGTCCGGCATGCCGCGCATCGCCGTGTCCGGCTTGGCGCGGAAGTTCTGGATGATCACCTCTTGGATGTGCCCGTACTCGCGGGACGTCGCGCGGATCGCGAACAGCGACTCGGCCCGCTCGGTCACCGTCTCGCCGATCCCGATCAGGATGCCGGTGGTGAACGGCACGCCCGCCCGGCCGGCGTCGTCGAGCGCCCGCAGGCGGACCGCCGGCTCCTTGTCCGGTGAGCCGTAGTGCGGCGCGCCCTTCTCCGACCACAGCCGGGTCGCGGTGGTCTCCAGCATCATCCCCATGCTCGGCGCCACCGGCTTGAGGCGCTCGAGCTCGGCGAGGCTCATCACGCCCGGGTTGAGGTGCGGCAGCAGGCCGGTCTCCTCGAGCACCAGGATCGCGCAGGCCCGGACGTAGTCGAGCGTCGACGCGTAGCCCCGCTCGTCCAGCCACGTGCGGGCCGCCGCCCAGCGCGCCTCCGGCCGGTCCCCCAGCGTGAACAACGCCTCCTTGCACCCCTGCGCGGCGCCCTGGCGGGCGATCTCCAGAACCTCCTCGGGCTCCAGGAACGCCGCCGGCAGCCGGTGCGGCACCGTCGCGAACGTGCAGTAGTGGCACCGGTCCTGACAGAGCCGGGTGAGCGGGATGAAGACCTTGCGGGAGTAGGTGACGACACCCGGCCGCCCGGCCTCTCGCAACCCGGCGTCCCGCAGGTCACCGGCGATGGCCAGCAGCTCGTCGAACCGGTCGCCGGTGGCCGCGAGCAACGCGACCGCCTCACCGACATCGATGGCTTCTCCGTCGGCGGCGCGCCGCAGGGCACGCCGGACGCTCACGTCAGTGGGTTCGACCTCGACCTCTACCACGCAGAGCAGCCTAGGCCGGAAATCCCGTTGCTGCCGCAGTGGCCCACAAGGACCACCAGTGTCAACAAACACCATCTCGAATGGGTTGCGGCAGGTTCTTCCTCTTGCGCTTCCTCTTCTTGTACGCGTGACGACCGCCCACTTCCCGGCTGAGCGCGATCACCGCGATGGGTCGCGCCCACCGGCGCGACCGCCGGGCTGCGGGCGCGGGGAGACCACCACGGCCCCGTCTCTCCGGCGGCTGCCACCAGCCGAAGGAATCCGGCCCGGCCGCCGTCGGGCGACCGGGCCGGTTCAGGGCACGGGCAGATCTCCACCGCCGGCGGACCGGTGGCACCGATCCATCAGCGCCGACGGCGGATCCTCGTCACGAAGGGATCGGTACCGCGAAGAGATCAGTGACGCGAAGGGATCAGTGACGCGGCGGGTCCTGCACGGCCGGCCCGAACCCGGGGCGGTCGTCCGGCACCACCTGGGTCGGGTCAGCAGTCGAGGGAGCCCCGGTGCCGGACACCACCTGGGTCGGGTCCGCCGCCGCAACGACAGGCGGCGCAGGCAGCGGCACCGCGGCCGGGAACTCCGAGGCCGGCGCCGCAGCGGGAGCGTCCGGAGCGGTGGGCTCAGCCGTCGGCGCCGGCTGGACAGCGGCCGGAGCGCCGGACGTCGGCTCCACCGCGGTCAGAGCACCCGAGACCGGCTCAGCAGGGGCCGCGGCGGGCGGCGCACTGAACGGCGTGGTGCTGAACGGCGGCGCGCTGTACGGCTGGCCCATCGGCGGCGCCGAGACGGGCAGCTGGCCCACCGGCGGCGCGGAGACCGGCGGCTGGTTCCAGATCGGCGCGGCACCGGGCTGCGGCTGCCCGTAGACCCCCGGCACGAATCCCGGCTGCGGCTGCCCGTAGACACCGGGCGGCGGAGCGAACGGCGGCTGCCCGGGCGGCGGGGCGAACGGCGGCTGCCCACCGAAGGCCTGCCCCGGCGTGGGAGGCGCGCCATAAGGCTGTCCCGGCGCGGGCGGAGCGCTGAACGGCTGGCCCGGAGCCGGGGGCGCACTGAACGGCTGACCCGGGGCGGGCGGCGCACTGAACGGCTGACCGGGTACCGGCGGCGCCCCGTACGGCTGCTGGCCGAAGGGCTGCTGGTGGTAGGGCTGCCCGTAGACCCCGGCCGGCGGCTGCCCGTAGACGCCCGGCTGCGGCTGCGGACGCGGCACCATGAACATCCCGCGCCAGATCTGCGTCACCGTGTACGCGGCCAGGCCGAACACCGCCAGCCATGCGACCCGGACCAGCAGTTCGCTGAAGGCCGTGCCCGGGTTGTCGGTGGCGAGCGAGCTCACCCCGAACAGCACGCCGAACAGGACGCCGAAGAAGGCCACCACGCCGTACTCGATCAGCGCGGCGAGCACGATCAGTCGCGCCTTGGGGTGAACCGGCTTGACTCCGAGTGACAACAGGACCGCGGCGAGCGGGAAGAAGATCGTCGCCAGGTTCACAAAACTGGCGAAGCTGTAGCGGGTGCGCCCGACGAAGTCGCTGCCCAGCAGATCGACGACGGAGACGAAGAGCAGCACTGCTGTGGCGCCCGCCAGGACATAGGCGGCGATGTCGCGCAGCGGCCGCAGGAACTGTCCGAGCGGCTTGTCGCCGCCCGGCGTGGGCTGCGATCCAGTGGTCACGATTACTCCCGGTGCGTGATCGAGGTGGGCCCAGCGTAAACCGCGACCCACGAACGGGTGGCGTCACGCAGGTGGGGGAGGATGGGGAGATGCGGATCGTGGTCCTTACCGGGGGCATCGGAGGCGCCCGGTTCCTTCTCGGCGTGCGGGCTCACGCACGCACCATCGGCGCCGATGTGACGGCGGTGGTCAATGTCGGCGACGACGTGCGCATGCACGGCCTCCAGATCTGTCCCGACCTGGACAGCGTCATGTACACCCTGGGCGGCGCCGCCGACCCGGAGCGCGGCTGGGGCCGGGTCGGCGAGTCCTGGGTGGTCAAGGAGGAGCTGACGAAGTACGGCGTCGAGCCCTCCTGGTTCGGTCTGGGTGACAAGGACACCGCCACTCACCTGGTACGCACCACCATGCTGAACGCCGGTTACCCGTTGTCGGCGGTGACCGCGGCCCTGTGCGAGCGCTGGCAGCCGGGCATCACGATGCTGCCCGTCACCGACGACCGGCTGGAGACCCACGTGGTCGTCGACGTCGAGGGTGAGCGCAAGGCCATCCATTTCCAGGAGTGGTGGGTGCGCTATCGCGGGGCGGTCCCGACGCACCGTTTCGTGTTCGTCGGTGCCGAGTCCGCCAAGCCGGCGGCCGGCGTCCGGGACGCGATCGCGGGAGCCGACGTGATTCTCATCGCCCCGAGCAATCCGGTGGTCAGTATCGCGCCGATTCTGGCCGTACCCGGGCTGAAAGAGGCGGTGATGGACGGCCCGGCGCCGGTGGTCGGGGTGTCGCCGATCATCGGGGGCTCACCGGTGCGGGGCATGGCCGACAAGTGTCTGAGCACGCTCGGGGTGGAGGTGAGCGCCGCCGGTGTGGGCCGGATGTACGGTCCTCGCGCCGAGGGCGGGCTGCTCGACGGCTGGCTGGTCGACGAGTCGGACGCGGGCGCCGAGGTGCCCGGGGTGGCCACCCGCGCGGTGCCGCTCTGGATGAAGGACGAGCAGCTCACGGCCCGGATGGTCGCCGACGCGCTGGAGCTCGGGGGTGTCCGGTGAGCGACGGGCTCGAGGTTCTCCCGGTCCGCGGCATCGGTGACGTCACCGCGGGCGACGACCTCGCCGACCTGATCCTGGGCGCCGGCCCGTGGATCGCCGACGGCGACGTCCTGGTGGTGACCAGCAAGATCGTGTCGAAGGCGGAGGGCCGCCTGGTCGAGGTGCCGGCGGACGGGCCGGACCGCGAGGAGGCCCGGCAGCGGGTGCTGGCCGGTGAGACCGCTCGGGTGGTGGCCCGCCGTGGCCCCACCACGATCGTGGCGACCCATCACGGTTTTGTGATGGCCGCGGCCGGCATCGACGCGTCGAACGTCGACAAGACCCATCTGGTGCTGCTGCCGGTCGACCCGGACGCCTCGGCCCGGGCCCTGCGTGCCGAGTTGCTGCGCCGGGGCCGGGACGTCGCCGTGATCATCTCGGACACGTCCGGCCGGGCCTGGCGCAACGGCCTGACCGATGTGGCTCTGGGCGCTGCCGGCATCGGCGCGCTGCTCGATCATCGGGGGCAGATCGACCCGTACGGCAACGAGCTGAGCCTGACCCAGATGGCCGTGGTCGACGAGCTGTCCGCGGCGGCCGAGCTGGTCAAGGGCAAGTGTGACCGGGTGCCGGTGGCGGTGGTCCGGGGTTACACCTGGCCGGCCGACCCGGAGGAGCGCGGTGTCCGCCCGCTGATCCGGGACACGGCGAGCGACATGTTCAGTCTCGGCACCGCGGAGGCTCGTGCGGCGGGTCTCCGCGCCGCGGCCCTGCTCGATGATGCCAGCGTTTCTGACATTTCCGAAATATCGGAAAAGGTGGATCAGGCCCTGGAACTCGTCCATGACGTGATCGCGGCCGGGACCGGCATCGTCCGTGCGGGTGGAACCCTGCGGCTCACCGCTGCCGGAACGGACGGGGTAAGCCTGGTTCGGTTGGGTGCCGACGCCCATCGGGTACGCTCCGCGCTCGCCGCCGAAGGCGTGACCAGCAGCATCGACGTCGACGAGACCGGCGTCACCATCAGTTTCGGAGCTCCCTGATGACCGACCGCACCGACTACACGCTCTACGAGGACGCCGTCCGTGTCCTGACCGGCTGGACGGCCACCTCGGAGGCCGCCGACGACGCCCGCCGGCGCACCCTCGACCTGCTCGCCGACGGTCCGGTCGCGATGACCCGGGCGCACCGGGCCGGGCATGTCACCGCCAGCGCGCTGGTCGTCGGCGACGACGGGCGGGTGCTGCTCTGCCTGCACGGCCGTCTCGGCCGGTGGATGCAGCTCGGCGGGCACTGCGAGGAGGGCGACCGGTCGCTGGCGGCGGCCGCGTTGCGGGAGGCGACCGAGGAGTCCGGCATCGAGGGCCTGGTGCTCGACCCGGAGCCGATCGACGTGGATGTGCACGAGGTGCGCTGCGGCGCGGGTGACGGCTCCCCCGCCGGGCCTTCGGTGCACTACGACGTGCGGTTCATGCTGCGGGCGCCGACCGGCGCGGTGGAGCGGATCAGCGAGGAGTCCGCGGATCTGGCCTGGTTCGCGCCGGACGACCTGCCGTCGCCGTTGGCATCCGGCACCGCCCGGCAGATAGCGCCGGCCCTGGCCCGGCAGCTGTGAACCGCGTTCCCCGGATCGCGATCCCCGCTCTCGCCGCCCTGACGCTGCTGAACGCCTGCGGCCGGAGCACCACCACCGCCGAGCCGGCCGCCACCCCCACGCCTGCCGCGGTCACCCCGTGCGCGAACGCCGATCTCGGGGTGACCGTCACGGTCGAGGAGGAGGACTCCACCTTCGCGCTGATGTCGGTCCTCAACAAGTCGACCGGCACCTGCGCGGTGGCGGGCTGGCTCACCGTCACGCTGCTCACCGCCGGCAAGCAGGCGACCAAGGTGGGCAGCACCCGGGTCGACGAGCCGGGGCCGTCGACCGAGGTGGTGCTGCGGGCGGGCGAGGCCGCGTCGGCCGGCCTGCGCTGGACCGCCTGCGTGAAGGCCGACGAGGGGTGCGGTGTCGGCAACATCGTGCGGTACGACGTCGGCCTGTCCGGCGCCGGCCGGACGGCCGAGCTGGCGGGTTTCCCCACGTCGAAGAAGAACAACATCGCGTGGAAGGAACTGCAGATCGGCACCCTGCAGCCGGCCGGCGTGACCATCGGGGCCTGGTAGTCACCCACCGGCCCCGATGACCGCGGTCAGATGTATCCGTGCTGCCCGAGCTCCTTCAGCTCGTCCACCAGGTGTTTGACCTCCTGCGCGCGTTCCCGCGGGCAGACCAGGACGGCGTCCTCGGTGTCGACGATGACCAGGTCCCGGACGCCCATCGCGGCCACCAGACGGCGGCCGTTCGGGACGATCACCAGGTTCTCCGCGTCGCGCAGCAGCACGCCGGGGCGTTCGCCCGCGCCGTCGTGGCCGACCACCACGTTGCCGGCCGGGTCGGCGGTGAGGACCTCACCGAGGGTGTGGAAGTCGCCGACGTCGTTCCAGCCGAAGTCGCCGGGAACGGTGCCGACCCGGCCGACGGTGGCCGCGCCCTCCATGACCGCGTAGTCGACCGAGATCCGCGGCAGGGTGGGCCACACCTCGCCGAGGACCTCCTCGCGGGCGGCGGTGTCCCAGGCGTGGGCGATCCGGCTCACCCCGGAGGCGAGCTGCGGCTGCTGCCGGGCCAGTTCGGCGAGGAACACGTCGACCCGCCAGACGAACATGCCGGCGTTCCACAGGTAGTTGCCGGACTTCACGTAGTTCTCGGCGACCTCGTAGGAGGGCTTCTCCTTGAACTCCTCGACCTTGAGCACCGGGCTGCCCTCGGCCGCCGCCCCGCACTGGAGGTAGCCGTAGCCGATCTCCGGGCGGGTCGGGGTGATGCCGAGCGTCATCAGCAGACCCTGCTGGGCGCCGACGACCGCGCGGCGGATCACCTCGGCGAACTCGGGCTGGTCGGCGATCAGGTGGTCGGACGCGAACGAGCCCATGATCGCCTCCGGGTCGCGGCGGGCGATGACCGCCGCGGCCAGGGCGATCGCCGCGCACGAGTCCCGGGGGGACGGCTCGACGAGCACGTTCTCGTCCGGGATCGCGGCGAGTTGCCGGGAGACCGCCGCGGCGTGCGCCACGCCGGTCACCACAAAGATCCGTTCGGGGGAGGTCAGCGTGTCCAGCCGGTCCACGGTGGCTTGCAGAAGGGACGCCTCCGTGCCGGTCAGCGGGTGGAGGAACTTGGGATGACCGGCGCGGGACAGCGGCCAGAGACGGGTACCGGTACCGCCTGCGAGAACCACCCCGTACAGCACAGCCTGTTCGTCGCTCATGCGCGGAGAGTTTAGTAGATGATCAAGTAGCGACTCGGGTCCAAGTCGTTACATGTACCTCCGCGCTGGACGCCCAGGTGAACTCTTTCGCACGATCGAAACCCGCTTTGGCGAGCGTCTGGCGCCGCTTCTCGTCGTGCAGCAGGTCAGCGAGGTCCTCGGCGATCCGCTCCGGCGCCTCGGTCGTATATGCGACAGCATCGCCGCCGACCTCCGGAAGGCTGAGCCGGGGCGTGGTCAGCACCGGGGTGCCGCAGGCCATCGCCTCCAGGATCGGCAGGCCGAAACCCTCACCGAACGAGGGGTAGCAGGCCACCAGGGCGCCGCCGAGGAAACCGGGCAGGTCCGCGTAGCGCAGATAGCCCGGACGGAGCAGCCGCAGGTGCGAGGGAACCTCGGCGACGGCCTTGTCGATGTCGTCGTCATGCCCCTGTCCCCCGGCGAGGACCAGGGCCGGCGGGTGCGGCCAGTCGGCGACGGCGCGGGCCCAGCCGCGGATCAGGTTGGGCACGTTCTTGCGGGGCTCCTTGGCGCCGAGGAACGCCACGTAGCCGGTGTCGCCGAGGCCGAGCCGGGCACGGACCCGGGCCTTCTCCTCGTCGGTCGGCATGTGGAACGCCGAGTGGTCGACCCCGTGGTACGCCACGTCGATCCGGGTCGGATCGGCGTCCAGCAGGCGGATCAGTTCGTCGCGGGTCGCCTTGCTGGGGACGATCACCCGGCCGGCCCGCCGCAGCGACGTCTTGATCGCACTGCGGAAGAAGGTCCGCTTGGTGTTGTCGTAGTGCTCCGGTTCGGTGAAGAACGTCGCGTCGTGCACGGTGACCGTGACCGGGCATCCGGTGCGCAGCGGGCAGGTGTAGAAGGGCGAGTGCAGCACCTGCGCGCCCACCTGCTGGGCGAGCAGCGGCAGACCGGTCTGCTCCCAGGCGAGGCGGGCCGGACGGTGCACGATGGCGGCCGGTCCGGGGATCACCTCGGCCGAGGGGAGCATGCGACGGTAACGCTCCGCATCCGAACGCTGTGCGACGACGGCGAGGGCGACACGCTCGTCGTTCAGCTGTCCGAGGGCTCCGAGCAATCCGTCGACGTATCTGCCGACACCGCCTCTGTCGGCGGGAACACTAGTGGCGTCGACCAGCACTCGCGGGGGGCGACCGGGGGTCACGAGGCATCTCCTTGGCGTCTCTGACGTTCCGATGCTGCGGTGGGAACTCCGACGTTGAGAGTCGGCAACGTCACCGTCGAGGGTACGCCTGCAACGCTGCGGGCAAGCGTCCGCGACGCCGGAGCATCGTCGATCGCGCCACCAGGGGAGTCGACACGGTTCCACTGCGATCACGGACAGTGATACGCCTATGGTGTGAGGCGATGAAGACCACGATTCCACAGGCGTTCGCGGAGGCGGTCCGGCGCGACCCGGCCGCTCCCCTGCTGACCTGGTACGACGACGCCTCCGGCGACCGCACCGAACTCTCCGGCCTGACGCTGGAGAACTGGGTCTCGAAAACCGCGAACCTGCTGGTCGACGGGATCGGGCTGGGCCACGGCGACACGGTGGCGCTGCTGCTCCCGCCGCACTGGCAGACCGCGGCCCTGCTGCTCGGCGTCTCGGCCGCCGGTCTCGGCGCCGACCTGGGCGCGGACGCCCCGCAGCCGGTCGAGGCGCTGTTCACCACACCGGACCGGGTGGACGCCGCGGCCGCGTGGAACACCGGTGACCGGTACGCCACCGGCCTGCTCCCGCTGGCCATGCCGCTGCGCGACGTGCCGCCGGGCTACCAGGACTACGTCACCGAGGTCCGCAACTACGGCGACCACTACCGGGGCGCTCCGGTGGCCCCGGCCGACCTGGCCCTGGGGGGCCCGTTCGAGCTGAGCCACCAGGACGCCATCGAGGAGGCGGCACACCGGGCCGCCGCCCTGGGCATCCCGGACGGCGGCCGGGTACTGATCGACACGGCGGCGTACCCGGAGGCGATCGACTGGCTGATCGCCCCGCTGGTGGCCGGCGCCTCGGTGGTGCTCTGCGCCAACCTGGACCGGGCCAAGCTGGACGCCCGGGCCGCCACCGAGAAGGTGTCAGCGATCCTGGCGTAGGAGCGCGAACTCGGTCAGCGACTCCGGGTTGACCAGTGCCCCGGCGGCCGCCGCGACCGCGACCGGCGTCCCGGTGAGGATCCGCTTCACCGGGACTTCCAGTTTCTTGCCGGACAGGGTGCGGGGCACTGCGCGTACCCGATGGAGAAGGTCGGGAACGTGCCGTGGCGACAGCGCGGCACGCAGCTCCCGGGCGATCCGGCCGCGCAGGTCCTCGTCGAGCTCGGCGCCGTCCGCGGTGACCACGAAGAGGATCAGCTCACCGTTCGGGTCGCCGGGCTTGTCGAGGTGCACCACCAGCGAGTCGGCGACCTCGGGCAGGCTCTCGACGACCGCGTAGAACTCGGCGGTGCCCAGCCGGACGCCGCCGCGGTTGAGGGTGGCGTCCGACCGTCCGGTGATCACGCAGCTGCCGTCCGCCTCGACGGTGATCCAGTCGCCGTGCCGCCACACCCCGGGGTAGACGTCGAAGTAGGCCTCGCGGTACCGCCGGCCGTCCGGGTCGTTCCAGAAGCCGACCGGCATGCTCGGCATCGGCGCGGTGATCACCAGCTCGCCGAGTTCACCGGTCACCGGCTTGCCGGACGGGTCGAAGGCCTCCACCCGGGCCCCGAGGACCCGGCAGGCGATCACCCCGGCCCGGACCGGCAGCAGCGGTGAGCCGCCGACGAACCCGGTGCAGACGTCGGTCCCGCCGGACAGCGAGGTCAGCTGCACGCCCGGATCGACCGCTTCGTAGACCCACGTGAAACCCTCCGGGGGCAACGGCGCGCCGGTCGAACCGATGCCGCGCAGCCGCTTGCGTGGGGTGAGACCGGCCTTGCGGCAGGCCATCAGGAACGGTGCCGACGTGCCGAGATAGGTGATCCCGGCGGTGTCCACCAGGTCCCAGAGGGTGTTCAAATCCGGCCAGGCCGGGTTGCCGTCGAAGAGCACCACGGCGGCGCCCACCGCCGGACCGCTGGCCAGGTAGTTCCACATCATCCAGCCGGTGGTGGTGAACCACAGGAAACGGTCGTCCGGGCCGAGGTCGTGGTGCAGCGCCAGGATCTTGAGGTGTTCCAGCAGGATGCCGCCGTGTCCGTGCACGATCGGCTTGGGCAGGCCCGTGGTGCCGGAGCTGTAGAGGACGTAGAGCGGGTGGTCGAAGGGGACCGGCTCGAAGGCGAGCGGGTCGTCGCCGGTCAGCCCGGACCAGTCGCCGCCCTCGTGCAGATAGCCGATCCTGATCACGTGCTCGATCGACGGGACCGCCGCGGCGATCGCGTCGATCTCGGCGCTCCGGTCGATCGCCTTGTCGCCGTAGCGGTATCCGTCCGTGGCGACCAGCACCGACGGCTCGATCTGGCTCCACCGGTCGATCACGCTGCGGGCGCCGAACTCCGGCGCGCACGACGAGAAGATCGCGCCGAGGCTGGCGACGGCCAGCATCAGGACGTAGGTCTCCGGGATGTTCGGGGCGTAGGCCGCCACCCGGTCGCCCCGGCCGACGCCGCGGGCCTTCAGCCCGGCACGGACCCGGCGGACCTCCTCGCGCAGCTCACGGCCGGTCAGCCGCACCGGCTCACGACTCTGGGAGTACGCGTGAACGACGACGTCCTCCGGGTCCCGGCCGGGCATCCGCAGCACGTTCTCCGCGTAGTTGAGCGTGGCGCCGGGGAACCAGCGCGCCCCCGGCATCACCGCCTCGGTCAGCACCGCCGTGGGTGGATCGTGCGCCACCACCCCGAAGTGGTCCCACACCGCACCCCAGAAGCCGGCCAGATCGGTGACCGACCACTCCCAGAGCGCCGGATAGTCCGCGAAGGACAGACCGCGCTCCCGCTCCAGCCACGACAGGAACCCACCGATCCGCGAGGTCGTCCGGACGTCGGCGGGCGGCTCCCACAACACTGTGCCCATCGCCACACCTTAACGGCGGGTCAGGCCTTCGTGACCGCCGGTTCCGTGCCCGGAAGCACCCGGTCAGGGCATTTCGCCACGCTTGCCGGACCGGGGTAGCCTGCCGGATCATGCGCCACCTCCGGTCGATCATTTATGCCCTCGTGCTGGCCCCCGCTCTCTGGGTGCTGGCCGGCGTGGGATTCACCCACGACCTGTCGAGCCGAGGACGAGAGCTCTTCGCCGCCGAGTCGATCTCCGGCCTGCTGTTGCTGCTCTTCTCCGGCATCCTCTTCACGATCCTCACTTTCGCCCCGGTCTCCCCCGCCGGACCGGTGCTGGCCGGCGCGGGCTTCCTGGGGATCGCACTGTGGGCGTTCAACGACCCCACGGGGTACGCCGCGCTATGGGCGCCGGAGGTCGCCAAGGAGGGGTTCGACCTGAGCCGGCCCGGCTACGGTCTCGCCGCGCTCCTGGCCATCCCGCTGCTCGGCACCGGGTTGAGTGGTCGCCGCTGGGCCCGTTACGAGCCGCCGGTGCTGCCGATCATCGGTGAGATCGGACGGTTCCGGGGTGCGGCCAAGGTGGCCGGTGTCCCGATCGCGGCCAGTGAGACCACGGTGATCCGTCCCGGACGCCCGGCGGACGCCACGGTCACTCTGGGGTCGCCGGCGGATCGCACGGTCGCCATCAACTCGCCGGCCGCGGCCGACCGCACGGTGGCGATCAACTCGCCGTCCACCCCTCCCCCGGCTCCCCCTGTTCCCGTCGTTCCCGCTGCTCCCGTCGTTCCCGCTACTCCCGTCGTTCCCGCTGCTTCCGCCGTTCCCGCTGCTCCCGCCGTTCCCGCTGCTCCCGTCGTTCCCGCTGCTCCCGCTGCGTCTTCGGCCGCTCCGCCCGTGTCGGCGGCTCTGCTGCCGGAGTCGGACCGGACGATCGCGATGCCGACGGCCGGTTCCAAGCGGTCCCGGGCCGCCTCGCCCGCCCCGGCGATCCACCCGGCGTACTCCACGTCGGGTGACGCGCCCTCCCAGGCGGTGCAGGCCGCACAGGCCGCACAGGCGAAATCGGCGACGGAAACCAATAAATCCGGTATTACCGTCAATTCAGCTATTGCCGGAAAGGTCGCCGATCAGGATCGGACGCAGGCTCGGCCGTCCTCGGCCACCCCGCCGGTCGTCCCGGGGCAGCGGCCCGGTTCCTGACCGGACGCGGACGCGACACTGCCGGAGGTGAGCTTGTGGCTCGCCCCCGGCAGGCGTGCGACTGATCCGCCCCTACTCGGTCAGCCGCGGGCAGTTCATGAAATGAACCCCCAGGGGCCACAGTAAACCGCGGGCAGTTGATCACCAACCGCCGAGCGGCCGGGCAACCACACCCGTCGGCGGGTTGCGCGGGCCCGCCGACCGATACCTGAGTACTACCCGCGATCTGGCTCCACGGATTGACGAAAACCCCCGTTCCGGCTCCCTACCTTTCCTCTCGCATCGTTCATCGGAGCGGGAGGAACCGGAATGAATCGACTGTGGATCGCGGCTGCACTGCTGCTCGTGACCCCCGTGCTCTGGCTGTGCGGGCCCACCCGCGCGACCGCGTCACCGCTGCCCCGGACCGCCGAGTGGCTGTCCGACCCGGCCCGGCTCCCGGACCCCGCGACGGCCATGCCCGCCCAGGTGGCGGCCTTCTTCGCCGGGCTGTCCCCGGCGGCCGCGGCGGACCTGACCGCCCGCTACCCGCAGATCGTCGGCAACCTCGACGGCGCCCCGCTCGCCCTGCGCTACGCCGCCAACCGCGACCCGGCCCGCCCCGGCCGGCAGATCCTCGCCCTGGACCGGCGGGGCGACGGGATGATCGCCACGGTGCTCGGCGACCTGGAGACCGCGGACCGGGTGGCGATCCTGATCCCCGGCGTGGACACCACCCTCGCCAACTTCGACACCGGCCTCGGCGGGGTGCTCCGGCGGGCGCCCTCCTGGCAGGCCGAACAGCTCTTCGCGCAGATCCGGCGGGCGGATCCGGGCGCGCGGGTCGCGGTGATCGCGTGGCTGGGCTACGACACCCCGGAGGGGGTACGCCGTGAAGCACTCCGCGAAGATCGGGCGGCCTCCGGCGCCCCCGTCCTCGAGAAGCTGGTCGACGGTCTCGTGACCGGCCACCCGGACCGTGCCATCGTCGTGGTCGGGCACAGCTACGGTTCCATCGTGGCCGGGCACGCGGCGGCACGGCTGAGCCGCCAGGTCACCGACATCGTGGCGATCGGCAGCCCGGGCATGGGCGTGCCGGACCGGTCCGCGCTGGGCACCGCGGCCCGGGTCTGGGCGGGCAGCGCACCGGACGACTGGACGCGGCGGCTTCCGGGCGTACGCATCATGGGGGTGGGTCATGGCCGGCAACCCGCCGAGCCGGACTTCGGCGCCCTGACCCTGCCGTGCGACGACGTGACCGGCCACGACGGCTACTACGCTCCCGGAACAGCGTCCCTGCGGGCGATGGCCCGGATCGTCGCGGGCGCCGGTGATGCGGGCCGGTACGACACGACCAGCACCGGAACTCTTCTCGCCCACGCCGGCTGACGTCCGCCCTCCGCTCCCCGCACCAGAGCAAGGTCACCATGGGCTTGCCCGTTCTAGACATGTTTCGTGGTCAGGGTGCGAAGCCCGTCCGCGTGGTGATTTCGGGCGCGCTGGACGCCCCAATTCACCACACCCGTGGCGGTGTGGTGATT
>NZ_JZKF01000230.1 GCF_000962825.1 Actinoplanes rectilineatus
GCCCGGCACCACAGGCCGGCAACGGCACCCGATAGCCGATCGGGTGCACCCACCCACCCCGGCCGGAACCACAGGCCGGCAACGGCACCCGATAGCCGATCGGGTGCACCCACCCACCCCGGCCGGAACCACAGGCCGGCAACGGCACCCACTCACGTGATCGGGTGCAGCCACCGCCCACCAACAGAACAACGGAAGGCAAACACACCCGATCACGCCAACGGGAGCGCTCGGCCACCGCTTGAGGGCAGTGAGGGCACCCGATAGTTGATCGGGTGCAGACACCTACGCCGGCCCGGAACCACAGGGCGGTAACGGCACCCGCTCACGTGATCGGGTTCCCGCACCGCAAGCCAGTAGACGACGAGCAGTGGGACGGCGAACGCCGAGCGGCGAAACAGCGAGCGGCAGGGGCAGAGCACCCGATCACCTTGACGGACGTGCGCCGTCCGCGCACCGGTGACGAATGGGGTGGAACCCGCGAATGGCGGGCGGGGCGGGAGCCACGGGCGGGTAGAAGCCGCGAATGGGTCGGAGTCGCGGATGGCGGGCGGGCGGGAGCCGCGGGTGCAGCTCCAGGTCCCA
>NZ_JZKF01000231.1 GCF_000962825.1 Actinoplanes rectilineatus
GAAGCCGCTCGGTCGCTGCCCGACTCGGCCTGAGAACCACAGCGCCGCCTCCGGTCGCCCCGTGCGCCGGCACCGTTCAGCCACTCGCGGCCTCCCCGACGCCACCGCCGAGATCGGAAGAGGTCGAGTGGCGTTCCGGCCACCCCGGCCGTCGCCCACGGTCCACCCGGGAGCCGAAAACGACCACAGACGACGGCCGGGTGACCCCGAGCCGTCGCCGACGGCTCATTCCCACCCTCCCGAACAGCCGTGACCGACGGCTCGACCGGCCCGGCCGTCGACTGCGGTCCATCCGCGAACCGAAAGCAACCGCGGGCGACGGCCGACAGTCGCACCATGCCACCCAGCTCAAGGTGACCTTGGACGTGACCCCACGCTGCGACAATCGGCTGAGCCGCGCTGATCCGACCGCCACCGCCACCGCCGACGAATCGCCACGGCGAAGAGGACCGCACAGTCACCGGTCACGGCTTTGATCAACTTGAGCTGAGCGGCATGGGAGTCGCACGGGCCGGCGCCGTCGTCGGCAGGGGGTTGTCGGCAGGACGTTGTCGGCA
>NZ_JZKF01000232.1 GCF_000962825.1 Actinoplanes rectilineatus
GTGACCGGTCCCGGCGCGATGGTGTCCTCGCAGAGCAAGGACACGAACCAGCGCCCGGCACTGTCCCAGGACACCGTCACCGTGGACGGCGACTGTCCCCCGGGCAGCGGCCGGGACCACACGATGTCCAGCGGCGCGGCCATCTTCGCCAGGGTCAGCTTGCCGTCGGTGAATCGGAACGCGGACGGGGTGAACTCGGCCGACGCCCGGGACTTGCGCTTGGACTTGAAGCGCGGGTACCTGGCCCGCTTCTCCCAGAACGCGGAGAACGCGCCCTGGAGGTGCCGCAGGCACTGCTGGAGCGCAACCGAGGAGACTTCGTTGAGGAAGGCCAGTTCTTCGGACTTCTTCCACGCGGTCAGCATCGCCGACGTGGCGTTGTAGTTGACCCGCTCCTGCCGGAGATACCAGCCCTCGGTGCGGGCCTGCAACGCCAGGTTGTAGACCTTGCGCACGCAGCCGAACGTCCGGTTCAGCAGGTCAGCCTGCTCCGGAGTCGGGTAGAAGCGGAACTTGAAAGCCCGCTTCACCGT
>NZ_JZKF01000233.1 GCF_000962825.1 Actinoplanes rectilineatus
ACGTTGTAGTTCGGGTGCGGCAGTGGTCCGGATCGGGGTGGCGAGCGGACCCAACGCATTGGCTGGGAGTGGTTGTGCCCCGAACCGGGGTGGTGAAAGCACCTAATGTCGTGGGCGGGGTTTCCTGCGATCGAGCGTGGAGCGGTAAGCGCGCCCAAATTCGTTGCGGGTGCGGGTGCGGGGGCGGGTGCGGGTGCGAGTGCAGGTAGCGGTGCGATGGTGGGAGCACCCACTCAGTTGCCGGGTGCGGGCGTACTCCGAAGTGCGGTGGGGTGCACCGCCATCGTGAGGGCTGGCCGGAACGGGGGCTGGCAACGACAACTGCGCGATTAGGTACGACTACTGGAGCGGGCTGGTGAGTGATGGACCGGCTGACCAGTTTGATGCCCGCGATCGGTGGCAGGAACATCCCCGGCACCCGGCACCCGGCACCCGGCACCCGGCACCCGGCACCCGGCACCCGGCACCCGGCACCCGGCACCCGGCACCCGGCACCCCGCACCCCGCACGTTGCACCTCGGTTGCACG
>NZ_JZKF01000234.1 GCF_000962825.1 Actinoplanes rectilineatus
AGCGCACCCGATCAAGCTTTCGGGAGCGCGGACCCACCCAAACCACACGGCAGCCGCCCCCAAACCCATAATCGGGAGCACCCACCAACCCGGCGAGCGCCAACCGCACCCGATCAACGTCCCGGGTGCGCTCACCGACCCGAATGCTGGTGGCCGCTCCCGTCCACGGCACTGGGTACACCAGCCGCCCCGGCGAGCGGCAACCGCACCCGATCACGGCGCTGGGTCCACCAACCACCTCGGCGAGCGGCGAGCGGCGAGCGGCGAGCGGCAAGCGGCAAGCGGCAAGCGCACCCGATCACGGTCTCGGGAACACGGACCTGCCCCGAGAGGCGGTAGATGCACCCGATCACGACACCGGGTGCACCAGCCCAGCCCAAACAGACGGCACCCACACCCGATCACGGCATTGGGTACACCAACCACCCCAGCAAGCAGCCAGCGCACCCGATCAAGCTTTCGGGAGCGCGGACCCACCCAAACCACACGGCAGCCGCCCCCAAACCCATAATCGGGAGCACCCA
>NZ_JZKF01000235.1 GCF_000962825.1 Actinoplanes rectilineatus
GATGTCATCGCGGTTCGCGTCCGCTCGCAGTGCGGTCAGCGATTTCAGGCGGCCCAGCAGAGTCGTGGAGGATGCGGGGCATTTCAGGTCTTGAATCGCCGACAAGGTCTTCTCGAAACGCTGGATGCGGCTTTCAAGATCCGTGCCGCTCGGCAGGTTCGTATTCTTGAGCGCTACCTGCGCGTTCACCTGTGCTTGAGTGGGTGGGCAACGGCCGGGAACATTCACCCCGGTGGGGCCCACGCGGTCGGCTGTCGCGTTCGGATCTCCCGGGCTGAAACCCAACGCCGGCACCAACGCGCTGATGTCACCGGAGTCGGCTCCGGAATCCTCCGTCGCTCCACCCGCGGCCGCGTCACCGGATCCTGCGGCTGCCTTGTCCGCCGGCGTTTCGTTCAGATCCAGTCCACGCAGGATGTCATCGCGGTTCGCGTCCGCTCGCAGTGCGGTCAGCGATTTCAGGCGGCCCAGCAGAGTCGTGGAGGATGCGGGGCATTTCAGGTCTT
>NZ_JZKF01000236.1 GCF_000962825.1 Actinoplanes rectilineatus
CCATGAGCCGAAAGCGACTGTGGGCGACGGCTGGGCGACCCCGAGCCGTCGCCCACGGCTGACTCCCACCTTCCCGAACAGCCGTAGTCGACGGCTCGACCAGCCCGGCCGTCGACTGCGGTCCACCCATGAGCCGAAAACGACCGTGAGCGACGGCCAGCGGTCGCGCCATGCCACCCAGCTTGGTTGATCATGGACATGACCCCGCGCTGCGACAAACGGCTGAGCCGCGCTGACGCGACCGCCACGGCCACGACCACGACTGCGACCACCACCAACGGCCGACGAGTCGCCGCGGCGAAGGGAATCGCATGGTTACCGGCACGACCGACGGCCGACCGACGACCGACGACCGACCGACGACCGACGGCCGACCGACGGCCGACCGACGGCCGTGACCGACGGCCGTGACCGACGGCCGTGACCGACGGCCGTGACCGACGGCCGTGACCGACGGCCGTGACCGACGGCCGTGACCGACG
>NZ_JZKF01000237.1 GCF_000962825.1 Actinoplanes rectilineatus
CGTGAGGGCGGTCTTGACGCCGACGAGCTGGCCGAGCACCAGCTGCGCCCACTCGTCGTCGGGGTGGTCCTGGACGTGCGGGATGACCACGGTGTCCAGCAGCCGGGCGATGCGGTTGATCTCCTCGCGCACGAGGCCCCGGTCATAGGCGACCAGTTCCTCGCCCACGATCGTGATCATGCGCTGCGCACGAGCAGGCCCAGGGCGGACTTGACCCCGGTGAGCTGGCCCAGCACGAGTTGCACCCACTCGTCGTCGGGCAGCTTCTGCGCGTGCGGGATGACCGTGCTGCTCAGGAACCGGGAGATGCGGGTCAGCTCGATGCGCACGCAGGCCCGCTCGTAGGCGATCCAGTCGGCCGGGTCCGTCGACAGCTGATAGCCGTCGCGGCGGGTCCAGGTCAGCGGGGTCAGGTTCTGCGCGGCCAGGACCTCACGCAGAAACCGCAGCCCGAACTGCACCTGATA
>NZ_JZKF01000238.1 GCF_000962825.1 Actinoplanes rectilineatus
CCGGTCACCGTGATCGGCTTCTCGTGGAACAACTCGCGGATCGGGCCGAACGATTCACCGGGCCAGGACACCATCCCGTACGCCGCGATCCGCGAGACGCTCATCCGGCACCCGCAGTCCGAACAGTTGCTGAACAGCCTCCAGGAGCAGGCCGGCGACAACCCCACCTTCATCCACACCGGTGACGCCGACGTCGCCTCGATGAACAGTCTGTTCAACAACGCCGACACGGCCATCGGCGGCCGCCCGGATCTGCAGATCATCAGTGGCGGATACACCCTGGACAGCGCGCCGTCCCCGGAGGCGCACCAGGCTGTTCTCCGGGATCAGCAGGTCCGCCAGGCGATGGCCGGCGTCGACCCGCGCTCGGTGTACATGCCCGAGCCGAACACGTTCGTCCGGGTCGACAATTCCAGCCTGGAAACCGACATCACCTTCGGCGTGCGTAACGACCCGCAGGGCGAC
>NZ_JZKF01000239.1 GCF_000962825.1 Actinoplanes rectilineatus
GGAGCGGAAGTCGTGCCAGGCCGCGTCGCTGATGGCGCGGGCCAGCCGGTGGTTCTTGACCATGTTGCGCACGGCCAGGTCCTCGATCACGATCGTTTGGTTCTCACGAACGAGCCGAGTGGTCAGTTTGTGCAGGGTGTCACGGCGGCGGTCGGTGATGCGGGCGTGGACGCGGGCGACCGTGAGCCGGGCTTTCGCCCGGTTGGCGGAGCCCTTGTCCTTGCGGGCCAGTTCCCGCTGCGCGCGGGCCAGCCGGAGCCGGTCGGCGCGTTCGTGGCGGGGGTTGGCGACCTTCTCCCCGGTTGACAGGGTCACCAGGTGGTCGAGTCCGGCGTCGATGCCGACAGCCGCCGTGGTGACCGGTCCCGGCGCGATGGTGTCCTCGCAGAGCAAGGACACGAACCAGCGCCCGGCACTGTCCCAGGACACCGTCACCGTGGACGGCGACTGTCCC
>NZ_JZKF01000024.1 GCF_000962825.1 Actinoplanes rectilineatus
GCGGCATGGATCAACCCGCCCGCAGAGAACCAGGCTGACCAGCAGATTCACTCAAAGAATCCGTGATCAACCCGCCTCAAAAATCTTGACACGTTCCGCTGTCCGGCTCGAATCCGACAAAGAGCTGGAAGTTTGTCGTCGCACAGCGGACACGCGCACGGTCGTTCTCGTTCAGTTCAGAGGCAGGCCTGTCCACAATGGCATTGATCTCAGCGATGAACTCCGTCATAGCTTTGGCGCCAGCCGGCATCCGGAGGACAGTGTGTTCAGGACTCAGACCGAGCTCGAAGTGAGCCCAGCTCGTCCGGCTGGAGCCCTCACGGACAAGCGGAACGGCGATGTCTTGCGAGCCGTCGTCGAAGCTGAGCACAGTCATGACGCCGAGCGGCGCATCCATAATGCCCTGGTCCCGGATGGGCGGGTTTGGACTGTTGCTCTTGCGAGTCTTCTTCATCGCCTCTTCGAGGGCATGGAGGAGCTCTCGGGGGGAAGACGCAGTCATCGCCAGCTCGCCCTGCAGCGATTCGGCGCTGGAGATAAGACTTTCATCGTGACTGATTGCTTCCCCACCAGCTAGTGGGTAGTAGTTCTGGTCGGCGTTACGCGGGTTGAGCGGGTCTGCCATGAGCCGGGGCGTCCAGGCCAGGCCGTCGATGTAAAGCAGGTGGCCACCAGGAATCCGCATGCGTCGAGGCTGGCTGATCTGAGGCAGGATCGCGTCCGGGTGAACCCAGATCGTTGACATCGCGCCGGCCGCGCGGTCGCTCATACCGAAAGCCTTCTTGACGGCTGCGCGAAGGTCTCGAATGACTCCGGGCGGCGGAAGGTCAGGAAGACGGCGAAGCGGACGGGGCATTTCCGTTCGCTCACCGATGACCTGGACCGGCGATGGGAGCGAAGTATTGATTGTGCTGGTCATGAGGGTCCTCCGAAGGTCCCGCTGACTACGCGGGAGACCCTCTCCCGCGGGCACAACACGCGGGAGCTGGGACGCCTACCAGCTCTCGCTCTCGCTTTGGACGGATCTCTGGCCCGTCGGCGGCGTGAGCGGCCCGAGATTGCCGATCGCGACATCTGGTCTGGCCTCTGGCTCCAGCTCTGCTGGAACACGTTCTGGGCACTCCCTGCCTCTGTGCAGATCGGCGCCTGCACTTTGGCTTGTCGCGACGCATCTCGCGTCGTCGCCTACAGGGAAACATCAGATGCGCTGCTGATCAAGGGTCGGCCAGAGAGATCAGCCGAGTAGGTAGCTTGAGGCTGCCCGCTTAGCTGATCCCGTCCGTGTAACAGTGAGAAGTTCGCGTCAACAGCCGAACAGGACCCACGACCAGCGCTCGGCCCGTTGCATTTGAGCGGCGAACGGGCGACGAACGTAGTCATAGATCCTGAGTCAGGCTTGGCGCACCGGGTGATGCGTGCTGAAAGCAAGATTTCTGCCCGAGGCCTGGGCTTGCGTGAATGGGTTGCCACTGGTCCCGGTCAAGTGGCTGCCGCACCGCTTCGCGGCTTGCCCTCGAATGATGGATCTGGGGAAATCTGCGTGGTCTACCGGTGGCAGCGGAGAAGAGTCAGCTTACGGTCGGCGGAGGAAACGCTGAGTCGAGCCAGGCTGCTACCGCCTCTGGGGTGGTGTAGCCCTTCTGCCGGAGGATGTCGACGATGTCGCGGCCGCAGATGATGACGATGGGGTGCTGGTCCTCCCGGACTTCGCTGTATGCCTGGTAGTGGACGTATGACGTGGTGACGAGCACGCCGAACATGCGGTTCCGAATTCGCGAGATGAGCCGGGAGGTCTCCTTGACCTTGACGGAGTTGTCCGGTCCATAGCACTTCGCCTCTAGCACGAAGTCGAGTGAGATACGGTCGGCCTCCGGGCCGAGCTGGTAGATGCCGATGGCGTCGCGTCCGAAGTCCCGGCTGGCTCGCGTGACTGCTGTGACACCGGTATTCGGTGCCATCATGCGCCAGAGGTCGACAGCGCAGGCTTCGAAGTCAGTCCAGCGGCCGACAAAGTGCTGATGAATGGTGCTGAGAATCTGTTGCCCGGTGGCGTCCGCCGGCATCTGCTCTGCATGGCTCCGGACGACCTTCGTTGACGGAGCGACGAGGGTGCGGTACGCCCGGCCGTGCACCCACTCCGCCCATGCTGGTGGACAGGCACTGCCGAGAGGCTGCCCAGCCAGGATCTGATCGATCCACTCGCGGGTGATGACTGGAATGTCCAGAACGGTGAAGGAGGCACGGTAGTTCTGAAAGCGCTGCCCGCCGGTACTGCGCCAGATGGCCTGGAGGTCGTCATCGGACGCCATGGTGTCGCCGCCCGGGGCGAGTAGCCCGCGGAACACGACGTTGCGGCCACGGGTGTTGGCCTTCGCGAAGAGCAAGAAGGGTGGAACTTGTTGCCGAGCAACGTCGTCGGAGTGCGCCGCGGCGAAAGTGTCGCGAAGGATGACGTTGCCGGACCGGGGAGTCTCATGCAGTAGGTGCCCCGGTGAGCGGTTGTCGCCGTAGTAGGTGAACAACCCGGTCTTCTCGTCGAGAACGTCAGGCCAGTCCGGGTTCTCGCCCGAGGTATAGAGGACGACGAGTTTGACGCCTTCGCGTGTCGGCGAGCCCTTGTAGCGGAACCCGCCCTGGTTGCCGACGGGCAGCAGCCGCTGGAGTGGGTCGTCGCCGGTATGGCCCGCGGTACCTCCCTGATACTCGGCGTCGAGGACAAGGTCGGAGTTGCCGAGCTGATCGAAGCTGTAGAGGCGTCGCGTCGCAGTCACCGGATCACCGTAGATGCTCGCTAGCATCGTCTTCGGCCCTCTCCATCGCTGTCGAGTCCTGCGGCTCGTCGCAGAGCTAGCAGGGTCCGGCAAGGCCGGGAGTCGCCGAAGGCCAGGACGATCGCTCAGCGCCCGTACGCTGTAGGCGAGCGGACCGAGGACATGGCTCAACCAAGGTCAAGTAGTCCGCAAACGGTCCGCACTACGTCCGCAAGAGTAGCGGAACGTTGTAAGGTCTTGGCAGGTGTTTTCACAGCTCAGCGAGTGTTTGTGCCGGTAGGTCGACACTGCTTGTTGATCTCATAATCCCTCGGTCGCGGGTTCGAGTCCCGCCCGCCCCACCAGGTTTGGCATTGCGCGAACCGGATCCGGTTCGTTGCCGTCGCCGGTGGACGTAGCGGGGCAGCCGGAATACCGGGATGATCTCCTCGCCGATGATGCGGATCTCGGCGATCAGTTCTTCGATGATGGCCTTGCGCTCGGCTGACTCGCCGTTGGTGATCACATGTTCGAGGCGGGCTCGGGTCTTCGCGAGGGTGCTGGGCGACGGTGCGACGGGTTCGTCGCTGATCAGGTCGGTGATCTCGTCAGGACGGACCTTGAGGGCTTCGATCTCGGTGCGGAGTTCGCGGAGGCGCGGGCCGGTGTCTTCCTCGTCCATGGTGCCGTTCTCGAACGCGGTCCGGTATTTGTCGCGTGCCGTGGTCTTGGCGGTGATGGCGGCTTCGATGGCGTCGAGTTCGGCGTGCCGGTCGGCGTTGGTGTCGCGGTGGTGGGCTCGCGCCTGGTTGATCGCGGTGGCGATGAGGGTGTCGGCGTCGCGGTAGAAGTCGTGCCGGGCTTGGAGGACGGCTTCGTCCATGGCGGGGGCGTCGAGGCGGGGACTGGTGCAGCCGTGGGCGCCGTATCGGCTGCGGGAGTAGCAGGTGTAGTAGTGGTAGCTGCGGTGCGGCCTTTCGCTGAGGTTCCGATGTACTTGTTCTTGCAGCGTGGGCAGGTGATCAGGCCGGTGAGGTGGTCGACGTACTGCGTGGGGCAGGATGGCAGGGTGCTTATCGTGCGAGCGACTAGGAAACTGCTCGATCTCGTAGGCCCGCCAGACATCGAGCCGGCCTACGAGGACACGACTGAGCTTGGCCCGTGGTACGCCACGGTGCTGCCGTGGCGGCCACGAGTGGCTCTGCTCGTCAGCGAGACAACGCTTCTGCCGATCCTGACACCGCTGACGCCCGCCGCCGGCTGGCCGACCAGAATTGCTACGGCAGTCGCTACGGTTCTGGACGCGCACGGAGTACCGATCAGCTTTATCGAGAACGAGGTACGGCAGATGGACGACCGCCGCCTCGCCACGACCGCCAGCCGGAGCATCGTCGGCGTCATGAACGACTACGTCAGCCTCGCCAAAGCCCATCGCAATCACGGCGACGAGCCGAGTCACCTCGATCTGTCGCTGCGCCTGTCGAGAACGCCCTTCCGCCCGTTGTACAGCCGCAACGTCAGCCCGGACCGCGAACTCGCTGCCATGACACGTCCGGGTTGAGTCCTTCGCTGGACCACGGAGCGGGCCCCTACAGAATGCTCCAGGCGGTCAGTTCCTGTAGGTCTTCGCGGAGACCAGCAATACGGTGGTGAACCTCGGTCGCGGCGGGGCTGCCGGGCGCTGACTTGCGGGCGTTGGTGGCGATCATCTGGAGCTCACGGAGCAGACAGAGATCCTCGAAGTGGTCCCCATCGCGAGGGTCGCGTCCGTACGCGGTGACGAAGTCGCCGAAGTCGTGGCTGCCGAACCGGCGGCAGTGCACCGCCACCGTGGCGATGTCCCACATGCGAGGTCCGGTGGAAGCGCTGTCCCAGTCGGCCAGCACGGGAGTGCCGTCATCGAGGCCCCCGCCCGAGCGAAGCTGGCGGGCCCGGACGGTTCGCAGCTCGACATCCCCGCCGAACTCTATGAACTGCTACGTGACGTCGTCGGTGCCCTGTCGCAGGGGATGGCCATTTCGATCGCCCCGCATAACACGATGCTGACCACCCAAGAGGCCGCTGACCTGCTCAACATCTCACGACCTACGCTGGTCCGCCTGCTGACCGACGGCGAGATTCCGCACAGCCTGCGCGGCCGGCATCGGCGAGTTCTGCTGCGTGACATCCTCGACTACTTTGAACGCACCCGCACTGAACGCCGCCGAGCCCTGGACCAGATGGCAGCCGACGCCGAGGACGACGACCTGTACGAGATCACCCTCGACTCCCCGCCGTCGAGGTGACAGCCGGTCATGGTGGCGTTTCCCGCGTTCCTTGACACCTGCGTGCTCTACCCGGCATACCTGTGCGACACCCTGCTTCGCCTCGCCGAAGCCTCCGCATACCGGCCACTCTGGTCGGCCGACGTCTTCGCCGAACTACGTCGCAACCTCACCAAGCGTGGGCTACCACCGGATCGGGTCGATCGGCGGCTCGGCCAGATGAGCCGGTCATTCCCCGACGCCCTGGTCGCTGGCTATGAGTCACTTGTCGACGGTATGCCGAACCATCCGAAGGACCGGCACATTCTGGCTGCCGCCGTACGCGCCAATGCCGAAGTCATCGTTACCTTCAACCTCAGCGACTTCCCCGAGCCGGCCCTCAAGCCCTACGACATCGCGGCCATCCACCCCGATGACTTCCTCCTCGACCAACTCGATCTCACCCCGGCTTGACCATGGACGTGCTCCGTCGCCCACAGACCTCGCGTCACGGTGGTCGCTCCAGACGAACCGCTGGCGAGTACGCCTGGGGCAGGGTCCACATGCTGGAGATCGACCGCTTCACCTGTGAGGTGACCGTCGCGTTCCGCGATGCGGAGATCACCGCTGTCGCCGGGAGCGCCCCTCGCCGGCGCCGAAGACATGCTTTTCGCCGTCCATGAGACCGGCCGCACGGTCGTGATCGTCGGTGACGACGCCCGCGTCTCCAGCGCTACCCGACCCGGTGAATGCACTGCTATAGGACCGCCGCCAGGTCGGCGCGATGACTGATCATGGCGGGGGCCGCCTTCCGCTCGGGTGATGCAGAGCGGTTCCACGGGCCGGTCAGGACGGCCGTATCGACCGGAAGGTTGTCCGGATCTGGTCGGCGAGGACGCCAGGCTGCTCGAGGGCGGCGAAGTGTCCGCCGCGTTCGAGTCGGGCGTAGTGCAGCACCGTCTCGTAGCGTCGCTCGATCCAGCGCCGGGATGCCTGGACGGCCTCGCCGGGAAAGATGCTGAACCCCGCGGGAACGGGGTTGGGTGCCCAGGATCCGGCGTGCCTGGCGCTGCTCTGCCTCTCCTCCCAGTACAGCCGGGCGGAGGATGCGGCGGCATTGGGCAGCCAGTAGAGCATGATGTCGTCGAGGATCTCGTCGCGGTCGATGACGTCCTCCGGGTTGCCGTCGTTGTCGGTCACGTCTTGGAAGAGCGTGTAGATCCAGGCGGCGAGTCCGGCCGGTGAGTCCGCGAGGGAGTAGCCGACCGTCTGGGGCCGGGTCGCCTGCTCGCGGGCGTACCCGTCGAGTTCGGTCTGGTAGCGCTGAGCGCGCGCCATCATCTGTTGTTCCTCTCCCGTCGCCTCGCTCATCTCCTGCGGGGTGGGGAACACCAGCGGGAGGTTGAAATGCGCTCCCCGGCACCTCTCCGGCGCCGTGCGGGTGATCTGCTCGACGACGGCTGCGCCCCAGTCGCCGCCCTGGGCGAACCAGTCGTCGTAGCCCAGCCGCTGCATGAGGGTGATCCACGCGTCGGCGACTCGCGAGATGTTCCAGCCTGTCGTGGTGGGTTTGCCGGAGAACCCGAAGCCCGGCATGGAGGGGATCACGAGGTGGAAGGCGTCCTCGGCGTTGCCGCCGTGGGCGACCGGATCGGTCAGCGGCCCGATCAGGTGCCGGAACTCCAGGATCGAGCCGGGCCAGCCGTGGCACAGCAGCAGCGGTACCGCCCCGGGTTCAGCCGAACGCACGTGCAGGAAGTGGACGGCGGTCCCGTCGAGCACCGTACGGGATGAGCCGAAGCTGTTGATGTCCCGCTCGGCGCGTCTCCAGTCGTAGCCGGTGGCCCAGTGGTCACAGAGGGCGCGGATGCGCTCCGACTGGGGGCCTTGGCCGGCGTCCGGGACGGTTTCGCGGTCCGGCCACCGGGTGGCGGCGAGGCGGTGCAGCAGGTCTTGCAGTTCATCCTCGGGAACCGAGATCGGGTACGGCTCCACGAGGTCCATGTGGCGGGCTGTCATCAGGTGTTCCCAGCTGTCCGGTGGTCGGGGTCGTCATAGTAGGCAATAACTGGAAGAAAAATTCAACTTGGAAAAATTCTTCCAGTTATATAGGGTCTGGTACGTGGCCGCATCAGACCCTCCCCTGCGTCGCGATGCCGAACGCAACCGTCAGCTGCTGCTGCGCACGGCGTACGACCTGATGGCTTCTGCCGGTCTGGACGTTTCCTACGAGGACATCGCCCGGGCCGCCGGCACCGGGATGGGCACCGTCTACCGGCGCTTCCCACAACGGCAGGACCTACTGGACGCCCTGTTCAGCGAGCACATCGATACGGTGATCGAGTTGGCTGAGCAGGCCGCACGGTACGACGACGCATGGGCTGGGCTCACCTGGTTCCTCGAGCGGCAACTCGAGATCGAGGCGAAGAGCAGGGGTCTCGGAGAGCTGTTGCGCAGCCGGAACCAGGCCACCGCCCTGGTGCGGCGCGCGCACGAGCGGATGACCCCGCTCGTGGCCGGCCTGATCGCTCGCGCGGTCCGCACGGGTCAACTGCCGGCCGGAGCGACCCCCGCCGACTTCGCCGCTGCGCACGTGATGGTGGGTGGAGTCATGGACGCCTCCCGCACCTCCGCCCCACAGATGTGGCGGCGTGCGCTCCGGATCGCCCTCGCGGGCCTGCGCCATGCCGATCTCTCCGGTGACCCGCCGGACGAAGTGATCATCGATCACCTTTACAACGATCCGAAGAATTGAAGGTCCGCCCATCATGGCTCTGCCCGACGACCTGCTCGAGGTCCTCAACGCCAAGGCAATCTGCTTCGTGACCACACTCATGCCCGACGGGTCACCGCAGATCTCCCAGACCTGGGCCACCACCGACGGCGAGCACGTGCTCATCAACACGGTCGACACCCATCAGAAGACCCGCAACATCGCGCGCGACCCGCGCATCGCCATCGGGATCGCCGACCCGGCCGCGCCGTCACGGTCCTGGGCTCTACGCGGCAGCGTCGTGAACGCCACGACCGAGGGCGCCCGGGAGAACATCGACGAGCTGTCCCAGAAGTACATCGGCCGCCCGTACCCGGGCTTCGGCGGCGGCCCTCAGCAGCGCGTCCTGCTCACCATCAAGGTCGACAAAGTCCACAAACCCTGACCCCCGACCGGGTGACGCACCGGTTTCGATGTCGGTATCGAAGCCGGTGCGCTCCTCCCCGGCGCTGACCGCTGAAGGTGCGAGGCGTCGAACGTGACCGCCGGACCCCGGTGGGAGTTCACGGGTACGGAAGACGCCGGTCGTCGCCAGGGTGCCGAGATCGAGATTCTGTACCCACGGCCCGTGACGTCGGCCATGCTCGACCTGGTCGAGCAGGCTGAAGCGGCCGTTCGGGTTCGGGAACCAGCGTGTACCCAGCGGTAGTGGGTTGCGTAACGTTCACTGAAGGCGGCGCACGAGAACGGCTCAGCGCGGCGCCCTCCCGCCGGGCGTCGCAAGTGAGGTGTGGTCGATGAGTAGGTTCCTTGCGATCGGTACGCGGTGAGTCTCCGGATCGGCTTCCCGAGCGGCGACCGGTGATGGCGAAGCATCCGGTTGCCGGTGCGCCCATGGGTTTCGTCGGCTGGTGGCGGATCGTGGAGATGGAACTGTGGGACGCCGACGCCTTCGATCTGGTGGGGCCGGCCTTCATCGAGTTCGGCTCGGATCTCCATGGACGGATTCAGTTCATCGCCGTCGACGGATGGATGGACTGTCGGGCGGCGACGCCGTCAGGCCGGGCTGGTGTCGAGTTCACTTGGGAGGGCAGCGACGAGGGTGACGAGGTCAGCGGACGGGGCTGGGCCGCGGTCGCTGATGACGGCGCCCTTGAAGGGCGGATCTTCTTCCACAACGGTGACGATTCGGGTTTCCGGGCGGTGCGTGCCACCGGACCTGATGGTGCCGAGCGGCCGCGGTCACCTGCGATCTGAGGTAGCGATGCCGGCCGCCAACGGCTGGGTCGGCACGAACGCTCACCGCGACGGGTCGGGTCAGTCGCTGGACGTCGGTACGAGTTCGGCACCGTGTGATTGGCTGTCGACGGCTGCTGGCGAAGCGACCGGAGGCGGTTCTCTATCCTGCGCGGGTGTCTTCACTTTCGCGGAGCAGATGGCCCGGCTGCGGGAGCGGCATGCCCGCGAGCCGAGCCTGATCGACCGTTTCGACCGGGCCCGGCTCGACTGATTCTGCTGTCGGGCTCGCGGAGACAGACCCACCAGTTCCGGCAAACTCCGGACTGACGCAGGGCTCGACCCGGTCGGTTTCATGCTGGATGTTCACCGACCGGGTCTGCTGCTTGGGCTGCTCAGTCGCCCGGTCAGGCGAAGTACAAGCGGCCGAGACCGTCGGTGAGCTGCAAGCCGTGGTAGCGGCCGTAACCGGTGGTCACGGTCCGGACGGCCTCAAAACCGCCGCCGGCCTTGGTCAGGCGTACGTCCACGTTGGTCCCGTCGTGGATGACCAGGTCGTCGCGGCCGTCGCCGTTGTAGTCGGCGAAATACAACCGGCCCAGACCGTTACTGACCTGCAGACCGTGGTACCGGCCATACCCGGTGGTCACGAGGCGTCCACTGTCGAAACCGCCAGTGCCCGTGTTGAGACGCACGGTGACGTCGGTCCCGTCATGCACGATCAGGTCATCGCGGCCGTCACCGTCGTAGTCGGCAAAGTACAGTCGGCCCAAACCGTTGCTGACCTGCAGACCGTGGTACCGGCCATACCCGGTGGTCACGAGGCGTCCACTGTCGAAACCGCCGGTACCCGTGTTGAGACGCACGGTGACGTCGGAGCCGTCGTGCACGATCAGGTCATCGCGGCCGTCACCGTCGTAGTCGGCGAAATACAACCGGCCAAGACCATTGCTGACCTGCAGACCGTGGTACCGGCCCCACCCCGACGACACGAGCCGCCCGCCGTCGAAACCGGTGCCCGTGTTGAGACGTACGTAGATGTCCGAACCGTCGTGCACGATCAGGTCGGTGCGGCTGTCACCGTCGAAATCGGCGTAGTGGAGCCGGCCGAGACCGTCGGTCACGTCGAGGCCGTGATACCGGCCCCAACCGGAGGACACGCTGCTACCGGCGTCGAAACCTCCGGTCGACACCCCCTTGCGAACCGTCAGGTCGGTGCCGGTGTGCACCACCAGGTCAGCCCGGGCGTCACCGTTGAAGCTGTCGTACGGCCCGCGCGCCCAGCCGTCCGCGACCACCTTCGACAGGGCGCCGAAGTACGCGTCGGCCATCGTGACGTACCCACTGTTGTTGGGGTGTAGGTCGTCGGCCATCTGCGAAGCGGTGAGCGGCATGTCCACGTACCGGACCTTGTTGCCCTCGGCCACCTCCTTCGCAGCGATGGTCCGCGCCCCGGCGTTGACCACGGCGACCTTGTCCTGCAGGCCGGTGCTCACCGGGATCAGACCGCTCAGCACGATGGTGACGCTCGGCCGGTTGAAGATGATCCGATTCACCAGATCGTCCAGCCGGTTCACCGCGGTCTCCCCGGAGACGCCCTCCCGGTTCAGGTCGTTGATGCCGGCATGCAGCAGTACGACGTCCGGCTGCTGGGCGTCCATCCAAGCGTCGATCTCGGCGCGCAGCTGGACGGTGGTCCAGCCGCGGTGTCCTTCGTGATCCATGTCGGCCATCGCGGCGTCGCTGGTCACGGATCCGACGTAGTCGATCGTGTACTGGTCCTGCTGGCTCACCAGGTTCCACAGGCGGTTCCGGTAGCCGTAGATCGGATCGCTGCCGGTACCCCGGGTGATCGAGTCACCCAGCGGCATCACCCGCAGGGGCGCGGCTGCCGTGTCCGCGGCCTGGGCCGGCGCCGCGGGCAGCAGGACCGCCGCGGCGAGCAGGGCGGCGAGAAGAGAAAGCGGTCTCATGCATCTCCGATGTAGAAGAAGATCGAAACCCGCAATGTAGCGACCTGGATCCATACCGTTGATCCGCCCTGGAAGAGACAATCGCGGCCCGGTCCAGATCTGGGATCGCAACCAGCCTCTCACCGCGAACCAGATGTGGGTGGTCACCGAGATCGTGGCGGGCACCGGCGGTTACCAGATTCAGAACGTCTCCTCCGGGAGATGCCTGGACATGTCGACGGATGGTTATCTCCACCTCATCCGACACCGATTGAACGTCGGACCTGGCACCGGTTAATTTGCCGGTTGACCAGACGTTTCAGTTTGGCGCGATGCCCTCGGTGTTGTTGGGTTCGGTGCCGATGCCCAGAGCGTGACAGACGTCCTTGGCGCGCATGCCGCCGCTGGTGGAGGCTGCCACCTAGCATCGTCGACTGGGCGCTGATGGTCAGCCGAATCCGAGCTCTCGGGGTGTCAGGACCGTCCGACATGGGGATTCTCCGTCAGTTTCGACCCCACGGACGGTGGACTAGTTCTTCCGGCATGGCGCCCACGTCCGCGTCGATCTTCAGGTCGCAGATCATGACATGCGGAACCGGGACCGGGCCCGGGCGGAGAACACACCCATGGCTCGTGAGCTGGGATCCCTCCACGCGGGCGGGTCCCGTCGTCGGGCGGCGCCCGCTCAGGGAGCGGTGCAGGGCTCCTGTTCGCGGACCAGGCCGAGGGCGGTCATCTCGTCCAGCACGAACGCCAGGTCACCGGCGGACTGCCCGGGGTCGGCGGACGTCTCGACGATGACGTACTCGGTGCGGGCGGTGTCGGCGGCCAGCAGATGACGCAGCACCGGCTGCCAGGCGACGGCCGGGTCGGTTATCAGGGCGGTTATCACGGACAACCCGGCGTCGGTCATCCGGTCGATGCCGGCCTGCGGGTCGGGCCAGTCGCGGATCGTGGTGGTCAGGTCGAGGCAGACGCCGAGGCGATCCTTGTCGATGCGGGTGAGCGCGGCGACCGTCTCCTCCGGACTGTCCAGCACCCGGCCGGGTCCGGGCTGGAATCCGGCGCGGACCGCGCGCCCGACCCGCCAGGCCAGGTCGGCGAGACCACCGGAGAACCGGCCCAGGTTGCGGGCGACGGCTTTCTCCTTGGTCTCGTCCCAGCCCTCGCGCAGGCCCAGCCCGCAGGTCGCTATCGCACCGCGGACCTCCTCGGCGGGGAGCAGGTCGACCAGGATGCGGGCCAGTTCGAGGGTGTGACGCAGCCGGGCCGCCTCGCTCCAGTCGCCGGGGGTGTTCTCGCCGCCGTCCTCGGCGTCGGGCCCTCCGCTCAACGTGACCACCTCGAGGCCTCGGGCATCAAGTTCGGCACGGAGTCGGGTTCTGGCGCGCCCGTCGGCGACGAGGACGGCGGCGAGAGGGTAGGACAGCCTGAGGGCGACTCCCAGGGTGCCGCTACCGCATCGGGATCGAAGTGCCGGAGTGACGGCATCCAGCCCTTCGACGGCGGCGGACAGTGAGTCCGCCTGGTCTAGGCTGAGTCCGCAGCCGAGGTGCACGATTCGGCCGGAGGGATGTCGCAGGCGCATCAATTTCCTCCCCGGACGAGGTCACCCGTGCAGGTGCACGTGCATCCGCACATGCTGACGCTTCCAGTATGGACCATGTCAGTGCCCGCCCTTGATCGGCCGCCGTCTTGACCCCGGGGTGCCATCGCCGCCTCCTTTCGTGGAATACCTATCCTCGGGTACGAGCGTGCGTCGTGAGACGGATCACCGGCGCACCCACCGTGCGACGCGATGACCGGCCACAACATGATCCAAAGCGGTCGCATACATCGAGTTCTGTCGACATAACAGGGGGTGGTGACCAGCGAGTAGCGCCTGGGGGCCAGCCGAATGAGACCGTTGTCGGACAGTCGGCGTGTTCATATTTTGCACAAACGGACATGCAATGTTCCCCTGCCCGTGCGTCTGTCGCGTGCCGAGGCATGACTGTGCGGATGCACGGGACAAACGCCTCGCGCATCCGCACACACCCACTGCGAGCCGGCCGGCGCAAGGTGCAACCGGTGCTGTCTCTCAACAGCCAGCCGCGGTAGAGCCCCGAACCGACTCCATCAGCGCCCTGACAGCCGTTCACGATCCGGAGACCGCACCGCAAGGCCGGTAAGCGCACCCGCAAAAGCCGGTAAGCGCACCCGCAAAACCAGTGAGCGCACCCGATCACGCTGTCGGGTGCGCCTACCTCCCCCAACGGACCGGCAGACGAACCCGCCAGCATGATCGGGTGCGCTGACCTCCCCGAAGAACCCGTGACCGAACCCGCCGACATGATCGGGGACGCTGACCAGCACGAAGGGATCAGTGGCCGAACCCGCCGGCGTGACCGGGTGTTCTGACCACCACCAAGGAACCGGTGACCGAACCCGCCGAGGTGATCGGGTGCGCTCACCTCCCTGAAGGGCAGTCGCCGCTCCCGATCAAGACATCGGGAGCGGTCGCCCGCCGGGAAACGCCGGTGGGCGCACCCGATCATGCGACTGGGTGCAACCAGCACCCCGAACGACAGCCGCTGCACCCGATCAAGACATTGGGTGCGCTCGCCATCGCAGAGGCGGGTGAGCGCACCCGGTCAAGACCCTGGGTGCGCTCGCCCGCCGCAAAAGGTCGGCGCCCGCACCCGATCACGCGACCGGGTGCAGCCACCGTTCCAAAGGACGGCCACCGCACCCGATCACACGACCGGGTGCAGCCACCGTTCCAAAGGACGGCCACCGCACCCGATCAAGACATTGGGAACGCTCACCCACCGGAAAAAGCCGGTGGGCGCACCCGATCACGTGGCCGGGTGCGGGCACCGCCCGAGAGAGCCGGTCAACGCACCCGCCAACGTGATCGGGTGCATTCACCACCCCAGAGGGCAACCACCGCACCCGATCAAGGCCTTGGGAACGGTCACCCACCGGTCACCCGCCGGAAAACGCCGGTGGGCGCACCCGATCATGCGATCGGGTGCGGTGAGCGTGCTGGAGGTGGGCGCCACGCCGGCACGGGCGCCCCGCCCTCGGTCACCGGACCGCTGGACCCTGACACCCGCCCTCTTCGATTCGTGGACCGAGCAACGGGACGCGGCAACCCCGAGTGGCCAGCTGGAACAGAGCGACAAGACGCCCGGCGACCGGTGGGAGTGGGTCGAGTAGCGGAGCGGCTGGAGTCGGACAGACCTGGGGAGCTACGGGAGGTGTGGTGGCTGGGGAGTTTCGACGCGTACCCGGGAAAGGGGTTTGCGGGTCTGCCCCCAGCCTCGACGGGTCAGTTCTGGCTCAGGCCGTGATCGCTGCCTTTTTTGAGCTTTCGGGTGTCGCGCAGTTCCAGGAAGGGCTCGTCGTCGGCGGGGTGGCCGGCGGCGATGGCGCGGCCGCGTTCGAGTTCGGCGTCGAGTTCGGCGCCGAGCAGGATGGCCATGTTGGAGATCCAGAGCCAGACCAGGAAGGCGATGACGCCGCCCAGTGTGCCGTAGGTCTTGTTGTAGTCGGCGAAGTTCGCCAAGTAGATCGCGAAGGCTCCGGAGGCCGCCACCCACAGGAACACGGCGAAGATGCCGCCGGGGCTGATCCAGCGGAAACCGCCGGTCTTCGCGTTCGGCGAGGCCCAGTAGAGGATCGCGAACATCAGGCTGACCAGCACTATCAAAACCGGCCACTTGGCGATGTTCCAGGTGGTGACGGCGACGCCGCCCAGGCCGATCTTCTCGCCGACGACGCGGGCCAGGTCTCCGGTGAAGATGACGATGGCGGCGGAGGCGACCAGCATCACGCCGACGGCGGCGGTGACGCCGACGCGGATCGGCAGGGTCTTCCAGATCGGGCGGCCCTCGGGGACGTCGTAGACGGCGTTCGACGCGCGCATGAACGCGCCGATGTAGCCGGACGCCGACCAGAAGGCGACGAACAGACCGGCGATCGCGGCGAGGCCGGCGCTGTTCTGGTTCTGCACCTGGCCGAGGACGGTGTCCACCAGTTCGCGGAGTTGCTGCTGGTTGGGGGCGATCTGGTCGACGGCGTCGCGGACCGACTGCTGCCCGTCGGCGCCGAGGAGGCCGAGCAGGGAGACCAGCACCACGACAGCCGGAAAGATCGACAGCACGCCGTAGTAGGTGAGGGCGGCGGCCCAGTCGGAGATGTTGTCCTCGTCGAACTGTTTGAACGTGCGGCGTACCGCGGCCCACACGCCCCGCAGGCGCAGCTGGCTCGGGCGGTCCGGGCCGGCGTCCGGGCCGGGGCCGTTCAGGTTGTCGGCGCGGGGTTCGTCGCCGGTGCGGGTGGTGGCCGCCGCTGCGAGATCGAAATCGGTCTCACCGCGACGCCGGGCCGCAGCAGACCCCTCCGAGGACACCGGATCGGCTTTCTCGTCGGCCTTGTGGTGAAGTCTCATCGCTGCTCTTCTCTCCCGGTGGATCGGGCCGTGATCTCCGCGGGGACGTGCGGAAACAGCCTGTCAGGGTGTTGCCCGCTGGGAGAGGTCACTAATCGCGGGACCACCCGGGCGGGGGCGCCGGTGTGGATGGGCACCCCCGGGCCGGGCGGGTCACCGGCAGAGTTGGCGTTCCATCCGGCGGCCGGTGATCGCCAGGCCGGCGGCGAGCAGGGCCAGCAGGTAGACGACGTCGACCGCCTGGCCGGCGCCCGCCGTCCCGGTGGTCACCCCACGGATCAGGTCGACCGCCCGGTAGAGCGGGGTGACCTCGACCAGCCAGCGCAGCACCACCGGGTACGCGGTGGCCGGCACGAACGTCCCGGAGAAGAGGAAGAGCGCAAACTGTCCGACATTGATCACGTCGAAGTCCTGCCAGCCGCGCAGTGTCGTCGACACGGCCATGCCGAGGGCGCCGAACGCGAAACCGACCAGGATCGTCGCCGGGAAGGCCGCGAGCGCCCGCAGCGGGGTCGTCAGGCCCATCGCCACCATGATCGCCAGGAAGGCGGCGGAGTAGACGTTGCCACGCATCATCGCCCAGGTCAGCTCGCCCATCGCGATCTCGACCGGTCGCACCGGGGTGGCGAGGACCCCCTCGTAGAGCCGCCAGTACTTCATCTTGCCGAAGAAGTTGAAGGTGGTCTCGGAGAGGGCGCCGCTCATCGCCGATGCGGCGAGCATGGCCGGCGCGACGAACACCGCGTAGTCGACCACCTGGCCGCCGGGCAGCGTGATGTCGCCGATCAGCGCGCCGACACCCACGCCGATCGAGAAGAGGTAGAGCACCGGTTCGAGGAAGCCGCCGAGCATGACCAACCAGTACGCCGGCTTGAGGGCGGTGATGTTGCGGGCGGTCACCGAGGCGGACCGCCGGGCCGATCCGGGCGTCAGCAGGCGGGGAAGCATCGCCGTCAGAACCATGTCAGACCACCAGCCGTGCGCGGAACCGCCAGGACGCCAGGAGCCAGCCGCCCACGCACCAGAGCAGCAGGTAGAGCACCTGGAAGAGCGCACCGGACCCCGGGTCGAGGCCCAGTGTCGCGGCCCGGCTCAGGTCGACCGCGTGCCAGAGCGGCAGGGCGTAGGCCACCCACTGCAGGGCCACCGGCAGGGACTCGACCGGGAAGAACACCCCGGAGAACAGCGACATCGGCAGCACCGCGAACCGGAACAGGATCGCCAGGTAGCTGTCGGTGGTCACGAAGGCGGAGTAGGCGGTGACCGGCGCGGCGACCGCCAGGCCGGCCAGCACCGCGAGCGGCGGCACCGCCAGGGCCCAGGGTGAGTGCAGCGTGCCGAACGCCGCCGCGATCAGCAGGAACGCCGCGACCGCGGTCAGCACCCGGAACGCCATGAAGGCCAGGTGGCCGCCGAGGATGTCGGTGACCCGCAGCGGTGCGGAGGCCTGCGCGAAGTACATCTTGTTCCACTCGAAGTAGCTCAGGACCGGCCAGGTGGCCTCGCCGAGGGCGGTCTGCACCGCGGTCGAGGCGATCAGGCCGGGGACGATCCAGTCGAGGTACGCGACGCCGTCGACGCCGCCGTTCACGTAGGCGCCGACGCCGAGACCGAAACCGAGCACGGTGAGCAGTGGCAGCACCAGGCTGGAGAGCACACTGCCGCGCCAGGTGCGCCGGTAGTTGACCAGGTGGTATTCCAGGACGTAGCCGGAGGAGGTCATCTCAGTCCACCAGGGTCCGGCCGGTGAGGTGCAGGAACACGTCCTCCAGGCTGCTGCGGCGGACCAGGGCGCTGGCCGGGGCCAGAGCGCGGCCCTGCGCCTCGGCGAGCGCCGCGTCGCCGTCGTCGGTGTAGAGCAGCACCCGGTCGGGCAGCACCTCGACGCGCTCGGCGATGCCGTCGAGCTTGTCCGCGTAGGCGCTCTGGTCCTCGGTGGCGAACCGCAGCTCCACCACCTCACGGGTGGAGTAGCGCTCGATCAGGTCGCGGGGCGAGCCCTCGGCGGCGATCCGGCC
Source organism: Actinoplanes rectilineatus (assembly GCF_000962825.1). Taxonomy (GTDB): domain Bacteria; phylum Actinomycetota; class Actinomycetes; order Mycobacteriales; family Micromonosporaceae; genus Actinoplanes; species Actinoplanes rectilineatus. Next base: position 17,348 of record NZ_JZKF01000024.1, read on the forward strand.
ACCGTCCATCACCACGAGCCGGTCGCACAGCTGCTCGGCCTCGTCCATGTAGTGGGTGGTCAGCACCAGCGTGACGCCCTGCTTCTTGAGCCGGAACAGCCGCTCCCAGACCAGGTGGCGGGCCTGCGGGTCGAGGCCGGTGGTGGGCTCGTCGAGCAGCACGATGTCGGGCTCGTTGACCAGCGCGCGGGCGATGGTGACCCGCCGTTTCATGCCGCCGGAGAGCGGCTCGACCCGGGCGTCGGCGCGCTCGGTGAGCTGCACGAACTCCAGCAGCTCGTCGGCACGGGCGCGGGCCGTGCGGCGCGGGATGCCGAAGAACCGGGCGTAGGTGGTCAGGTTTTCCCGGACGGTGAGCTCGGGGTCGAGGTTGTCGGTCTGCGGGCAGACGCCCAGCCGGGCCCGGATGGCCGGGCCGTCACGCCGCGGGTCGAGGCCGAGGATCTCCAGCGTGCCCTCGGTCGGTGGTGAGACACACCCGATCATGCGCATGGTGGAGCTCTTGCCGGCACCGTTGGGCCCGAGGAAACCGAACGCCTCACCGGCCTGCACGTCGACGTCGATGCCGGCGACCGCGGTGAATCCGTCGAACCGTTTGACCAGCCCGCGCGCGTGGATGAGTGAAGTCACCCCCTGACCCTACGGAGGGGGTGCGACACATTTTCTCAACGACCGGGCGCCGCCGCCGAGGTGCGGGCCACGGTGACCACCGCGTCGGTGGCGTCGGCGATCTCCGGGCGGTCGGACGGGGTGCCCTCGTCGTAGCGCACCGCCCAGCTCAGGCCGTCGCGCCCGCTGACCCGGCGGCCGACCACCCGCACCCCGCCCTGCGGCAGGCCGTGATGCGACGTGTACGCCACCGACCGGGTGACCCGGGTGCGGACCTGGTCGGGCACCTCACCGGGTTCGAGCAGGAGGTAGGACACCACCGGGCCGTCGGACAGCACCGTGTAGCCGTTGCGTTCGCCGGTCACCTCGGCCGGCGTGATCCGCAGTTCGCGACCGGACCAGGCCACCTTGTGGATCTCGTGCCAGCCCAGCCGGGCGTCCGCACCGGGCAGCCAGATCCCCCGGTTGGTGACCACGAGGGCGGCCTCCTCGACCGCGGACCAGGCGAGGATCCGTTCCTCGGGCTCCAGCGACGGTTTGAGCGCACCTGGAAGAGCGGCACGCCGACGGAGGAACCCGAACACCGGCAACCACCTACCCGTTCACCGAGTCGTAGGTGAACGCCGCCTGCCGGAGCGCCTTCGCGTGCTGCTCCAGGGGGAACAGCTCCCCCGCGAGCGCGAAGTACTCGTCCCGGTTCTTGACGGGGTTCATCCGCTGGATCTTCGATTTGATGTCCCGGATCCGGGACAGGACGCGGGGGATCTGGAGTTTGGCGATCTGCTGCGACACGTACGACGGGTCGGCCTCGCGGTCCACCCGGACCGGTTCGACCGACAACTCCCCCACCAGTGCCTTGGCCCCGAGGTCCCCGGCCGCCTCCCGGACCGCCTCGATCCAGGTGGCGCCGGTGTTCGCCGAGGTGGTCCCGCCGACGGAGGCGATGGCGATCCGGATCGACCGGAGGATCTCGTCGCTGAAGTCGTCGGGCTCCGAGGTGTCGAACATCGCGCCGGCCAGCCCCGGGTACTGCAGGGCGAGTTTCAGCGCCTCCCGCTCGACCAGGAGCTGGGTGCTGTGCACCGGAACCGGCCGGGAGTCGCCGGCCGCCGCAGCCCCGGACTGGGCCGCCCGCACGGCACGCTGCACGGGTTCCAGGTCCATGCCGAGGTCGTCGGCGAGCTTGCGGGCGTACTCCGGGCGCTTCTCCCGGTCTTTGATCTTGGCAACCAGCGGGGCCGCCCGGCGCATCGCCTCGACCCGCCCCTCGACGGTGTCCAGGTCGAAACGGGCGATGGTCTGGCGCAACGCGAAGTCGACCAGCGGCTCCCGGCTGGCGATCATGTCGACCACGGCCAGATCACCCTTGGCCAGGCGCAGCTCGCAGGGGTCCATGTTGTCCGGCGAGACCGCGATGAAGGTGCGCCCGACGAACCGCTGGTCCTCCTCGAAGGCCCGCAGCGCCGCCTTCTGCCCGGCCGCGTCGCCGTCGAACGTGTAGATGATCTCGCCGGTGAAGCTGTCGCTGTCCATCAGCAGCCGGCGCAGCACCTGGATGTGGTCGACGCCGAAGGCCGTGCCGCAGGTGGCCACCGCGGTCGGCTCGCCCGCCTCGTGACAGGCCATCACGTCGGTGTAGCCCTCGACGATCACCGCCCGGCCCCGCTTGGCGATCTCCCGTTTCGCGTGGTCGATGCCGTAGAGCACGTGCGACTTCTTGTAGATCGGCGTCTCGGGCGTGTTCAGGTATTTCGGGCCGTCGTCGTCGTCGAACAGCTTGCGTGCGCCGAACCCGATCACGTCGCCGCCCAGGTCCTTGATCGGCCAGAGCAGCCGGCGGCGGAACCGGTCGATCAGCGAACCGGACCGGGCCGCCTTGGACAGCCCGGCGGTGGTCAGCTCGTCGCTGGTGAAGCCCTGCAGCCGCAGATGCTTGGTGAGCGCGTCCCAGGAGTCCGGGGCGAACCCGCAGCCGTACTTCTCGGCGGAGTCCCGGCCGAACCCGCGCTCGGCGAGGAACTCCCGCGCCTTGCGGGCACCCGGCGAACCCAGCTGGTCGCGGTAGAACTCCAGGGCCGCGGTGTGCGCGGCCAGCAGACGCTGACGCTGGCCGACCTGCGGGCGCGGGGTGGCCGGGCCGCCGGTCTCGGTGTCGTAGCGCAGCACGATGCCGGCCTTGCCGGCCAGCCGCTCGACCGACTCGATGAACGACAGGTGCTCCGCGTCCATCAGGAACTTGATCGCGTCACCGCCCTGGCCGCAGCCGTGGCAGAAGTACACCCCGCGGGCCGGTGAGACGTTGAACGACGGCGTCTTCTCGTCGTGGAAGGGACACAGGCCCTTCAGGTTGCCGCCTCCCGCCGACCGCAGCGTCACCGTCTCGCTGATCACGTCCGCAATCGAGGTCCGGTCCCGGACCAGTGCGATGTCCTCGTCCTTGACCCTGCCCGCCACGGCATACATCCTGCCTCCCCGCGGGGGCGCGCCGCCAGCAGGGTGGCCCGCGACTCAGTGACGCGTCGCCACCAGGGATCGATGCCAGGCGACGGCCGCGTGGTCGGTGAGCGACGCCACCTGATCGATCACCACCCGCAGGGCCGCGGCCTCGTCGGCCGCGGCGGCATGCTGCGGGCCGAAGAGCGGATCGAGAGCCTCCGGGGTACGCGTGAGCGCCGCCACCAACTCGACCAGGATGCTCTGCTGGCGCTCGTACCACTCCTCCGCGGCGCGCGCCCGCATCACGTACCGCAGGGCCATCCCCTTGAGCAGGGCGCACTGGTTGCGGGCGGTCCACGGCACGATCAGGTCGGCCTCGTACCGGCGGACCGGGTCGGTGCCGTACCGGCTGTGCGTGGCGCCGACCGCCGACGAGACGAACCGCCCGGTCAGCACGCTGGTCATCCGTTTGAGGGCCACCTGCGCGTCGTAGCTCCCGTCGTGGCCGGCGGCACCGATCACGGCCGGGTCGGCGAGCAGCAGCTCGAGCGAGGCGCCCAGCTCGTCCGGGGTCTCCTCGGAGTAGCTGGTGGCGACGTCGGCGCAGAGCGCGGCCCGCTCCACCGGGTCGTCCAGCAGCCGGCGCAGGTCGATGAACCGGCCGTGCACGCCGTCCTCCACGTCGTGCACCGAGTAGGCGACGTCGTCCGCCCAGTCCATCACCTGGGCCTCCAGGCATTTCCGCTCGTCGTCGCGGCCGTCGCGGAGCCACTCGAAGACCGGCCGGTCGTCCGGGTAGACGCCGAACTTGCGGCTCCCCGGTTTGCGGAACCACGGGTACTTGGAGCACGCGTCGAGGGTGGCCCGGGTCAGGTTGAGACCGGCGCCGGGCACCTTGGCCTCCAGGCGGGTGAGCACCCGCAGTGTCTGCGCGTTCCCCTCGAACCCGCCGCACGGCTCGGCCACCCGGTCCAGGGCCGCCTCGCCGTTATGCCCGAACGGGGGATGCCCGATGTCGTGGGCCAGGCCGGCGACGTCCACCACGTCCGGGTCGCACCCCAGCCGGGCGCCCATCTCCCGGGAGATCTGCGCGACCTCGAGGGAGTGCGTGAGCCGGGTCCGCAGGAAGTCGTCCGACCCGGCGGTGTGCACCTGGGTCTTGGCGGCCAGCCGGCGGAACCCGGCCGAGTGCAGCACTCTGGCCCGGTCGCGCTGGTACGGGGTCCGCCCGTACCCACTGTCCTTGGCGGGCTCGGGCGAGAACCGTTGCGTGTCCGGGACCGGCATGTGCCCAGACTAGGCCGCCTAAGGCATGGTCCGGCTGCTGAGGAAGCAGAACTCGTTGCCCTCCGGGTCGGCCGGCACCATCCACGGCACGCTCCGCTGACCGATGTCGACCGGTCGCGCACCCATGGCCACCAGGTGTTCCGCCGCGGTCTCCTGATCGCCCGGCCGCACCCTAAAGAATGACCCCGGTACCGACAGCGCACCTCAGGTGCGACGACATCGCTCGATGGACCCCAGGATGACGTTCCGTGATTCCTGGTTCACCGGCGACCGCGACCATGCGGCGCCTGCTCACCGATCTGGGCGAGTCGGGACGGACCGGCGCGCTGCACGTCGGCGGCACCCCTGGCGGGGTGTTCTACCTGGTCGCCGGCCGCATCACGTACGCCGAATCGCCGGCCTGCCCCGGTATCGGCGAACGACTGGTCTCCTCCGGGCGGCTGAACCCGCAGACCTGGCGGGACGCGTACGCGGAGGGACGCGACACCTGCCAGGTGGCCCGGGTGCTGCTGCGGGACGGCTGGCTGGGTCAGCACGAGCTGGCCCTGCGGGTGGTGGCGGTGATCGCCGACGCCACCCACGTGCTGGTGCGCCAGAGCGGCGCCCCGGCCTGGTTCGCCCCCGACGAGCGTCACTGGCTGGGTGAGCTGCCGCGGGTGGAGATCGACGCACGGCTGATCGTGCCGCCCCGGCAGCGACGACGGCCGCGGCGGTTCGCCACCACCACCGGTCCGCAACCCCAACGGCCACCGCCGACCGGACCATGACGCACAAAACGTGCGACTTGTCGTCGCAGGGTCACCGGAGGATGGCCCACGGTGGTGGTGAGGAATCAATCCTCGTCACCGGAAGCGACAAGAACAGCGCTGAGGAGTGAAGTGCCCGGCGTCGACCACTGTCTACAGGAGGCCATGACGATCCCTGGCGCGGTCGGGGCCAGCATCGTCGACTACACCACCGGCTTCCCGGTCGCCACGACCGGAGCCGCACCCAACGAGGACCACGAAGCCGCCGCGGCCGGTACGGCGGACGTGGTCCAGGCCGCGACCAGCCGATCGCTGTACGTCTCGGCCGTACCGCACGACCTGCTCGAAGACCTGATCATCACCACCGCGGGCGGCTATCACCTCCTGCGGCTCGTCCAGACCGAGTTCGACAGCCGACTGGTGCTCTACGTCTGGCTGGACCGGGTCCGCGGCAACCTCGCCGTGGCTCGCCGCAAGATGCAACGCCTCGCCGACGAGCTGGTCACGGCCCGATGAGCACGGCAGGCGGATCCCCGGAGAACCCGACGAAGAAGACGGACAGGAGCACGAGGTGGCCCCCACGAAGACCGCGACGCCCGGGAACCTGCTGACGCGGGCCGCCGGCGAGCGGAAGACCGGAGCGCTGGTGGTCGGTGGCCACCCCGGCGGCGCGGTCTACATCTTCGAGGGCCGGGTCATCTACGCGGAGTCGTCGTCCGCGCCGGGGGTGGGCGAACTGCTCACCTCCTCCGGCCGGCTGGCCGGGCGTACCTGGCAGAGCGCGCTCGACATGGGCGGCTCGCACTCCCGGGTCGGCCGGCTGATCGTCGAGCAGGGCCACCTGACACAGGGCGAACTGGAACTCTGCGTGCTCGGCGCCACCTACGACGCGGCGTATTTCGTGCTCGGCGCGACCGCCGCACCGGTCGAGTTCGTCGCCGGCGCCACCCACTGGCTCGGCCCGGTCGTGCACATCGACGCGACCGCGGTCAGCCGGGAGGTGCGCCGCCGGATCGGGCTGCTCGACGACATCTTCCCCGACCAGCGCATCGACACCGCGGCCGTCATCCCGGTGACCCGGGCCCCGCGGGAACGCGTCACGCTGACCTCCCTGCAATGGGAGCTGCTGGTGCACGCCGACGGCCAGCGCACCCCGGGCGACCTGGCCCAGCTGCTGGGCCGCGCGGGCTACGCGACCATCCAGGAACTGCGGCGCCTCGCGGCACTGGGCCTCATCGAGCTTCCGGACGTACGCGCCGGCGACGGCACCGACCTGATCCGGCTACCGCAGCCCCGTGGCGCCTCGGTGGCACTCGACCGGGCACCGGCCGCGGTGGCGCCACCGGCCGGACGGGCGCAGGCACCGGCCGACCGCACGCCGGCACCCCGCGAACGGCCCCGGGTGCCGCTCGACCGGGCACCGATGGACGAGACGGACGTTCCGCTCGTACCCGTGATCAACGGCGCGGGGCACACCGCCCGGATGTCGCCGGCGAACAGTGACCCACCACCCGCCTCCGGCGGGGGCGACAGCGCGACGGGGATGAACCGGCTTCCCCGGCTGGCCCGCCGCAAGCCCGGCGCCAAGCTGCCCAAGGAGATGGCAGCCGCCGAGAACCCGCCGGTGCATCAGGGCACCGACGAAGTACTTCTCAAGCGCATCCGCACCGCCTTGAGGGCACTGCGGTGACCCGCGCACCCCCGATCAGCTGAAGGAGCGAGGAGAGGATGACCACGGTCGATCCGGCGGTACTCGAGGAACTCGGACGCCTGCGCAGCAGAGTGCCCGAACTCTCCGGCAGCGTGCTGGCCACCGCCGACGGGCTGGTCGTCGCACACGACTCGCACGGACTGGAACCGGACACCCTGGCCGCGCTCGCCGCGGCCCACCTGGCCCTGGCCCGGCGCTTCGCGCACGCGGTCAGCCACGGTGACCTGCGGGAATCCGTAGTGGAGTGCGACGGCGGGTACATCACGTCGTACACCGCCGGGCTGAACGGGCTACTCACCCTGGTCACCTCCGGCGACGCCAACCTCGCCATGGTCCACCTCGAGGCACGGCGCTCGGTGCGCCGGCTCGTGAAGCTCATGGCCGTCCAGAACGCGACCGCCGCGCAGCAACAACTCCCCCCGCCGCCGCCCCCGCCGCGGCCGGAGATCCCCACGCAGTCCGGCCCGTCGGCACCGCTGGCCCGGCGTACCCCGATGGCCACCCTGCCGACCGTGGCCCGCCACCACCAGGCGGCCGGCTGACCGGCAGTTTCCATCACCACCCACCACAGTGATAGGAGAACGACCCATGCCCGACATGGACACCGCACTGAAGGAAGTCATGGAGATCGACGGCGCGATCGGCGTCGCGCTCGTGGACCACACCAGCGGCATGGCCCTGGGCACCCTCGGCGGCGGCAAGGAACTCGACCTGACGGTCGCCGCCGCGGGCAACACCGACGTGGTCCGGGCCAAGCTCCGGGCGATGGAGATGCTCAACCTCTCCGAGAAGATCGAGGACATCCTCATCACGCTGGACACGCAGTACCACATGATCCGGCCGCTGACGAGCCGCTCGGGGAAGGGCCTCTTCCTCTATGTGGCGCTGCGCCGCGACCGGGCCAACCTGGCGATGTCCCGCCACCAGCTCAAGCGCATCGAGAACGACCTCGACGTCTGAGCCCGGCCGGCGGATCCCATGATCGCCACCCCTGGCGGGGAGGGCCCGCACCGCCCTCCCCGCCCACCCCCTCGGCAGATCCATAGCAGCGGGCTCGACTACGGAACTCTAAGTTTCCGGGACGTTACCCCTTGTTTGATGATTGAGCGGCGTGCATGCTGTGAAGGCAGCACCGAAAGGTCCACTGACGTGAGGTTTATCCCGTCGGTGGCGTTTTGCGTCCGTGCCCGTTCGGTCGCTCGGCGAGCACGGTGCCGGGGTCCTGGCCGGGAACCAGGACCCCGGCAACTACCATCCTGTTCCATGAGCGCCCGGACCATCATCGACGGGCTGCGTTCCGGAGCCCTCGGACACGAGGCCGCCCTCGACGCTCTCACCGGGGTCACCGCCGCTGACGTCGACATCGCCATGCGTGTGGCCCTCGACGCCGAGTTCGACCGGCTCTTCCGGTCCGGCTGGCAACCCCTCGAACTGCAGCGGGCCGTCGCGCGCCGCGGCAACCCGCTCCAGCCGCCCCTGGTCGCCGACGCCGCGGCCGCCTTCCTCCGGGGCAAGAGCCCGGTCGACCCGCGCTGGCAGGATCAGGCCGGCGTCACGCGTACCCCGGAAGGTCGCCGGCCGGACCGGATCGCCGTGCTGGACGCCTCCCTCGACCTGCTCGCCGAGCTGCGGCGGCTGCCCGGCATCGAGATCCTCATCCCGCCGCCCGGCACCCCGCTGACCACCGTGCCGCGGCACGGCGACTCGAAGATGCTGGACCGGGTGCGGGCGCTGCTCGCCAAGGCGGAGGCCACCGAGTTCCCGGCCGAGGCGGAGAGTTACAGCGCCAAGGCCCAGGAGCTGATCACCAGATACCGGATCGAGGAGGTCACCGCCCCGGCGGTCGATCTGACCCCGTTCGCCCGGCGGATCGGCGTCGACCACCCCTACGAGAGTGAGAAGGCCAGCCTGCTCGACGCGGTGGCCCGGGCCAACTCGTGCCGCACGGTCTGGTCGCCGGAGCTGGGCTTCAGCACGGTCTTCGGGTTCGACGCCGACATCGACGCGGTCGAACTGCTGCACACCTCGCTGCTGGTCCAGGCGAACCGGGCGATGACCCGCGACGAGCCGGGCAAGGGGCGCGCCCGGGTGAAGGCGTTCCGCCGGTCGTTCCTGGTCGCCTACGCACACCGGATCGGCGAGCGGCTGCGCCAGGTCGCCGAGCGCGAGTTCGCCGAGCGCGACGATCTGCTGCCGGTGCTGCGGACCCGGGACATCCAGGTGCGTGAGCAGATGGAGAAGGTCTTCCCCCGCACGGTCCGGGCCCGCGGCAGCCGCATCGACAGCCTCGAGGGCTGGGAGTCCGGCCGGGCCGCCGCCGACGAGGCCGAATTGCGTTGACGCGTGCGGCAGACTGGCCTCATGCACCCGGTTTGACGCTGACAGCGGCTCTACTACACGGTTCGCGCCTGTTCCGAGGGCGTGCTCCTCTACCCGGTCTACGCGCTGATCTTCGCCGGCGCCGGGCTCACCACCAGCGAGATCTCGTCGCTGTTCGTGATCTGGTCGGTGGTGTCCTTCGTCTGCGAGATCCCGTCCGGCGCGTTCGCCGACGTCTGGTCCCGCAAGCGTGTCTACGCGCTCGGTGAGTTCCTCACCGCGACCGGTTACGCCGTCTGGCTGCTCCGGCCGTCCTACCCGGGCTTCGCACTGGGCTTCGTGCTGTGGGGCGCCGGCGGGGCGCTGAGTTCCGGCACCCTCGAGTCGCTGGTCCACGACCGGTCCGGCGATCCGGAGAGCTACACCAGGACGATCGGCCGCGGCGGCACGATCGCGCAGCTCAGCATGCTTGCCGCGGCCCTGCTCGCCACTCCCGCCCTGGCCGCCGGCGGCTATCGGCTGGTCGGCGCGATCAGCATCGCGACGGTAACCCTGGGCGGTCTCCTCGCGCTGCGTCTCCCGGAAGAACCACGCCGGGGTACGAGCCACACCCCCGACGACCGCAGCACGAACCGTCCCGGGGTGGCCCCCGGCATCGCGGCTCCCGTGGTGCCGGCGCCGGACGACCGTGGCTACCGGGCGGTCCTGCGGGCGGGACTGCGGGAGGCCACCGGGAACGGGCGCGTCCTGCGGCTGCTGCTCGTGGCGGCACTCGTCCCGGGGTTCGGGGCGCTCGACGAGTACCTTCCGCTGCTCGCCGCGGACAAGGGTGCGGGCGCTCACGGCGTACCCCCACTGTTTGCTCTGACCGCGGCGGCGATGGCCGGGGGAAGCGCACTTGCCGCACGACTGCCCCGCACCTCGCCGCGGCGCCTCGCCGGCGTCCTCACCCTGGCGGCGGCGCTGCTGGCGATGGGCGCGACCGTGCCGCATCCGGCCGGCCTGCTGGTGGTCGCGGTGGCTTTCGGGGCGCTGCAGTTCGCGGTGGTGCACACCGGGACGCGCCTGCAGGAGGCGATCAGCGGCCCGGCCCGGACCACGGTGCTGTCGGTGAGCGGTTTCGGGGCCGAGGTGTTCGCCGTCGCGATCTACGCCCTGTTCGCCGTGCCGCTCCCGCTGAGCACCCTGTTCGTGCTGGCCGGTGTGCCGCTGCTCGCCGCCGCCCTGGTCACCCTCCGCCGGTAGGCCTTCTCCCAGCTAGACCGGTTTTGGTACGGTCGGCGCCGCACGAAGATCGGCACAGGCGAGGGGACACCGGCGTGGGACTCTGGGACAAACTCAAGGGTGAGCTGGTCGACATCATCGAGTGGCTGGACGACAGCCGCGACACGATCGTCTGGCGGTTCCCCCGCTACGAGAACGAGATCAAGATGGGCGCCAAGCTCGTCGTCCGCGAGTCGCAGACCGCGGTGTTCGTCAACGAGGGCCGGGTCGCCGACGTGTTCGGTCCGGGCACCCACACGCTGACCACGCAGAACATGCCGGTCCTGTCCACCCTCAAGGGCTGGAAGTACGGGTTCGAGTCGCCGTGGAAGGCCGAGGTGTACTTCGTCAACACCCGGCAGTTCACCGACATGAAGTGGGGCACGCAGAACCCGGTGATGGTTCGCGACCCGGAGTTCGGGGCGGTCCGGCTGCGCGCCTTCGGGGCCTTCGCCATGCGGGTCACCGACCCCGGCAAGCTGCTCACCGAACTGGTCGGCACCGACCCGCAGTTCCGCACCGCCGAGGTGCAGGAATACCTGCGGCAGCTGGTCGTCAGCCACCTGGGCAGCGCGCTCGCCACCGCGAACGTGCCGATGCTGGACCTGGCCGCCAAGCAGCTCTCCATCGGCAGCACCCTGGCCGCCGTCCTCACCGACGAGCTGGACTCGTCCGGCATCGCGATCCCCAAGTTCGTCATCGAGAACATCTCGGTGCCGCCCGAGGTGGAGCAGGCGCTGGACAAGCGCACCTCGATGGGGGTGCTGGGCGACCTGGACGCGTACACGAAGTTCCAGACCGCGAACGCGATCGAGGACGCCGCCGGCAACCCGGGTGGCGCCGGCGATGCGATCGGCCTCGGGCTGGGCATGGCCGCCGGGCAGCGGGCCGCGCAGTCGATGGCCGCGACACCGCCACCGATCGTTCCCCCGCCGCTGCCGGCCGGCGAGTGGTTCGCCGCCCTCGGCGGTCAGCAGCAGGGGCCGTTCGACCTGGCCGCGCTCACCGGGCACGCCGGTTCCGGCACGCTGACCCGGGACACCCTGGTGTGGCGCAGCGGGATGGCCGGGTGGACCGCCGCCGGGCAGGTCGCCGAACTGAACAGCGTGTTCGCCGCGGTTCCGCCGCCCCTGCCGCCGCAATGACGGCCCAGCAGACCCAGTACCCGTGTGCGAACTGCGGGGCCAACGTCGAGTTCGCGCCCGGCACCAGCGTCCTCAAATGCCCGTACTGCGGTGCCGAGACGCCGATCGCCGCCCCGGCACGGGCGGTGCGGGAACACGCGTACGCCTCGTTCGCCGTCCTGCCCCGGAAACCGATCGCCAGCCTGGCGCCGCACACGTTCACCTGCCAGGGCTGCGGTGCGGTCACCCAGAGCGACAAGATCTCGGACCGGTGCGGGTTCTGCGGCGCGCCCCTGGTCGCCGACGTGACCTCCGGCGAACAGGTCGTCCCGGAGGCGGTGCTGCCGTTCACCGTGGACAAGCCGGCCCTGCGCGAGGCGTTGCAGGGCTGGGCGTCGTCGCGGTGGTTCGCGCCGAACAGCCTCAAGAAGGTCACCGAGGCGGAGTCGGCGCACAGTTCGTACCTGCCGCACTGGACGTACGACGCGCACACCGTGTCGCACTACCGGGGGCAGCGCGGCGAGCACTACTGGGTCACCGAGACGTACACCGAGAACGGCGAGACCAAGTCCCGGCAGGTCCGTAAGACCCGCTGGTGGCCGGCCTCCGGCACGGTCCAGCGCACGTTCGACGACGTGCTGGTCGCCGGCACCGGGCGGGTGCTGCCCGACCACCTGGACGGTCTCGAGCCGTGGCCGCTGCTGGAGTCGCAGGCGTACCGGCCGGAGTTCCTGGCCGGGCACGAGACGCTGCGCTACGACGTCGAACCGGAGACCGGCCTGGACCGGGCGAAGTCCCGGATGGCCCCGGTCATCGAACGGGACTGCCGGGACGACATCGGCGGCGACGAGCAGCGGGTGGACGCGGTCGACACCGAGTACCACCACGTCATGTTCAAGCTGATGCTGCTGCCGGTGTGGATCGCCTGCTACCTGCACGCCGGCCGGACGTTCAACGTGGTGGTCAACGGCCGCACCGCCGAGGTGGCGGGCGAGCGTCCGTACAGCGCGGTGAAGATCGCCGCCGCGATCGTCGCCGCCCTCGCCCTGATCGCCGCGATCATCGTGGCGGTTCAACTGAATCGGTAGGGGCGGCGGTCCAGCTGGCCAGCAGCCGCAGCTTCTCCTCGGACGGGGAGCCGGTGTCGGCGCTGTAGACGACGACGCTCTGCCCGAGGCCGCCGGGCAGATAGAAGCGTCTGCCAGTTGAGCCGCATATCGCCGACGGCCTCGTGGAAGAACCGTTTCACCCCGTGCCGGTGTTCGGAGACCCGGTGGTCGCGGTCGAGGAGAGCAGCGACGCCGAGGTGCGCGACGTCTTCGACACCGACGTGTTCGGCCTGCTCACTGTCGCCCGCGCGGTGCTGCCGGTGATGCGGGCCGCCGGCCGGGGCCGGGTCCTCGACATCAGCTCCACCGGCGGGGTGGCCGCCTGGGCGGGCTGGGGGGCGTCTACAGCGCCACCAAGTTCGCCGTCGAGGGGCTGACCGAGGCGATGCGGCTGGAACTCGCCCCACTCGGCGTCCAGGTGACGTCGGTGCAGCCCGGCCCGTTGCGCACCGACTTCCTCAGCGGCACCTCCCTGCGGCGTGCCGCCCTGGTCATCGACGACTACACACCGACCGGCGGCGCCTCCCGGGCCTGGGCGGACGCCACCGACGGCAACCAGGAGGGCGACCCGGTCCGCGCGGCCGCCGCGATCCTCACCGTCGCCGGGCTGGATCAGATGCCGGCCAGGATCCCGCTCGGCAGCTCCACCCTCACCGACATCCGCACCAAACTGGCCGCGGTCGCCGAGGAGACCGACCGCTGGCAGTCCCTGACCCGGTCCACCGACCACGTCCCCCGCTGACCACCCGGTTCCGGGCCGTCTCAGGCGACCCGGAGCGTGATCGGCCCTCGGGAGACCACGACGGAGACCTCGGCGCCCAACACCTCGGCGTAGGCCCGGAGGGTGTCCAGGCTGTCGACATGGCCGTGCTCGATCTGCGAGACACGGGCCTGGGTCACACCGAGTGCGGTCGCGACGTCGGCCTGCGTGAGGCCGGCCGACTTCCGCATCTCGGCCAGCTCGTGCCCACGGATCCGGCCGACGTTCTCGACCCGGACGGCAGCACGTTCCGCTGCTGCCTCGGGAGTCGCCAGCGCGGGTTGCCGCTCCATCGCCTCGGCCCTGACCTCACTCCACCGCCGACCGGTCATGGCTTCTCCTTCTCGCGTTCGATCAGGTATTCCTCGTACCGGCTCTCGGCAATCGGGATGTTTTCTTTGTACCAGCGATTCCAGTGCCCGGCTTTGTCCCCACCGACCAGGATCACCGCCTCACGCTGAACGTCGAAGACGAACAGCAGCCGAATCTCTGAACGACCGGCCGAGCCGGGACGCAACTCCTTCAAATGATGCAGCGTGCTTCCGTGTACCCGATCCGCCATTGGCCGCCCCAGTCCCGGCCCGACCTCCGAGAGGTGGTCGATCGCCTCCGTGATTCGGTTGGCGGTCGTCGGGTCCTCCTCGCAAAGGCTGAGAAACCACTCCTCCACCGGGGCCAGCAGTACAACCTCCCACATGACACCAAAAAATAAGTTCTGACTTATTTTCAGCCAAGAGGATAGTCGATGGATTCACCGGAACGGGTGCATGCACACCGATCTCAGCCCGGCGGTGGCGGCACAGGCCGGAGTGACGCTCAGGTCGCGGGTGGGTGGGGGCTCCCGGTAGGTCGTACCTGAGGAATCAGCCGCCGGACTCGTCGGTCTCGGCGCCCTCGGGGACGACGTCCTCGTCGCGGCTGTCGAGCCAGCCGTGCGGCAGGGAGACCTTGCCGGGGGCGTTGACCCGGCCCCGGGGCTGACCCAGCGCGTCGGTGGGGAACGGGATCGACGGGTCTAGCTGGGCCAGCAGGTCATCGAGCTCGGCCAACGAGGAGATCATCGCCAGCCGGCGGCGGAGGTCGCTGCCGACCGGGAAGCCCTTGAGGTACCACGCGACGTGCTTGCGGTAGTCGGCACAGCCGTGCTTCTCGTCCTCCAGCGCCTCGACCAGCAGCTGGGCGTGCCGCGACATGATCTTGGCGACCTCGCCCAGGGTGGGCAGCACCGGACGGTAGCCGTCGCCCTGCGTGAACGCGGCCTCCAGGTCGGCGAAGAGCCACGGGCGGCCCAGGCAGCCGCGGCCGACGACGACCCCGTCGACGCCGGTGTGCGCGACCATGCGCAGCGCGTCGGAGCCCTCCCAGATGTCGCCGTTGCCGAGCACCGGCACGTCCAGGGCCTGCTTGAGGGTGGCGATCGCATCCCAGTCGGCCTTGCCGGAGTAGCGCTGCTCGGCGGTGCGGGCGTGCAGGGCGACCGCGGCGACGCCGGCCTCCTGCGCGGCGAGACCGGCCTCGACGTACGTCAGATGGTCGTCGTCGATGCCCTTGCGCATCTTGATGGTCAGCGGGATGCCGTAGGGTTTCGCCGCCGCGACCGCCTGCTGGACGATCCGGGCGAAGAGCCGGCGGCGCCAGGGCAGGGCCGAACCGCCACCGCGACGGGTCACCTTGGGCACCGGACAGCCGAAGTTCAGGTCGATGTGGTCGGCCAGGCCGTCCTCGCCGATCATCCGCACCGCGGCCGCGGTCACGTCCGGGTCGACGCCGTAGAGCTGCAGGCTGCGGAAGCCCTCGTCCTCGGCGAACGCGATCATCTTGAGGGTCTTGGGGATCCGCTCCACCAGCGCCCGTGTGGTGATCATCTCGCAGACGTAGACCCCGCCACCCTGCTCGCGACAGAGTCGCCGGAACGCCACGTTGGTGATGCCCGCCATCGGGGCCAGCACGACGGGCGGATTGACGGCATGGTTGCCGAGCATGAGCGGTGCAGTCACGCTGTCCAGGGTGCCACGAAGGGCACCCTGGACTCGAATCGGTGAGATCAGACCGGGTCTTCGGCGAGGTTGATGCTGGCGTACGAGCCGAAGGTGGCCGACGTCCACGACCGCACCGGGGACGCGAAGCCGCCCTGCTCGTTGGCGACCAGGGTGTGCAGGCCCAGGCTGCCGTCGGCGTACCCGTAGAGCGCGGCCAGGTCGTCGCGGCCGTCACCGTTGAAGTCGCCCGAGGTGAACCGGGTCCGGTCCCACGAGCCCCAGCCACTGGTGGTGGACTTGTACGAGCTGAACGGGCTGTTGAAGGTGCCGTCCGCCTTGGCGGTCCAGGTCAGCATGGCCAGTTCGCCGCTGGCGTAGTTGTAGAAGCCGGCCACGTCGCCACGGCCGTCACCGTTGAAGTCGCCGGCGGCGATCCGCAGCCGGTCCGGGTCGCCCCAGTACGGGGAGGCCGGGACGGACCAGACGCGGGCGTCCTCGCCGAAGCCACCGGCCGCGGTCGAGGTCCAGCTGTAGATGCCGACGCTGTTGTCCGCGTACTTGTAGAAGGAGCCGACGTCGTCGCGGCCGTCACCGTTGAAGTCGCCGCTGAACACCTTCATCCGGGCGATCTCGCCCCAGTACGGGGTGGCGTCGTTGAACCAGCTGCGGGTCGGCGACCCGAACGTGCCGTCGGCCCGGGCGATCCAGGTGAACAGGCCGATCGAGGCGTTCGCGTAGTTGTAGAACCCGGCCAGGTCGGTGCGCCCGTCGCCGTTGTAGTCGCCGCTGGTCATCAGCAGCCGCTCGTACGTGCCGAAGGTGGTGCTGGTCCAGGACCGGACGCCGGCCGAGCAGGTGCCGTCGGCGTTGGTCAGGAAGGTGTCCAGGGTGAGCGTCTGAGCGTCGGCGACGCCGTTGAGGACCACCTGGTCGATCCGGCCGTCACCGTTGAAGTCGCCCTTGAAGGTCTTCAGGCGGTTGACGTTGTACAGCCCGACGGCGGTGCGGCAGCCACCGCGGGCGGTCATCGCACCGTCCGCCGCGGTGGTGAAGGTGAACGGTCCGACCGAGCCGTCGGCGTAGCTGTAGACCATCTTGACGTCGTCGCGGTGGTCCTCCGCCAACCCACCGGGCGCGTACGTCCGGATCCACGAGCCGAGGTCGTCGATCCGGGTCTCGGTCGCGTCCCGGCGGGTCTCGTCCACGCCGATGCAGCCCCCCTGCCAGGAGGCGTGGTTGATGGCGACCAGCTCGGTCACGCCACCGGTCTCGCGCAGCGCGGGCCCACCGGCGTCGCCCTTGCAGACGCCGGGCTGGTTCTCGGTCACGCCGGCCACGTCGAGCAGGCCGGCGCCGACCGTGTTCACCTGGAACTGGGCGCTGTGCAGCCGGCCCGGCACCCACTCGGTGGCGGTCCGGCCGTACCCGGCCACGCGCAGCAGGTCACCGGTCGCCGGAGCGGTCGCGGCCAGGGCGACCGGGGTGACGGTGGTCGGCTGGTTCAGCCGGACCAGCACCACGTCGCGGCTCGGGTGCGGCACCAGCCGGGCGGCGGTGCGCACCTGGCCCGCGGTCCCGCTCAGGTCGGCGCGGCCGATCGTCACGGTGGTGGGCCGGGACGGTTTGCCGGCCGCCGGGGCCTGCCCGTCGACGGCGAAGCAGGCCGCCGCGGTGATCACCCACTGCGGGTCGACGAGCGCGCCGGTGCAGGCCTGCCCGCCGGTCTCCGGGGTGCCGACCGCGACGTGCGCGACGAAGCCGTAGGTGCCGTCAGCGACGGCCGAGCCGTTGACCACAGCGAGGGCCGGGGCACTTCCGGCCAGCCCCACGGCGACCGCGGAGATCGTCAGCCCGGCGAGGATTGTTCTGTTCCGCAAATGTTCCCGCCTTAGTCGATCGAGTGTCTTCACTCAAAAAAGATCGACTCTTTATAGAGCATCGCTCAACGGCGCGATGCCCCGGAAAATCGGCGGCCGCCCAGCTCATCGCATCGACCACGATGGTTAACCAGGCGTTTCTTTCCGTCAACAGGATGATCACAGAAGGTGAATGTGTGGCCAAGGCCACAGTCGACGTCCAGCAGGCGGGCCATCGGCACTTCTGGCAGAGTCGGCAGGATGAGTGTGGATGGGCCCAGGCGGCTCGTGGCGGTGTTCGCGTCACCGACGGCGGAGATGCTCGTCCGCTTCGGCGTCGAGCTGGGCTTCCGGACCGTGCTGGTGGAACCGGACCCGGCCCGGTTGGGCGGCACCCCGCGGGCACACGGCGACGCGCTCGTCCACGACCTGTCCGCGGCCGGGCTCGACGAGCACACCGACGTGCTGCTCACCGACCACCACCGGCCGGAGATCGGGATCCTGCTGGAGGAGGCGCTGCGGGCCCGGACCCGGTGGGTCGGGATCGTGGGGAACCCGCGTCACGAGGGCCCGCACGTGGCGGCCCTGCGGGAACGGGGCGTGCCCGAGGATCAGATCGCCCGGGTGCACCGGCCCGTCGGGTTGAACATCGGGTCGCGTACCCCGGCGGAGATCGCCGTCGCCACCCTGGCCGGCCTGATCGCCGACCGCAACCACCGCCCCGGCGGTTTCGTCTTCTGACGCCGGGGCGGGGGCGGAGACCTCAGCAGCCGGGCAGGCGCTTGATCAGGTAGTCCTCGATCTGGTCGAGGGAGACGCGCTCCTGCTTCATGGTGTCGCGGTCCCGGACCGTCACCGCGTCGTCGGTGAGGGTGTCGAAGTCGACCGTGACGCAGAACGGGGTGCCGATCTCGTCCTGCCGGCGGTAGCGGCGGCCGATCGCCTGCGAGTCGTCGAACTCGACGATCCAGCGCTTGCGCAGGTTCGCCGCCAGCTCGCGGGCTTTCGGCGACAGCTCCGGGTTGCGCGACAGCGGCAGCACCGCGACCTTGATCGGCGCGAGCCGCGGGTCGAAGCGCATGACCGTCCGCTTGTCGACGCCGCCCTTGGTGTTGGGCGCCTCGTCCTCGTCGTACGCCTCGAGGAGGAACGCCAGCACGGCGCGGGTCAGGCCGGCCGCCGGCTCGATGACGTACGGAACCCAGCGCTCACCCTTCTCCTGGTCGAAGTAGGACAGGTCGACGCCGGAGTGCTTCGAGTGCGTGGCCAGGTCGAAGTCGGTGCGGTTGGCGATGCCCTCGAGCTCGGCGAACTCGGTGCCACCGAACCGGAAGCGATACTCGATGTCGACGGTCCGCTTCGAGTAGTGCGAGAGCTTCTCCTTGGGGTGTTCGAAGAAGCGCAGGTTGCTCTCCGACAGGCCCAGGTCGGTGTACCAGTTCCAGCGCTGCTGCAACCAGTACTCGTGCCACTCCTCGTCGCTGCCGGGCACGACGAAGAACTCCATCTCCATCTGCTCGAACTCACGCGTACGGAAGATGAAGTTGCCCGGGGTGATCTCGTTGCGGAAGCTCTTGCCGATCTGGGCGATGCCGAACGGCGGCTTCTTGCGGGCCGCGGTGGCCACGTTGTTGTAGTTGACGAAGATGCCCTGGGCGGTCTCCGGGCGCAGGTAGTGCAGGCCCTCGGCGCTCTCGGTCGGGCCCAGGTAGGTCTTCATCAGGCCGTTGAACATCTTCGGCTCGGTGAAGGTGCCCTTGTTGCCGCAGTCCGGGCAGTTGAGCTCCTGCAGCGAGGCCGGCGGGTTGCCGTGCTTGGCCTCCCACGCCTCCTCGAGGTGGTCGGCCCGGAACCGCTTGTGGCAGGACTGGCACTCGGTCAGCGGGTCGACGAACGCGTCGAGGTGGCCGGAGGCGGCCCAGACGTCGCGGGACAGGATGACGGCGGAGTCCAGGCCGACGATGTCGTCGCGCTGCTGGACCATGGTGCGCCACCACTGCCGGCGGACGTTCTCCTTGAGCTCCACGCCGAGCGGACCGTAGTCCCACGCCGAGCGGGTGCCTCCGTAGATCTCGCTGGAGGGGAAGACGAAGCCCCGGCGCTTGGCCAGGTTGACGACGGCGTCGATACGGTCGGCAGGCATGTGGATCTCCTCCTACGCCGGCTGGGTGTCGGCGGGGAAACGTGGATGTGTCAGGACGAACAGTGAGATTACTCTCCGACGCCGCACACCTCGAACGCGCCTGTCGTGGTGTTCTGCCCGAGCTCGGCATAGACCTGCTCGACGTCGCCGTCGGCGTAGCGCAGATCCACCGGGACCGAGCCGGTCACCAGATCAAGATCACCGACGGTGTACGACGTGAACGGATCCCCCGTCGACATCCGGGCGATGAACTGCGCCTTGCTCTCGTCGTCCTGCGCGTCCTGGCACAGCTGGTCGTACGCCTCGGAGAACGACCGGTCCTGCACGGCGTCGAGGTAGCGGCTGACCACGACCCCGGCCTGCTCGTCGAAGGACGACTCCATCGCGGCGCCCAGCCCGATCAGCGCGCCCGTGCCACCACCGCAGACCAGCAGCAGCACACCGGCGCCGATGCCCAGCCCGAGTCCGATCCGCTTGCCCCGGCCCTCGACCGGCGGCGCCGGGAAGGGTGGGTGCACGCCGGGACCCTGGGGCGGCGGCGGCACCGTGGAACCCGGCTCAGGCGGCGGGAAGTATGCGGTGGGCGGCGCCGGGTTCATGTCTCCCAGCCTAGGTCCTGTGTCGTGGATCGCGCGAGTGCACCTGACCGTCAGCGCCAGGGATCGGCGGCCCGGTCACTGGCGCTGACGACCACGGGCTCGCCCGGTGCGGCCTCGGCCAGGGTCTCGAAGGCGGACGGCTCGTCGAGGGCCTGCGCGAGCAGCGGGGTGGCGTGCACCTTGACGTCGAATCCGCCGAGCGCGCGCCGGTAGGCTCCGACCGACTCCCACTCGGTGACCAGGATCCAGTGCTCCGGATCCTCGATGGCCCGGGTGAGCTTGCCGGACCGGTACCCGTTGCTGCGGGCCAGGGCGTCGAGCGCGGCGTGGGCCCGCGCGGCGAAGTCGTCCTGCGTGTCCGGCGGGACCGTGAAGCGGTTGAGCACCAGCATGTGACCGAGGGTACGCACGCCGACAGGAGCCGCCAGTGACCCCGCCCGATCATCTTCTGCGCCGGCTGTCCCGGGTGAACCCGACGGCGGCGTTCGCCGGGGCGCTCGTCCTGCTGCTGGCCGGGCTGTTCCTGCCCGGCATCGTCGGGGCCCTGCTGCTGGTGGTGCTGGCGGCCGGGGTGGGCACGCTCACCTTCACCACCTGGCCGGTGCAGACCGGGGTCACCCGGGTGGTCCGGTTGGTCCTGCTCACGCTGCTGATCGCGGGGGCCATCTCCAAGATCGTCACCTGATCGGTGGAACCCATGCGCTTTTGACAATCATTGTCATTATCGACGACAGTTGGTGGCATGATGCGCCGCCTGCTCCCCGCCCTGCTCCTCACCATCCCCCTCGCCGCCTGCGGCGGCACCGCGGGCGCCGACGACGGCAAACTCTCCGTGGTCACCGCGTTCTACCCGCTGCAGTTCGTCAGCGAGCGGATCGGCGGCGACGCGGTCAGCGTCACCAACCTCACCAAGCCCGGCGCCGAGCCGCACGACCTCGAACTGAACGCCGGCCAGGTCGGGCAGATCACCGAGGCGGGCCTGGTCGTCTACCTGAGCGGCTTCCAGCCCGCCGTGGACGACGCGGTGAAGCAGAACGGTGGCGACCACGTCTTCGACGCGGGCTCCGCGGTCCAGCTGCTGGCCGCCACCGAGGCCGACCCGCACGGCGAGGAGGAGCACGCCGAGGGCGAGGAGGAGCACGAGCAGGAGAGCACCAACGGCACCGACCCGCACGTCTGGCTCGACCCGACCCGGCTCGCCACCATCGGCGACAAGCTCGCCGAGCGCCTCGGCCAGGCCGACCCGGACCACGCGGCCGACTACACCGCCCGCGCCGCCGCCCTGCACACCGAGCTCACCACGCTCGACGGCGAGTACACCGCCGGCCTGAAGACCTGCGCCCGCCGCGAACTGGTCACCAGCCACACCGCGTTCCACTACCTGGCCGAGAAGTACGACCTGACCCAGGTCGGCATCACCGGCATCGACCCGGAGGCCGAGCCGTCCCCGCAGCGCCTCGCCGAGGTCGCCGAGACCGCCAAGGCCAGCGGCACCACCACGATCTTCTTCGAGACCCTGGTCAGCCCGAAGGTCGCCGAGACGATCGCGCAGGAGGTCGGCGCCAAGACCGCGGTCCTGGACCCGCTCGAGGGCATCACCGAGGAGGGAGCAGACTACTTCTCGGTGATGCGCGCCAACCTGGCCGCCCTGACCACAGCACTGGAGTGTTCCGCATGACCGATGCCGACAGTGTCGTCGAGGTACGGCACGGCGCCGCGGGCTACGACGGTCGCGAGATCCTGCGGGACATCTCCCTGAGCGTCACCGCCGGTGAGGTCGTCGCGGTCCTCGGCGCCAACGGATCGGGCAAGTCCACACTGATCCGGACCGTCCTCGGCCTGGTCCCGCTGCGCCGCGGCGAGATCGAACTGTTCGGCACACCCCAGCGCCGGTTCCGGCACTGGGAACGGATCGGGTACGTCCCCCAGCGCCTCGGCGCGGGCAGCGGCGTGCCCGCCACCGTCGGCGAGGTCGTCGCGTCGGGCCGTCTGGCCCGGCGCGGCATCTTCCGTTTCCCGGGCGCCGCCGACAAGTCCGCGGTCCGCGACGCGCTCACCGACGTCGGCCTGCTGGACCGGATCAACGACCCGGTGGCCACCCTCTCCGGCGGCCAGCAGCAGCGCACCCTGATCGCCCGGGCGCTCGCCGGCAAACCCGACCTGCTGGTGCTCGACGAGCCGAACGCCGGCGTCGACGCCGCCAGCCAGGAGGCGTTCGCCGCGTCGCTCGCCCGGTTCGCCGCCGGCGGCGGCACCATCCTGCTGGTCCTGCACGAGTTGGGCCCGCTGCGCCCGCTGATCGGCCGGTCCGTCGTGGTGCACGAGGGCCGGATCGCGTATTCCGGGACGCCACCGGAACCGGCCGGGCACCACGCCGAGCCGGGACACGACCACGTGCACCCGCACGCCGACGAGGTCAAGGCGACCATCTGCGAGTGGGCTCCCACGGAAGGGACGACGACGTTCTGATGGAGCTCCTGGCGTACCCCTTCATGCTCCGCGCCCTGGCCGGCGCCCTGATCATCGGTCTCGCCGCGCCCGCCCTGGGGATCTACCTCGTGCAACGGCGCCTGTCGCTGATCGGCGACGGGATTGGACACGTGGCCCTCACCGGCGTCGGTCTGGGCCTGCTCACCGACAACTCCCCGGTGGTGACCGCGGTACTGGTCGCCACGATCGGCGCGGTCGGCGTCGAGCTGATCCGCGAGCGCGGGCGCACCTCCGGCGACCTGGCGCTGGCACTGCTCTTCTACGGCGGCATCGCCGGTGGCGTGGTGCTGGTCGGCCTCTCCGACAACAGCAGCAACGCCAACCTGATGCAGTACCTCTTCGGTTCGCTGATCACCACGTCCGCGCAGGACATCGTGGTCATCGGCGTGCTGGGCACGGCGGTACTGGTGGCGATGCTGGTGTTCCGGCCGGCCCTGTTCGCCCTCTGCAACGACGAGGAGTACGCGAAGGTCAGCGGCCTGCCGGTACGGACCCTCAACATCCTCCTCGCCGTGACCACCGCGATCACCGTCACGATCGCCATGCGCACCGTCGGCCTGCTGCTGGTCTCCGCCCTGATGGTGGTCCCGGTCGCCGCCGCACAGCAGGTCACCCGCGGCTTCAAGGGCACGATGGCGCTGGCCATGCTGGTCGGCGTCGGTTCGGCGGGCGCGGGCATCCTGGTGTCGGCCGAGGCGGACACCGCGCCGGGCGCCACCACCGTGCTCCTCGCGCTGGCGGCCTTCCTCGGTGCCGCGATCACCGCGACCGTCCGGGGGCGCCTGCGACGTCCCGCGCGGGCCGCCGCCGACACCGAGCCGCCGGACGTCGTCCTGCAGTCCTGACCACCCCACCTGTACGGTTGTCACACATATGACTGTCACCGGTTACGAGGCCTACGAGCCGGCGAGCGCGCTGCTGCGGGCGCTCTCCGCGCCGATCCGTGTCGCCATCGTGGTCGAGCTGGGCGCCGGCGAACGCTGCGTCCACGACCTGGTGGAGAAGCTCGGCGCCCCGCAGCCGCTGGTGTCCCAGCATCTGCGGGTGCTGCGCGGCGCCGGCGTGGTCCGGGGCGTCCGCCGCGGCCGCGAGATCGAATACTCGCTGGTCGACGAGCACGTCGCGCACATCGTGGCCGACGCGGTCAGTCACGCCCGTGAGGGCCGCTGATTCTCCGGTGATGCGCCACGGCGCGCGGGGTGCGACGCTTCCGGGGTGAAGCTCTACGCCGACCGCATGCCGACCGCGATCCGCCAACTGATCACCGACATACTCGTCGTTCTCTGGGTCTACCTGTGGATTCGCGTCGCCCTGTGGGTGCACGATGTGGTGCTGCAGCTCGCCGTGCCCGGTCAGAAACTGGAGAGCGCCGGCGGCGGCATCGCCGACAACCTGGCCGAGGCCGGCGGCAAGGTGGGCCGGGTCCCACTGGTCGGCGACGAGCTCACCAAGCCGTTCACCAGCGCCGCCGACGCGGCCCGCAACCTCGCCGAGGCCGGCCGGGACCAGCAGGCGTTCGTCGACCAGCTGGCGCTGATCCTGCCGCTGGTGGCGATCGCGGTGCCGATCGCGCTGGTGCTGTTCCTCTGGCTGCCGTTGCGGCTGCGCTGGATCCGGCGGGCCGGGGTCGCCGCGGCGGTCCGCGACGACCCGGCCGGCCGGGATCTGCTGGCGTTGCGGGCGCTCACCTCCCGTCCGCTCAACCAGCTGGCGAAGCTGGGCCCGGACATCGCCCAGAGCTGGCGGGCCGGGGACGGCGCGGCGGTGGACGCCCTGGCGGAGCTGGAACTCAGGAAGCTCGGTCTGCGGCGTCGTCCATGATGTAACCGTCCTGGTCGGTGTCATCGCCCCAGTTGCGGTGGCCGAACGGGAGCAGCGCCCAGAAGGTCAGGAACCAGCCGCCGGTGAGCACGGTCAGCGGGATCGCCCACTTCCAGGTCAGCAGATAGTCCGTGATCAGCAGGACGCTGCTGACCATCGCGATCAGCATGAACGCCAGGCCGCCGGTGGCCATCCGGTGGGCGTACCGGACCAGCTCCGGTTTACGGCCCTGCCGGAACAGCGCGCGGTGGAACGCCACCGGCGAGATGATCATCGCGGTGGCGAACGCCGCGCTGATCAGGGCGACCACGTAGATGTCCTTCTGGATGTCGGTGGTGTTCGGGAATCCGCTGCTGAACGGCAGGGTGAGCAGGAACGCGAAGAGGATCTGCACGCCGGTCTGCGCGACGCGCAACTCCTGGAGGAGATCCGCGAAGTTCCGGTCCCACCGCTGTTTCTCGGTTTCCTGGTGCGATTTTTCCTGGTGCGACGAGGGGGCCATCGCCCGGCCATTCCCCGTCCACCACATGGTCAAACGCCGATGCGTGACCGGACGAACCCGGCCAGCTCCCGCGGCGCCTGCTCGGGCACCCAATGGCTGACCCCGCGCATCGCCACCAACTGGTAGTCCGCATCCACCCAGTCCGCGGTCCGCAGCGCCGCGGTCCGGCCGACCACCCCGTCCCGGTCGCTCCACACGTACGTGGTCGGCACGGTGACCGTGGGGGTGTCCGCGACGTCCGCGGTCCGGTATCCCCGGTACCAGTTCAGACCGCCGGTCAGCCGGCCCGGCTCGTGCATCGCCGCCACGTACTGTTCGGCGTGGTGCAGCGGCCGCAGCATCCAGCGCAGCAGGGTCCCGTTGCGGGCCAGCAGCAGCCGTTCCGCCGACGCCGACCGGAACACCTGGAAGTACGCCATCCGCGCCCGTTGCGAGGCCCGGACCCGCATCGCCAGCATCATCGCCCGCGGATGCGGCACCGAGACCGCGGTCAGGGTCCGCACCCGGCCGGGGTGGTTGGCGGCGAGCAGCCACCCCACGCTCGCGCCCCAGTCGTGCCCGACGATGTGCGCCGACTCCAGCCCGAGCGCGTCGAGCAGGGCGAGGACGTCCGCGGTCATCTCGGTGATCCGGTACGCGGCGGCCTCGCCCGGCCGGGCGCCGGGCGAGTATCCGCGCTGGTCCACCGTGTACGTCCGCAGCCCGGCCGCGTGCAGGTGCGGCAGCATCGCATCGAACTCCCGGTGATCCTGCGGGAAGCCGTGCAGCAGGAGCACCGGTTCGCCGTCCGACGGTCCCCCCTCGTACAGGTCGAAGGTCATGCCTCGGGCTTTGATCTCCATGTGACCGGTCCCTCCCTGTGCCGCACCGTTAACCGGGTGTTAGCGTCATCGAAGCACATGTAATCCGACAGGGGAGCGCACAGCGCTGAGAGTGCGGGTGGACCCGCAGACCCTCGTACCTGATCTGGGTAATGCCAGCGCAGGAAGTTCGGTCTCTCACAGCCGTGCCGCGTTCCGGGCAACGTCGCCCGGTGCCGGCATGCGTCTCCTCCCGGTACCCGCTGGGAGGCAAATCATGGACAACCGTCACCGCTGGCGCACGATAGACATCGTGATCGCCTCGGTCATCGCCGTGGCGTTCGGCGTGATCTTCTGGGCCTGGAACACGGTCTGGGGCGTCACCGAGGCCGCTTTCGCCTTCTTCCCGCCCGCGCAGACCCTGCTCTACGGGGTCTGGCTGCTGCCGGCCGTGCTGGGCGGCCTGATCATCCGCAAGCCGGGCGCGTCGCTGTACACCGAGGCGGTCGCGGCGATCGTCTCCGCGCTGCTCGGCAGTGCCTGGGGGGCGACCGTCATCCCGCAGGGACTGGTCCAGGGGCTCGGCGCCGAGCTGGCGTTCGCGGTCCTGTTCTACCGGTCCTGGAGACTGCCGGCCGCGCTGCTGGCCGGCGCGATGACCGGGGTGACCGCGGCGCTGTTCGACTTCTTCGTCTGGAACGCCAAGTACGCACTGTGGGACTACCGCGTGCCGTACGCGCTGCTCACCGTGGTCAGCGGCGCCCTGCTCGCCGGACTCGGCGGCTGGGTGCTGGTGAAGGCGCTGGCACCGACCGGTGTGCTCGACCGGTTCGGACCCGGCCGGGAACGGGCACTCATCTAGTCATGTCCGAGGTTCGGATCCGTGACTTCGGGTGGCGGCACGCCGGGCGCCGCGCCTGGGCGGTCCGCGGCCTCGACCTGCACATCCGGCACGGCGAGCGGGTGCTGCTGCTGGGTCCCTCCGGGGCCGGCAAGAGCACCCTGCTCGCCGCGCTGGCCGGCCTGCTGCCCGAGGACTCCGGCGAGGCCGAGGGCACGATCGAGATCGACGGCCTCGAGCCGCGCAAGGCCCGGGACCGGACCGGGATCGTGTTCCAGGACCCGCAGACCCAGCTGGTGATGGCCCGCAGCGGGGACGACGTGGCCTTCGGTCTCGAGAACCGGGGTGTGCCGGCCGCGGAGATCTGGCCACGGGTCAGCGACGCACTGGACCGGGTCGGTTTCCCGTACCCGATCAATCGCCCGACCGCGGCCCTCTCCGGCGGTGAGGCGCAACGCCTGGCTCTCGCCGGGGTCCTGGCGCTGCGGCCCGGGCTTCTGCTGCTGGACGAGCCCACCGCCAACCTCGACCCGCCGGGCGCCACGCTGATCCGCGACGCGGTGGCCCGCGCGACCGGCGCCGACACCACCCTGATCGTCGTGGAACACCGGGTCGCCGAGGCACTGGAACTCGTCGACCGGGTGGTGGTCCTGGAGCCCGGCGGTGGCGTGCGCGCCGACGGCTCCCCCGACGTGGTCTTCACCGCCTACGGCGACCGGCTGGCGGCGGAAGGGGTCTGGGTGCCCGGCTTCAGCATTCCGCCGGTCAAGGCCACCTCAACCCCGACAACCGATGTCGTACGCGTGACGAGCGCCGCCGTCACCGGCCGGCTGGACCCCGTCTCGCTGACCGTCCGCGACGGCGAGGTCCTCGCCGTGACCGGCCCCAACGGCGTCGGCAAGTCGACCCTGGCCCTGGTGCTCGGCGGGCTGACCGCCCCGGACACGGGGCAGGTCCGGGTCACCGGCGACCACCGGCCCCCGCACCGATGGCGGGCCGCCACCCTGGCCGGGCGGATCGGATCGGTCTTCCAGAACCCGGAACACCAGTTCGTCACCGGCCGGGTGGCCGACGAACTGGCCCTCGGCCCGCGACGGCTCGGCCGGTCCCCGGCGGAGATCCGGCGGATCGTGGACGACCTGCTGGACCGTCTGCGCCTGACCCGGCTGGCCGACGCCAACCCGTTCACCCTCTCCGGCGGCGAGGCGCGGCGGCTGAGCGTGGCGACGGCGCTGGCCACCGCCCCGCGGCTGCTGGTGCTGGACGAGCCGACATTCGGCCAGGACCGGCGGACGTGGCGGGAACTGATCGGACTGTTCGCGGGGCTCAGGGACGAGGGGCACGCTATCGTCGCGGTCACCCACGACGAGGACTTCGTGCGTACCCTCGCTGATCGCACCTTCCCGCTCGGCGCGCCCGACCCGCAACCACTCCCCCGGAGATCGCGGCCGTGATCCTCGCTCCCGCCCCGGTCGCCGACCCGGCCGCCCCGCTGGCCCGCCGCAACCCGGTCGCCAAACTGGGCGCCGCGCTGCTCTTCTCGCTGCCGCTGATCTCCACGGTGGATCCGGTCACGCCGGCCGCCGCCCTGCTGGTGGAACTGGCCCTGCTGCCGGCCTTCGGCGTCCGGATGCGGGTGCTGGCCCGCCGTCTCGCCCCGCTGCTGCTCGCCGCCGCCGGGATCCTGGTCTCCATGGTGCTGTTCGCGGCCGACCGCAGCGGCACCCTACTGCTGGCCCTCGGACCGATACAGATCACCACCGGCGTACTCACCACCGCCACCGCCCTGATCCTGCGGATCTTCGCGGTGGCGCTGCCCGGGATCATCGTGTTCGCCACCACCGACCCCACCGACCTGGCCGACGCGCTGGTGCAGAACGCCAAGGCCCCGGCCCGTTTCGCGATCGGGGCGCTCGCCGCGTTCCGGCTCCTGCCGCTGCTCGGGCAGGAGTGGCGGGCGCTGGCCCTGGCCCGCCGCGCCCGCGGGGTGGACGCCGGGCGCAACCCGGTGGCCCGGCTGCGGCTGTTCGCGTCGACCGCGTTCGCGCTGCTGGTCGGGGCGCTGCGGCGCGGTGTCCGGCTGTCGGTGGCGATGGATTCCCGGGGGTTCGACGCGCGGACACCCCGCACCCATGCCCGCCTGCAGCGATTCACGGGCGCGGACACCGCCCTGCTGGCCGGCGCGGCCGGACTGGCCGCCCTGATCCTGACCGTCGCCGTGCTCACCGGGTTCTTCCAGCCGGTCATCAGTTGACCGTTCGCCGCCCGAGTGGTGCCGACCGTCACGCCCGCCACCGGTGGCGGGATGGTCCCGTTCGAAAGGCGGGATGCGACTCCCTGCCACGCCGCCCACTGATCACGGGTTCCCTAGGCTGAGGGGATGTCGTCGCGTCCCACTCTGCACACATCACTCGCCGAGGCACGCGGCGGCGTGCTGCTCTTCAGCATCACCCCGCCCCGCCGCAGCGCCACCGCGGAGAGAATCAAGGAGATCGCCACGGTCACCCTCGACCGGCTGGGCGGCCTCGACCTCGACGGCCTGATCCTGTACGACATCGACGACGAATCCGACCGCAACCCGGACGAGCGCCCGTTCCCGTACCTGCCGACCCTGGACCCGGCCCGCTACCTGACCGACCACCTGGGCGGCTGGGACAAGCCGGTGATCATCTACCGCTGCGTCGGCAAATACCCGGAGGACGAACTCCGCAACTGGATGGCCTCCGCCGGCCCGGAGGTCCTCGGCGTCTTCGTCGGCGCCTCCTCCGGCGGCAAGGACGTGCACACCGGCCTGCGACGGGCCCAGGAGTTGCGCGCCGAAGTCCGGCCGGACCTGCCGCTGGGCGCCGTGGCGATCAGCGAACGCGCCGACGAACACCTGCGCATGCTCACCAAACAGGAACGCGGCGCGTCGTTCTTCGTCTCCCAGGTCGTCTACCACGTCAACGAGACGAAGAACCTGGTCTCCGACTACTTCTACGAGTGCCGCCGCCGCGGCGTCACCCCGCGCACGATCATCTTCACGCTGTCGCTCTGCGGCTCACTGAAGACCCTCGAGTTCGTCCGCTGGCTCGGCGTCGACATCCCGCGCTGGCTGCAGAACTCGATCGAACACTCCCCCGACCCGCTGGCCGAGTCCTACCGGCAGTGCGTCGCCATCGCCCGCGACCTGATCGACTTCTGCGACCACCTGGGCGTCCCGTACGGCTTCAACATCGAGAGCGTCTCCATCCGCAAAGCCGAGATCGAGGCCACCACCGACCTCGCCACCGAGGTCGCCGCCCTGCTGCGGAAGGCGTGACCGCTGGCCCGCTCCGGCTACCGTGGTTTGCGTGATCGACTTCAAGACCGACTCCGTGTTCAAGCTCAACCCGTGCGACCCGCAGGAGGTGCACTCCCAGATCGCCCCGTTCCTCGTGCCGGGCGAGCGGGTCGTCTTCACCTTCAAGACGGTCCGCGACTTCGTCGTCTTCACCGACAAGCGCCTGATCGCCGCCAACGTGCAGGGCATCACCGGCTCGAAGACGGACTTCACCACCCTGCCGTACAACAAGATCCAGGCCTTCTCGGTGGAGACCGCGGGCAGCTTCGACCGCGACTCGGAGCTGGACCTGTGGTTCAGCGGTCTCGGCAACGTGCGCCTCGAGTTCAAGCGCAACGTCGACATCCGCCAGCTGAGCCAGCTGATCGCCACCTACCTCCTCTGACGCGGGGAGGCAGGCGGCGCCTCAGTTGACCGACCCGGGGGCCGCCACCCATCGGGTCGGCTGCCCGGTGACCTTAGCCACCTGCGTGAAGTCGTTGTCGTAGTGCAGAAGCGTCATCCGGTGGTCTTCGGCCACCGCCGCGACCACCAGATCAACGGGCCCGGCGGAGCGATGCGCGCCAATGTTGAAGAGCCCTTCCTGGATCTCTGGAGCCCGATCGAACACCCGGTCGGTGATGACAACCCAGCAGTAGCTCTCCTCGAGCACCTCCTTCCATCTCGCGCGCTGCTCGGGGGTTTGCGCGGAATGGTAGATCTCCAGCTCGGTCAACGGGCAGATCGCCATCGAACCGGACTCGATGGGGCCTCGCCACCTCTCCTGCAGCTCGGGATTACGCAGCAGCCGAAAGAACGCGCTCGTGTCGATGAGATACCTGATCATCGCGGGCGGTAGTTCTTCTTGTCGGCGAGGGCGTCGAACTCGCCGGCGTCGCCCATTTCCGCCAACCGCTCGAATGCCTCGACTCTGCGGCGCACAGCAATGACCTCGCGCAGCGCGGCATTGATGGTGGCCTCCGGATCGCCCTCCGTTCCAAGGATCTTCGCCGCGGCTTTGAGCGCCTCGACCTCCACGTTGACCCGTAGTTCCGTCATCACATCTCCCACGTGTCGAGCCCTCCCCAATCTAGACGAAAAGCGGGACGTGACTAGTCCCTTGCGACTAGCTCCATGTATCTGGTCGCATGCACACGTTAGATCCGTACATTGATCGACTCAAGCGGGATCACCGGGAAGAATGACGGCATGCTCATCGCTTTCTCCGTCACGCCGATCGGCGCGGGCGACTCCGTCGGGGACGCCGTCGCCGAGGCGGTCCGGGTCGTTCGCGCGTCCGGGCTGCCGAACCGCACCGACGCCATGTTCACCACGATCGAGGGCGAGTGGGACGAGGTGATGGCGGTCGTCAAGCAGGCCGTCGACGCCGTCGCCGCGGTCGCGCCGCGGGTCAGCCTCTCGCTGAAGGCCGACGTCCGCCCCGGCGTCACCGACGCCCTCACCGCGAAGGTCGCGCACATCGAGCGGGTCCTGGGCGACTCATGAGGCGCCTGGTGATGTGGGACATCGACTACACGCTGCTGCGCGGTGGCGGGGTCGCCGCCCGGTCCTGGATCGCCGCGTTCACCGAGATCACCGGTTTGGACTGGCGGGCGACGCCGATCTTCGGCGGGCGCACCGATCTGGACATCTGCGCCGAGGTCTTCGCCACCCACGGGGTGACCGACTGCACGCCGGAGCGGTTCTTCGACCGTTACGTCGCGATCGTGCACGACAACCGGCACGAGTTCGCCGAGCAGGGCACCCTGATGCCCGGGGTCCGCGAGGTGCTGACCCGGCTCGGTGACGACCCGGCCGTGGTGCAGACCCTGGTCACCGGCAACGTCCCGCAGGTCGCGGCGGCGAAGGTCGCGGCGTTCGGGCTGACCGGCTCGTTCGACGCGGAGGTGGGCGGCTACGGCACCGACGACAGCCTGCGCGCCACCCTGGTGCGGCGCAGCCTGGAGCGGGCCCGCGCCAAGTACGGCGAGGACTTCCACCCGGTCGTCATCGGCGACACCGTGCGCGACATCGAGGCGGCCCTGGCCAACGACGCGGTCGCGATCGGCGTGGCGACCGGTGCGACCGCGGCCGCCGATCTGGTGGCGGCCGGCGCGCATGTCGTCCTGCCCGACCTCAGCGACACCGAGAGGGCAGTCAGGGCGCTCTCGAACATCTAATGTGGATGCCGTGGACGCAGAGACGGCACATCCCGCGCGCCGCTACAACTACTGGCTCGGCGGCACCGACAACTTCGCCGCCGACCGCGCTTCCGGCGACGAGCTGGAGCGGCTCTTCCCCAAGGTCCGGGTCGGAGCGCTGGCAAACCGGGCGCTGCTGCAGCGGGCCACCCGGTTCCTGGCCGCCGAGGCCGGGATCCGGCAGTTCCTGGACATCGGCACCGGCCTGCCGACCGCCGACAACACGCACGAGGTGGCGCAGCGGCACGCCCCGGACAGCCGGATCGTCTATGTCGACAACGACCCGATGGTCACCTCGATGGCCGAAAACCTGCTGACGAGCAGTGCCGAGGGCCGGACGGCATACCTCGAGGCCGACCTGAGGGACCCGGCGGCGATCCTCGCGCACGACACGCTGCGCGAGACCCTCGACCTGTCGCAGCCGGTCGGCCTGATGCTGATCGCGGTCCTGCATTTCCTGCACGGTCCCGGCGCGGCGAAACCGGTCGTCGGCCGGCTGCTGGACGCGCTGCCGCCGGGCAGTTTCCTGGTGGCCACGCACGCCACCTCGGATTTCGGCACGCCCGAGCAGCAGGCGCTCTATCAGCAGCTGGTCGAGCAGGGGAGATCCGACGTCTGGACCCGGTCCCGGGACGAGTTCGCCGACCTGTTCGCCGGTCTCGAGCTGGTCGATCCGGGGGTCGTGCCGGCCAGTGAGTGGCGTCCCGACCCGGGCACCCTGATCCCGGACCGCTCCGACATCAACGTGTGGGCCGCCGTCGGCCGTAAACCTTGAGGGGCGCCACCACTCACGCAGGCCGCCCGGTGGCTCTCGCGGGTTGGACGCGCAGCGGCCAGCGGGAGTCGCCGGGCCCTCGGCGGGAGCGACGGTCCGCACCCACCACCCCGCTACGACATCGGTTTTAATCTTTTATGTCGGACTCACCGGGTTGGGCAGCGCTCCGCCGAAACGCCGGTCGCGCTGCGCGTAGAGCTCGCAGGCATACCAGAGATGGCGACGGTCGAAATCGGGCCAGAGGGTGTCCAGGTAGACCATCTCCGCATAGGCCGACTGCCAGAGCAGGAAGTTCGACGTGCGCTGCTCGCCGGAGGGCCGCAGGAACATGTCCACCTCCGGCACCTCGGGGTGGTACAGGTATTTGGCGATGGTCTTCTCGTTGACCTTGTCGGCCTTGAGCTTGCCGGCCGCCACGTCGCGGGCGATGGCCGCCGTCGCGTCGGCGATCTCCGCCTGGCCGCCGTAGTTGACGCAGAACTGCAGGGTGAGCGTCTTGTTGCCCTTGCTCATCTCCTCGGCGGTCTGCAGCTCGGAGATGACGCTCTTCCACAGGCGACCGGACCGGCCGGACCAGACCACCCGCACGCCCAGGTCGACCAGCTGGTCGCGGCGACGGCGGATGACGTCGCGGTTGAAGCCCATCAGGAAGCGCACCTCCTCGGGCGAACGCTTCCAGTTCTCGGTGGAGAACGCGTAGGCCGAGAGATAGGGGATCCCGAGCTC
The DNA here is from genome assembly GCF_000962825.1 of Actinoplanes rectilineatus. GTDB lineage: Bacteria > Actinomycetota > Actinomycetes > Mycobacteriales > Micromonosporaceae > Actinoplanes > Actinoplanes rectilineatus. The sequence continues at coordinate 50,746 of NZ_JZKF01000024.1, forward strand.
GATGGCACCCTCGATGGTGTCGAACAGGCTGTGTTCGCCCTGCTCATGCCCCTTGGTGCGGGAGAGTCCCCGGTCCTTGGCCCAGCGGCCGTTGCCGTCCATGACGATCGCCACGTGTTTCGGGATCGCCGCGGCGGGCAGCTTGGGCGGCTGGGCACCGGAGATGTGCGGGGTGGGCGGACGCGGGCTCAAGGGTTCAACTCCCGTCGATCGACGAGCGGCAGCGATCGCAGCGCTCGTTCCATGTGCCATTGCAGGTGGGCGGCGACCAGGCCGCTGCACTCCCGGCGCACCTCGGCCTCGGAGGCGTCGGCGACGGTCCAGTCGCCGGAGGTGAGGGCGCTCATCAAGCCGAGTGTGGCAGGGCTGGGGTGGGCCGCGCCGGGTGGCCGGCAGTCCGGGCAGACCGAACCGCCGGCCGGGACGGCGAAGGCGGCGTGCTGCCCGGGGGTGCCACAGACCGCGCACTCGGCGACCGCCGGTGCCCAGCCGGCGAACGCCATGGCGCGCAGCAGGTAGGCGTCGAGCACCAGGGTGCCGGCGTGCTCACCGGACGACAGCGCCTTGACCGCGCCGAGGGTCAGCTGGAACAGCCGCAGCGCGGGCTCCCGCTCGACCGGGGTGAGTCGCTCGGCGGTCTCGCAGATCGCGCTGGCGGCGGTGTATCGCGGGTAGTCGCCGAGCAGGTTCTTGCCGTAGAGCGCGACCGCCTCGACCTGACTGACCGAGTGCAGCGAGCTGCCCACCCCCTCGGGGGAACCGGCCAGCTGCAGGTCGATGTGCCCGAACGGCTCGAGCCGGGCACCGAAACGGGAGTTGGTGCGGCGCACGCCCCGGGCCACCGCGCGCAACCGGCCGTGCCGGCGGGTCAGCAGGGTGACGATCCGGTCGCTCTCGCCGAGTTTCTGCACACGCAGCACCACCGCGTCGTCGCGGTAGAGCTGTCGGCGGTATCCGGCGGCTGGCACCCCGCCATTGTGCCCGGTGCCTACGACATACCCTGACCCGGATCTCAGGGTCGGCTCCGGGGCGGGTCCGGTGGTGCCCCGGGGTTCCCGGAAATAGCGTCAGGGCATGACCCGACGTGCCGCTCTGCTCCTCACCACCGCGACCGCCGCCGTCGTGGCCCTGACCGGCTGCGACCGGGCGGTGGGCGCGCGGATGACCTTCGACGACACCGAGACGGCCAAGGTCACCGACATCGTGCTGGCCGGCGGCAGCGGGGACGTACTGGTCCGGGCCGGCACCGGGACCGGCACCCGGATCCAGCGGGTGGTCCAGGGCGGGACCGCTCCGGGCTCCTCCTACACCCTGACGGACGGGGTCCTGACCCTGACCACCGACTGTGGTTCCCGCTGCAGCGTCTCCTACGACATCGAGGCCCCGCCCGGGGTGAAGGTCCGCGGCGAGCTGCGGTCCGGCGACGTGGCCCTGACCCGGGTCGGCCCGGTCGACGTGAAGCTGACCTCGGGCGACGTGATGGTGGAGGACGTGACCGGTGCCGTGTCGGTCCGGTCGACCTCCGGCGACATCAGCGTGCTCGGCGGCGGCGAGATGACCCTGGAGGCCACCTCCGGCGACATCACCGCGGTCGGCATGACCGGGCCGGTGACCGCGCGCGTCACCTCGGGCGACATCAACCTCAACCTGGCCGGGCCGTCGTCGGTGACCGCCACCCTCGCCAACGGCGACCTCGAGCTGGTCGTGCCGCGGGGCGCCTACCGGGTCAGCGCGCAGTCCGGCAGCGGCGAGGCCCGGGTGGAGGACCTGGTCGACGACCCGAAGGCCACGAACACGCTGAACCTACGAACGAGCGACGGCGACATCACGGTCGCTGCTCGGTGAGGCGCCGGGCGCCGGCGACACCGGGACCGGCGGCCGGCGCCCCGGCACCAGCGCGGGACGCCTCCCGGCGGCCAGGTCCTCGATCCAGCCGACCGCCAGCGTGACCAGGGCCAGCAGCGTGAGCACGACGGCGCTGCGCCAGAGGAGTCCGGCGTTGCCGCCGGGCAGATGGTGCCGTTCGCCGAACTGCACGACCGTCACGATGATCGGAATGTGCCAGAGATAGATCGTCAGCGCCCGGGCGTTCAGCACGGTCAGCACACGGCGTTCCTTGACCATCGGCGGCGTGATGCCGAGCGCGATCAGGATGAAGGCGGCCGACCAGAGGGCGTTGCCGAGCGGGATGTCGTTGAGGTCGTACCCCCGCGGCCCGGGGTGGGTGAGCACCCAGATCGCGGCCGGCACCGCGAGTGCCCCGGCCAGCAGGAAGATCTTCTTACGGCCGAGGCGGTTCAGGTGCCCGTCGTGGTGGGCGAAGCCGAGCATCCACGCCCCGCCGTAGAACGCCATGTGGAAGGCGACCGCCGGGATCTCGATCTCGCTGAGGGTAAGCACGATCAGCGCCAGGTAGGGCGTGACGACCGAGGCGAGCGGGAACCTGCGGAAGACCGGTAGCGCCAGCGGCGACAGCAGCACGAACCAGAGGAAGTCGCGCAGGTACCAGGTGTGGTTCAGCGCCTGCGCCCACCAGCCGTGCGCGGTCGCGTCGGCCAGCGGGAACCCCCAGAGCAGCATCCGGGTGTCCCACGGCCGGCCGGTGGCCAGCATCGCGGTCACCGCGATCACGCCGATCACCCAGAGCGAGGGCAGCAGGCGGCGCAGGCGGCGTTCCACCGCCCACGCCCCGAACCGGTCCAGAGAGTTCGCCATCAGCGAGCCGGCCAGCGCGAACATCACCGACATCGCCGGGAAGACGATGGTCAGCGCAGCCCATCCGGTCAGGTGGTACACCACCACCCGAACGGTGGCCACGGCGCGCAGGAGGTCCAGGTACCGGTTCCGCATGGCCACAGGTGTTACCCGTGATATGCAGAAAAGTGCAAACCACGGTGAACTATCCCATAGTCAGCGAATATCCATACCTCGATCTAAAAGCCGAGCTTACGCAGCTGCTTCGGATCCCTCTGCCACTCCTTGGCCACCCGGACATGAAGATCCAGGTAAACCTTGGTACCCAGAAGCTCCTCGATCTCACCCCGGGCCCGGGAACCGACCTCCTTGAGGCGCGCACCTCGACTGCCGATCACGATCGACTTCTGGCTGTCCCGTTCCACGTACACGTCGGCGTAGATCTTGGTGAGCTTGCCCTCGACCAGCATCTCCTCGACGATCACGGCGATCGAGTGCGGCAGCTCGTCGCGGACGCCCTCCAGCGCCGCCTCGCGGATCAGCTCGCCGATCAGCACCTGCTCCGGCTCGTCGGTCAGCACGTCGTCCGGATAGAGCTGCGGCGACGGCGGCAGATGACCGATCATCACGTCGGTCAGGTTCTCCACCTGGTGCCCGGAGACCGCGCTGACCGGGATGATCTCCGCGAAGTCGTAGAGCTCCGCGACCGCGAGCAGCCGCTCGGCCAGCACCGCCGGGCTGACCAGGTCGACCTTCGTCACCACGGCGATCACCGTGGCCTTCAGCGCACTGATCTCGGTCGAGATGAACCGGTCACCACGCCCGATCGGCTCGTCCGCCGGGAAGCACACCCCGATCACGTCGACCTCGCTCCACGTCTCGCGGACCAGGTCGTTGAGGCGCTCGCCGAGCAGCGTCCGCGGACGGTGCAGACCCGGCGTGTCGACCAGCACCAGCTGCGAATCGGGGCGGTGCAGGATGCCCCGGATGACGTGTCGGGTGGTCTGCGGCTTGTTCGAGGTGATCGCGATCTTCTGACCCACGATCGCGTTGGTCAGCGTCGACTTGCCGGCGTTCGGCCGCCCGACGAAACAGGCGAAACCCGCGCGGTAGTCACCCTCACCGCGTTTCTGGGCAGACGCGGCCTTGTGCCGGTGCACCCGCTGCTGCGGCGCGCCACGCCTCTCCTCACCGGAGGATCCCTCAGGGGTACGCGCCACACCTGACTCAGAAGCACCAGCACGTCCCCGAGCAGTCCCCGGCTGTCCGGCCCCCGTGGTGCCATGACGATCAGCCGTGGCGCCGGGGCGGGTCCGCGGCTTGCGCGGGCGCTGCTGCTGATCGCCCTGATCGGCGGCCCGCTTCGCCGCCCGCCGTTCCTGGCGCAGCTTCTCGTTGCGTTCGCCGGCCGTCAGACGGCGTTCCCCGCCGGCCTGGCCCTCGCCGCTCGGACGGCCCGCGCCCGGACGGCCGGTGCCGCTCTGACGGTCGCCGCCCTTGCGGGTGCCCGTCTGCGGATCCGCGGTCAGGCTCCGGATGGTGTGCTTCTGCTTGCCGCCGGACTGGCGCTCGCCGTTCTGACGCTCACCGCCCTGGCGGGCGGCACCGGCCTGACGGCTGCCGGTCTGACGCTTCTTCTGCTCGCCGTTCTTACCCGGCTCCCGGCCCGTCACTGGGTGACCGTGCCCAGCAGCGAACCGTCCGGGCCCGCCACGTGGATCGGCGCGTCGGCCGCCAGGTCACGCACCGCCGCGTGCCCACCGCCGTCGAGCGTCGACGCCTCGGTCACCACCGCGGCCGCCTCCAGCCGGGTCGCGCCGGACGCGGCGGCCTGCGCCACCGCCAACTGCAGCGCGGTGACCGCCAGGTGCGGCAGGGCCACGGTCGCCGCCGCGTAGGTGCGGCCGTCCTGGTCACGGACCGCGGCGCCCTCGACCGAGCCCACCCGGGCCCGGGAGCTGCGCGCCAAGGTCACCAGTTTGGCGTCCTCGGCGCTCAGCACGGCGCCGTCCGCGCTCGGTACGGTCGCGGCGGCAAAGGTCTGGTCAGGCATCGGCGGGTTGTCTTTCCTCATTCTCGGCAACGTTCTCATCGGCCGGGCCGCGGGGCGGCTCCGGCATGACCCGGCGCACCAGCACCGAGTCGATCCTGTTCCGCCGGCCGGTGGTGCCCTCGGCGGTCAGGTGCAGGCCCTCGACCTCGACCGTGGCACCGGGGATCGGCACCCGGCCCAGGGTCTGTGCGAGCAGGCCGCCGACGGTCTCCACCTCGTCGGCCGGCAGCTCCACGCCGAACACGTCGCCCAGGTCCTCGATCGGCAGCCGTGCGGTCACCCGCACCGCGCCGTCGTCGAGGTGCTCGATCGGCGGGCGTTCGACGTCGTACTCGTCGGTGATCTCGCCGACGATCTCCTCGAGGATGTCCTCGATGGTGACCAGGCCGGCCGTGCCACCGTACTCGTCGACCACGATCACCAGGTGGTTGCGGGCGGCCTGCATCTCGGAGAGCAGGTCGTCGACCGGTTTCGACTCGGGCACGAAGGTCGCCGGGCGCATCGCGTCGGCCACCGCCTGCGCGGCCGCCGCCGGATCCCCGTTCTGGGTCCGCCGGATGACGTCCTTGAGGTAGAGCACGCCCAGCACGTCGTCGACGCTCTCGCCGATCACCGGGATCCGGGAGAACCCGGACCGCAGGAACAGGAAGAGCGCCTGTTGCAGCGTCTTCGACGCCTCGATCCACACCATCTCGGTCCGCGGCACCATCACCTCACGGGCGATCGTGTCGCTGAGCGCGAACACCGAGTGGATCATCTCGCGTTCGCCGTGCTCCACCACGCCGCGCTGCTCGGCCAGGTCGACCAGCTCCCGCAGCTCGACCTGGCTGCCGAACGGCCCCTCCGGGAAGCCCTTGCCGGGCGTCACCGCGTTGCCGATCAGGATCAGCAGCTTGGCCAGCGGGTTGAGGACCTTGCCCAGCCAGCGGACCAGTGGCGCGGTCGCCCGGCCCACCGCGTACGCGTGCTGCCGGCCGACGGTCCGCGGGGCGACACCGACCACCACGAAACTGACGAGCGTCATCGCGCCGGCGGTGACCAGCGCGGCACGCCAGCCCACGCCCCAGCTGTCCACCGCGACCAGCGCCACCATGGTGGTCGCGGTCAGCTCGAACAGCAGGCGCAGAAGCAGCAGCAGGTTGACGTAGCGGACCACGTCGGAGACGACCGCGGCCAGTGCTCCCGCGCCCCGCTGCCCCTCCTTGTCCAACTCCGTCGCCCGGGCGTGCGAGACGGTCGCCAGCGCGGCGTCCGTCATCGACGCGAGTCCGGCCAGGAACACCAACACGACCGCGACGACGATCAACTGCACATCCGGCAGGCCCGCCGAGACGGCGGACGCTGCCAGAGGTTGGGCGGGCTCCACGGCGCTCAGCCGGCCTTACGACCGGCGCGCCAGCTCTGCAGCAGCTTGTTCTGCAGGGCGAACATCTCCCGCTCCTCGTCCGGCTCAGCGTGGTCGTAGCCGAGCAGGTGCAGAGCGCCGTGCACGGTGAGCAGGTGCATCTCGTCGGCGGCCGAGTGCCCGGCCACCGCCGCCTGCTTCGCGGCGACCTCGGGCGAGAGCACGATGTCGCCGAGCAGCGCCGGCTCACCGGCACCGGACTCGCCCGGACCGTGGTCGACGCTGCCCTCGTCCATCGGGAAGGCGAGCACGTCGGTCGGACCGTCGCTGCCCATCCACCGGTGGTTCAGCTCGGCCATGTAGTCGATGTCGACGAGCAGGATCGACAGCTCGGCGAGCGGGTTGACCCCCATCTCGTCCAGGGCGTGCCGGGCAACCGCGAGGATCGCGTCGGTGTCGACCTCGACTCCCGACTCGTTGGCGATCTCGATGGACATAGTGGTGCGATTACCCCTTGTACTAGCGCCGTCGACCCGGCCGGCCACCACTGGCGGCCCGGCCCGGCACGGCGTGGACGGATTGTGCTGCCTGTTGTTCCTGCTCGGCGTCGAACCGCGCGTAGGCGTCGACGATCTCGGCGACCAGGCGGTGCCGCACCACGTCGGAGCTGGACAGCTCCGCGAAGTGCACGTCCTCCACGTCGCGCAGGATCTCCCGCACGACCTTGAGGCCGCTGGTGGTGCCGCCGGGCAGGTCGACCTGGGTGACGTCGCCGGTGACCACGATGCTCGAGTTGAAGCCGAGACGGGTCAGGAACATCTTCATCTGCTCGGGCGTGGTGTTCTGCGCCTCGTCGAGAATGATGAACGCGTCGTTGAGCGTGCGCCCGCGCATGTAGGCGAGCGGCGCGACCTCGATCGTGCCGGCCGCCATCAGGCGCGGGATGCTCTCCGGGTCGAGCATGTCGTGCAGGGCGTCGTAGAGCGGCCGCAGATAGGGGTCGATCTTCTCGGTGAGCGTGCCGGGCAGGAAGCCCAGACGCTCGCCCGCCTCGACCGCCGGCCGGGTCAGGATGATCCGGCTGATCTGCTTGGCCTGCAGCGCCTGCACGGCCTTGGCCATGGCGAGGTACGTCTTACCGGTACCCGCCGGGCCGATGCCGAAGACGATGGTGTTGGCGTCGATGGCGTCGACGTAACGCTTCTGGCCCAGCGTCTTGGGCCGGATGGTGCGCCCGCGCCGGGACAGGATGTTGAGGGTGAGCACCTCGGCGGGACGCTCGGAGGTGTTGGCCTCGAGCATCGCCAGGGTCCGGCGGACGGCGTCGACGGTGAGCGTCTCGCCCTTCTCGATGAGCTCGATCAGCTCGGCGAAGAGGCGTTCGGCGATGGCGTTGTCGGCCGGTTCCCCGGTGATGGTGATCTCGTTGCCACGGACGTGCACGTCGCTGTCGAGACTGCGCTCGACGAGGCGGAGGATCTCGTCCTTGGCGCCGAGCAGGTTCACCATGATCTTCGGGTCGCTCACCGAGATCTTGGTCTGCGCCCGCACCGGGCCGGACGAGCCCGTGCTGGAAGAATTCGGCGTACCGGTCATAGGGCGGCCCAGCGGGCCTCCGCCACCTGCTCTCGTTCTCTGCGTCGTCCCGGGGGCTGGGTCCTGTGGCTCAGGCGGGGCGGCGTGCTCAAGGATCGTGCCATCCTATCCGCTCCCCCGTCCGCTCGCCGATGCCATTATCGGCCGCCCGGGGGAGATCACCCGCCCGCTTCGCCGCAACCCCACACCACCGTGGCCCTCCCCGGGCGCGCTCGGCGTCCCGTCCGCGCCGAACGGGACGGGGCTCTGCGCGTACCCGGGAGAGGACGCCGTCAGGCGGGCTCGGGGCCGGACGACGCCGGACCGCCGTCGAAGCCCTCCTGCAGACGGGTGAACCGGTACGTCGCCCAGTGCATCCGGACCACCGCCCCGGACTCGTCACGGGTCAGCCGCAGCAGCTCGCCCGCCTCCCGTCCGGAGACCGTACGCAGCACGTCGGCCCGCTCCGGGGTGGGCCGGAACACCGCCGGCGGCCGGTCCGCGGGCGCCTCCGCCGCACGGGCCTGCAGCGCGCCGTCGTGCCAGGCGAAGACGAACTCGCTGCCCTCGCTCCACCAGCGGCCCAGCACCGAACGGTAGGACTTCGGCGCGGGCGGCGCCGGACGCCACGGGTGGATGTCCGCGGGATCGGCCTCGACGGCCAGCCGCAGCAGCTCGTGGACCAGCTCGTTGGTCTGCCCCGCGGTGCCGGAGGACCCGAGGACGGCGCAGCCCAGCGCACCCGGGTTGCCCTCCCCGCCACGCCGGCCGTAGACGCCGGCCAGGAATCCGGGCATCGCCCCGTCGTGGCCGACGTGCACCACGCGCTTGCCGTCCGGGACCAGGATCAGGCCGAGACCGAACCCGGCACCCCACAGCGTCTCGTCGGTGGTGGTCAGCGGCCAGCGCATCTCGTCGAGGCTGGCGGCGGCGAGTACCCGGCCGTCCGGGTCGCTCGACTCCGGAGTAGCCAGGAACGCCGACCAGCGGGCCATGTCGCCGGCGGTGCTCCACACCTGCGCGGCCGGTCCGACACCGCCGAGGTCGACCGGAGGTTCCGGCCGGGCGGCGTCGGAGTAGGCGTCGACCAGGTACCCGGTGACCGCCTCGGCCGGCCGCTCGACCGTGGTGGAGAGCAGCCCGAGCGGGGCGAGGATGCGCTCGGCGAGGATCTCCGCCCAGGTGCCGCCACGCACCTCGGCCACGATCCGCCCGAGCACGGCGAGTCCCAGGTTGGAGTAGTGGAAGCGGCGCGCGTTGGGCAGCACCCGCTCGGCCCGGTCCAGTTCGGCGATCAGCCGCGTCGCGTCCGGGGTGATCAGGGTGTCCCAGACGTCACCGTGCGGCTCCCGCTGGAACCCGGAGGTGTGCGACAGCAGCCGGCGCAGGGTGGCGTCACCGTGCGCGGGCACGTCGAGGTAGGCCGAGACCGGCTGGTCCAGGTCGAGCAGCCCCTCGTCGCGGGCCTGCATGACGAGCACCGCGGTGAGGGTCTTGGTGACCGATCCGATCCGGAACCGGCTGTCGGCACCGAGCGGGTGGTCCGGGTTGCCGGAGTCACCGACGGTGAACACCCACGGTTCCCGGTCGGGGCGGTGCAGGGCCACGGAGAGTGCCGGGATGCGCCCCTCGGCCTGGGCCCGGCGTGCGGCGCGTTCGTAGCGTCCGGTGGGCGTGCTCACCTGGCGGCCAGCATCGGGCCCAGCGGGGCGCCACCGACGACGTGCGCGTGGACGTGGAAGACCTCCTGGCCGCCGTGACCACCGGTGTTGAAGATCACCCGGAAGCCCTCGGTGAGGCCCTCGCTCTCGGCGACCGCGGCGGCGGTGGCCAGCACGTCCGCGGCGGCGGCCGGGTCGGCGGCGAGTGCGGTCACGTCGGCGTGATGGGCGACCGGGATCACCAGCACGTGGGTCGGCGCCTTCGGGTCGATGTCCCGGAAGGCGAGGGTGGTCTCGGTGCGGTGTACGACGGTCGCCGGTATCTCACCGGCCACGATGCGACAGAAGAGGCAGGAGTTTTCCACCTGTCGGATCTTATGTCGTACGGATTGAATGGTCGGCGGATCCTCACACCCGATCACGGGAGCGCACGCATGACTGACATTGATCATCTCGTCGGGGTTCTGACCCTGGACGAGAAGGTATCCCTGCTGACCGGACAGGACTTCTGGTCACTGCCGGCGATCCCCCGGATCGGACTGCGGTCCCTGGTCATGTCGGACGGCCCGGTCGGCGTCCGAGGCACCGGATACACGCCGGACGACCCGTCGACCGCCCTGCCCAGCCCCACCGCGCTGGCCGCCGCCTGGGACCCCGCCCTGGCCGAACGGGCGGGCCGGATGCTCGGCGCCGAATCCCGGCGCAAGGGCGTGCACGTGCTGCTCGGCCCGACCGTCAACCTGCACCGCACCCCGCTGGGCGGCCGGCACTTCGAGTGCTACTCGGAGGACCCGCTGCTCACCGGCGAGATCGCGGCCGGGTTCGTGGCCGGGGTGCAGTCCCAGGGCGTGGCCACCACCACCAAGCACCTGGTCGGCAACGACTTCGAGACCGAGCGGATGACCGTGGACGTGCGGATCCCGGAGCGGGCGCTGCGGGAGATCTACCTCGCGCCGTTCGAACGGGTGGTCCGGGCCGGCGGGTGGGGCGTGATGAGCGCGTACAACGGGGTCAACGGGGCGTCGATGGCGGCGAACGCGACGATTCAGGAGGAGATTCTCAAGCGGGAGTGGGGCTTCGACGGGTTCGTGGTCTCCGACTGGCGGGCCGCGCGGTCGACCGTGGACACCGCGCTGGGCGGCCTGGACGTGGCCATGCCGGCGATGGACAACCCGTGGGGTCCGACGCTCGTCGAAGCGGTTCGACAGGGCCGGGTGCCGCTTGAGGTGATCGACGACAAGGTGCGGCGGGTATTGCTGTTGGCCTCTCGGGTCGGCGCGCTCTCCAGCGACTTCTTCGATATTTCGCCTATGTCTGTCGACGGCGACGCGGTGGCCCGCGAGGTAGCCGTCCGATCGTTCGTGCTGGTCCGCAACGAGGGCCTGCTCCCGTTCACCGGCCCGGACCTGCGCCGGGTCGCGGTGATCGGCGCCCTGGCCACCGACGCCCGGGTCCTCGGCGGCGGCAGCGCCCAGCTCACCCCGGCCCACGTGATCTCCCCGCTGGACGGCCTGCGCGCCGCCCTTCCGGACACCGAGGTGGTGCACGCGATCGGCGCCGACCCGCGACCGTTCCTGCCACCGGCCCAGGGACCGGAATGGTCCGCGTTCGTCTTCACCACCGGCGGGCACCGGTTCACCGCGGAGACCGGTGCGGTCCGCTGGATCGGCGACCCGCCCGGCGGACAGGACGTCGGCACGATCACCGAACTCGAACTGCGTACCGTCCTCACCCCCACGGTCACCGGCGAGCACCGGATCGCGGTGTCCGGCTTCGGCGCGTTCGAACTCACCGTCGGCGACGAGAAGCTCTATCAGGGATCGCTGCACCCGCCCGGCACCGGCCGCGCGGACCTGCTGCTCAACCCGCGCGAGCAACTCTTCACCGTGTCACTGGCGGCCGGCACGCCGACCCCGGTGGTGCTGCGGCAGACCTTCGAACCGGGCGCGGCCCACTCGGTGGCGACCACCCTCGGTCACCGCGGACCCGGCCCGGACGAGGAGGGCCTGATCGCCGAGGCGGTCGCCCTGGCCGCCCGCTCCGACGTCGCGGTGATCGTCGTCGGCACCACCGAGCAGGTCGAGTCCGAAGGCTTCGACCGGACCTCCCTCGCCCTGCCCGGACGCCAGGACGAACTGGTCAGCCGGGTGGCGGCGGCGAACCCGCGGACCGTGGTAGTGGTCAACGCCGGCTCACCGGTGCTGCTGCCCTGGTCGGAGGAGGCGGCCGCGGTGCTGCTCACGTGGTTCCCCGGACAGGAGGCCGGCGCCGCCCTCGCGGACGTGCTCCTCGGCGTCGCCGAGCCGGGCGGCCGCCTGCCCACCACCTGGCCACGTCGCGAGCAGGACTGCCCGGTGCTCGAGGTACGCCCCGCGGACGGCACGCTCGGTTACGACGAGGACATCTTCGTCGGATACCGCGGATGGTTGCGGTCGGCGGCCCGCCCGCTCTACGCGTTCGGTCACGGTCAGGGCTACACCACCTGGGCGTACGCCGACATCACGGTCACCGGGGCCGAGGCGCGGGTGACGCTGACCAACACGGGAGACCGCACCGGCCGGGAGGTGGTGCAGGTCTACCTGTCCGCGGAAGCCGCACCGAGCGCCCTCGCACGGCCGGAACGCTGGCTGGCCGGGTTCGCGATCGCGGAGGCCGCACCGGGCGAGACCGTCACGGTCCGGATCCCGCTGCCGGAACGCGCCTTCCAGGTGTGGGACGGCGGATGGCGTACGGTGCCCGGCGTCTACAGCGTGATCGCCGCTCATGCCCTCGACGATCCCCGTCTCACCGCGAGCGTCACACGGTAAGTCGTCGCCCAGCAGGGCGGCCGTCTTCACGGCGGTCGTCCTCGCGATCGCCGTCCTGACGATGCGCGTCCTCACGGCTGCCGTCCTCACGGTGCCCGTCCTCACGGTGCCCGTCCTCACGGTGCCCGTCCTCACGGTGCCCGTCCTCACGGTGCCCGTCCTCGCGGCTGCCGCCCCCACGATGCTCGTCCTCACGGCTGCTTCGGCGATCGGTGTGGAAGGTCAGGCGCAACACCAGGACGCACTGCAACACGGAACCCGCCGCCATCGCCGCCCAGACACCGGACAGGCCCCACTCGCCGGAGGCCCACCAGGCCAGCACCGTCTGGGTGACGGTGCCGGTCACAGTGATCGCGAACAGGCGCGGCCCCTGACCGGCGCCCATCAGGAAACCGGCGAGCGCGACCACCACCGCGAGCGGGGCCAGGTAGCCGCCGATGCCGCGCAGCATGGACACCCCGACCCGGATCACCTCCGGGTCGCTGGTGAACATCCGCATCAGCACGGGCGCGGCGGCCGCGAAGACCGTGACGGCGACGATCCCGGCGGTCGCGGCCAGGACCAGCACGTGCCGGCCGACGACGCGGCGCTGCACGGCCGCGGCCTGCGGTGTGAGGGCGGCGAGCGTGTGCGGGGTGTGCACCGTCGCGGCGTTGCGCAACGCGTAGAACCCCATCGTGGCCAGATAGAGGATCTTCATCCCGATCCCGTACGCGGCCACCGCCGCCACCCCGGAGCGCCCGACGACGGCGACGATGGCGAGCGCGCCGAGCATCCGGACCAGGAAGTCTCCCGCGATCGGCGCCCCGGTGACCGCAACTGATCGGATCGCCGCGCGCATCTCCCCCGCCGCGTCCGCGCTCTCCGCCCACGTCCGTCCCGCCGGATCCGTGGTCGTCGCCCGCGCCCCTCCCGCCGGGTCCACGGCCGCCGCACGCGCCCCTCCCGCCGGGTCCACGGTCGCCGCCCGCGCCGGGCCGCGGGTGAGGAGCCGGTGCAGCAGGAGCAGACCGAGACACAGGGCGATGCCGCGGCCGATGGCGGTGGCGACGGCCGCGCCCGTCACTCCGAGTGCCGGGAACGGGCCCGGGCCGTAGATCAGCAGCGGGTCGAGGACCAGCAGGATCCCGTTGGCGATCAGGGCCAGGCGCATCGGGGTACGCGTGTCGCCGTGGCCCGCGAAGATCCCGTCGACCACCTGCTCGGCGTAGAAGATGGCCAGCGCCGGGAAGAGCACCGCGAAGAACGACGCCGCCGCCGCGACAGCGACCGGATCGTCCAGGAACAGCCGGGCGATCGGCTCGCGCAGCACCCACCCGGTGATCACGACGACCGGGGTGATCACCGCGTAGATCCGCCAGCCGGCCCGCGCGATGATCCGCACCGCGCCGGTGTTCCCGGCGCCGAGCCGTGCCGAGATCAGCACCAGCATCCCGCCGTTGACCAGCAGGATGGCGCTGTGCAGCACGTTCTCGACCGTGGTGGCGACGGCGACGGCGGCCGCCGCGGACGAGCCCAGCCGCGCCACCCAGGCCACGTCGATGATCCCGGTGAGCACGCCGGAGAGCAGGGCCACATAGCTGGGGAACGCGAGCCGCAACAACCGCGACCGGTGATTCATCACTACCTCGTTTCGCTCTACCTCTAATCGAGGTACCTCGGAACGATATAGGTCTACCCTGGGACGGCACAAACAGGGAAGGGCGCGATGCTGGAGCTGTCGATCCTCGGGTTCCTCTACGACGAGCCGTTGCACGGCTACGAACTCAAGGAACGGATCATGGAGTTGACCGGGCACGTCAAGCGGGTCAGCGACGGCGCGCTCTACCCGGCGATCAACCGGTTGCAGGCGGCCGGCCTGCTGGAACGCCGCATCGAACCGGGCACTTCGGCGGCGCCCCGGCAGATGCTCTTCCTCACCGACGCCGGCCGCACCCGCCTGCTGGAACGCCTCGGCAACCCGGTACCGACCGAGATCACCGACCGGAACCGGTACTGGACGGTCCTGGCGTTTCTGCGCCATCTGCCGGATCGGGAGAAGCAGATCGACGTGCTGCGGCGGCGGCTCGCCTTCCTGGAGGGCCCGGTGACGTTCTTCTCCCGGGACGGCAGGCAACTCCGCCAGAAGGACATGGACGACCCGTTCCGCAGCGGGATGTTCGAGGTCGCCCGGGCCACCCGTCAGGCCGAGGTCGCCTGGCTGACCCGGGCCATCGACGAGCTCGCCTCCGACGAGCTCACCTCAGACGAGCACACTTCAGACGGGCACACTTCAGACGGGCCCGCCCAGGGCAGGCTCGCCTCGGGCGCGCTCACCTCACCAGCGGCCGAGACGCGCGGAGAGCACTGACAGGGCGGCCACCCCGGCGGTCGAGGTCCGCAGAACCGACGAACCCAGGCGCACCGCGGTCGCGCCGGCCTCCCGGAACGTGGCGACCTCCGGGTCGCTGATGCCACCCTCCGGGCCGATGACCAGCACGATCTCCCCGGCCGGCGGGAGGGCCACGCCGGTCAGCGGGTCGTCCGCCTCCTCGTGCAGCACGAACGCGGCGGCCGCCCCGGCGAGACGGGCCGCCACCTGCTTCGTCGAACAGTCCGGATCGCCGGTCACCACCGGCAGCCAGGAACGACGGGCCTGCTTGGCCGCCTCCCGGGCGGTGGACGACCACTTGTCGCGGGCCTTGACGCCCCGGTCACCACGCCACTGGGCCACCGACCGCGACGCCGCCCACGGGACGATCTCGTCCACGCCGGTCTCGGTCATCGCCTGCACGGCCAGCTCACCCCGGTCGCCCTTGGCGATGCCCTGCACCACCACCAGGCGCGGGTCGGCCGCCGGCTCGTGACAGCGCTCGCCGACGACCACGTCGACGCTGCCCTTGCCGACCGCGGTGACCTCGGCGGACGCGGTTCCGCCCCGGCCGTCGGCGAGGATCAGCGCCTCACCCACGCGCAGACGCTGGACGGTGGCGGCGTGATGCCCCTCCGGGCCGTCGAGCGTGAACGACGAACCACCGGGCAGACTCTCGACGAGGAACAGCGGCGCAGACACCCCCGCACGCTACCGAATCACCGCGGGACGGCCCGCAGAGCCAGGTCGATCGTGGCGTACAGGCTCTCCCTGCCGACACCGGCCGCCGCGTGCACGGCGTTGCCCTCGCTGACCACCATCACGTACCGGGCCAGCCGGTCCGGATCGGTGCCCTCCGGCAGATCCCCCTCGGCGACGGCCCGGGACAGCCGCTCGGCGAGCGCCCGCTCGCCGGTGAGCCGGCTCTCCGCCAGGAACGTCGCCACCCGCCCGTCGTCCGTGCCGCAGGCCAGCCCGCCCTGGATCGAGAGACATCCGGCGGGGCGGTCGCTGCGGGTGAGGGCGTCGGCGTTGGTGCGCAGGAAGGTCTCGATCACCTGGTACGCCGTCGGCTGCGCCAGCGCCACCCGGACGTACGCCATGTCGACCTCGGCGTAGCGGGCGACGGCGAGACGGAACAGGTCCTCCTTGTTGCCGAAGGCCGCGTACATGCTCGGGCGCTCGATGCCCATCGCGGCGGTGAGCTCGCTCAGCGAGGCGCCCTCGTATCCCCGCCGCCAGAACACCTCGACCGCCCGGTCCAGGGCGACGTCGGTGTCGAAGGCACGGGGACGGCCGCGCTTGCGCGTCGACTCTGCCATCGGTTCCGCCTCTCTCTCGTGACGCACCTCATTCTAACCGGCCGGTACAGAAATAGGACCGAGCGTGCTAGCGTTCCGAATTGCATACCGAGCGGTAAATAATTTGGGAGTGATCGTCATGGGACTGGAGAACCTCGGCCGGGTCGGCGTCTGGAGCATGGAACTGCGCAACGCCGGACAGCCCGGGGTACGCGACGCCGCCGCCGAACTGGACGACCTCGGCTGGCACACGATCTGGCTCCCCGGACTGGACGGATCCGGGGTGCTCGACGACGTCGACCGGCTACTCGGCGCCGCCCCGCACAGCCGGGTGGTGACCGGCGTCCTGAACATCTGGGGGCAGTCCCCC
The DNA here is from genome assembly GCF_000962825.1 of Actinoplanes rectilineatus. Taxonomy (GTDB): domain Bacteria; phylum Actinomycetota; class Actinomycetes; order Mycobacteriales; family Micromonosporaceae; genus Actinoplanes; species Actinoplanes rectilineatus. The sequence goes on from NZ_JZKF01000024.1 coordinate 66,902, forward strand.
ACCGACCTCGCCCGGCGCGTCACCGCCCTGGACGCCGAACACGGGCCGCGGACCGTCACCGGCCTCGGCATCGGCAGCCCGGCCGGCGCCGCCGCGCACGGCCGGCCGTACGGCGACCCGGTCACGTCGATGCGGCACTACCTCGACGACCTGGCAATCCCGGAGAGCCGGCGGCTCCTCGGCGCGCTGGGGCCGAAGATGGTCGACCTGGCGGTGGCGCGGACCGCGGGATGGCACCCGTTCCTGGTCACGCCGGACTACATCGCCGCCGCACGGGACCGGGTCGGCAGCGCGCCCTTCCTCGCCCCGCACCAGGCCGTGGTGCTGGACACCGACCCGCGGCGGGCGCGCGCGACGGCCCGCGCCGGCATCGGGATGTTCCTCGGATTCCCGACCTACCGCGCCAACCTGCGGCGCCTCGGATTCGGCGACGACGACCTCGTCCCCGGCGGCAGCGACCGCCTGATCGACGCGCTGGTCGCCCACGGCACCGCCGAGGACCTGACCCGGCGCGTCCAGGAACACCGGGACGCGGGCGCCGACCACGTGGCCGTGCACGTCCTCACCGATCCGGCCACTCCGGGCCTGCCCCTCGCCGCCTGGCGCGAGCTGGCCTTCCTCAACCGCCACTTCGCCTGACCTGTTCGCCACTTCGCCCGACCTGTTCATCAAGGAGAGACATCATGGGACAACTCGACAACCGGACCGCGCTCGTCACCGGCGGCACCTCGGGCATCGGACTCGCCGCGGCCCGGGCACTCGCCGCGGAGGGTGCCCACGTATTCGTCACCGGCCGGCGTCAGGACGCGCTCGATGCCGCGGTCGCCGCGATCGAGCAGGAGACGGCAGCCCTGGTCGCTCGGGATCCGGCACTCGCCCCGGCCGGGCGGGCCTCGACCGCCGTCGCCGCCGGAGGACACGTCACCGGCATCCGGGCGGACGTCGCCGACCACGGCGATCTCGACCGGGTGATGGACGCCGTCCGCGACCGCGGGACCGGACTCGACATCGTGTTCGCCAACGCCGGCGGGGGCGGGTTCGCCGCCCTCGAGGACATCACCTGGGAGCACTTCGCCGACACGTTCCACACGAACGTGGGCGGGACGCTCTTCACCGTTCAGAAGGCGCTTCCCCTGCTCAACCCGGGCGCCTCGGTGATCGTCACCAGCTCCAACATCGACGTGAAGGGTGCTGCGGCGTTCAGCGTCTACGCCGCGAGCAAGGCGGCTCTGCGCTCCTTCACCCGCAGCTGGGCCGCCGAACTGGCCGGCCGCCGGGTACGCGTCAACAGCATCGCCCCCGGCCCGATCGAGACGCCCGGGCTCAGCGGCCTGGCCCCCGACCCGGCCGCCGCCGAGCAGCTGCTCAAGCAGTTGGCCGCCGGTGTCCCGATGAACCGCCTCGGCCGCCCGGAGGAGATCGCCGACGCGGTGGTCTTCCTCGCCTCCGACCGGAGCAGCTTCATGACCGGCGCCGAGTTGTACGTCGACGGCGGCGCCAGCCAGATCTGACCCACCCGAGGCTGTCATACCGGCCACAGAACGCCTGAACTCCCACATCGGCGGCGGCCGCGGGGAGTTCAGGCGTACCAGAGGGGCGCAACCACTCACGCAGGTCGCCTCGGAGGGCTTCACGCTCTGGACGCGCCAGCGGCCAGTGAAGCTCTCCGAGGCCCTCGGCGGGAGCGACGGTCGGCACCCACCACCCCGCTACGACATCGGTCTTACGATTTTGATCAGTGCCCGTTGAAGGCGTCGCGCATCCGGCTGAAGAATCCGCCCTGCTTGCTCAGCTCGGCGATGTCCTCGCCGCGGGTCTTGGCGAAGTCCCGCAGCATGCGTTCCTGATCGGCGGTGAGCTTGGTCGGCGTCTTGACGTCGAGGTGCACGTAGAGCTCACCGCGGCCCTGACCGCGCAGGTGCGGGACGCCCTTGCCGCGGATGCGCAGGGTGCTGCCGGGCTGCGTGCCCGGTTTGACCTCGATGTTCTCCTCGCCGTCGAGGGTCTTGATGGTCATCCGGGTGCCGAGGGCGGCGGCCGTCATCGGCAGCGTCACCCGGCAGTGGAGATCATCGCCCTTGCGGGAGTAGACGTCGTGCGGGCGCTCGTGGATCTCGACGTAGAGGTCGCCGGCGGTGCCACCGCCGGGGCCGACCTCACCCTGCTGGGCCAGGCGGATCCGCATGCCGTCCTCGACACCCGCCGGGATCTTGACGGTGAGCGAGCGGCGTGTCCTTATCCGGCCGTCACCGGCGCACGTCGGGCACGGGTTGGGGATCGTGGTGCCGTGACCCTGGCAGTTCTGGCAGGGGCGCGACGACACCACCTGTCCGAGGAAGGTGCGCTGCACCGACTGGACCTCGCCACGGCCGGCGCAGACCTCACAGGTGGCGAGGTGCGTGCCGGGGGCGGTGCCGGCGCCGGAACACTGGGTGCAGAGCACCGCGGTGTCGACGGTGATCGGCGCCTCGACGCCGAAGGCGGTCTCGACCAGGTCGAGCTCGAGACGCAGGATCGCGTCGGCGCCGGGCCGGGTGCGGGGGCGCGGTCCCCGGGAGCCACCACCGGCGGCGGTGCCGAAGAACGCGTCCATGATGTCCTGGAAACCGACGAACGGTCCGGCGCCCCCGGGGCCGGGCGCGCCGCCGCCGGGCGCGAGCGGGTCACCACCCAGGTCGACGATCTGCCGCTTCTGGTCGTCGGAGAGGACCTCGTAGGCGGCGTTGATGTCCTTGAACTTCTCGGCAGCCTCGGGGTCGGGGTTGACGTCGGGGTGGTACTGCCGAGCCAGTTTGCGGTAGGCGCGCTTGATCTCGTCGTCGGTGGCTTCCCGGCTGACGCCGAGAATTCCGTAGTAGTCCTTGGCCACGGGGTTTGGAGTCCTCAATGTCTGCGCGAATCCGTCAATTCTGTGCCAACAGGTCGCCAACGTACCGTGCCACGGCTCGAACAGTAGCGATGGTCCCGGGATAGTCCATGCGAGTGGGGCCCAGCACTCCGAGCCCCCCAACGATCGTCGCACCCGGTCCGTAACCGCTGCTGACCACCGAGGCGGACCGCAGGTTGTCGATCTCGTTCTCGTCGCCGATCCGGACCCGGGTGGTGCTGGGCTCCAGGTCGCCGATCAGCTTGAGCAGGATGACCTCCTCCTCGAGAGCCTCGAGGACGGGGCGCAACGTGCCCTGGAAGTCCAGCACACCCCCGCGTGTCAAGTTTGCCGTACCCGCGAGGGCGAGGCGCTCCTCACTGCGCTCGACGAGCGTCTCGAGCAGCACCGAAGCCAGACAGGCCATCGTCGCACGCCGCTCGGTGTCACACTCGTCCACCAGGGTCTGCACCAAGGGTGGTGTGTCGGCGAGCCGCTGACCGGCGAGTTTCTCGTTGACCCGGCGGCGCAGCTCCCACACGTCGGTCTCCGGAACCGGGCCGGGCATCTCCACCAGTCGCTGCTCCACCCGGCCGGTGTCGGTGATCATGACCAGCATGAGCCGGGTCGTGGAGATCGGCACCAGCTCGAGGTGGCGGACGGCGGAGCGGGAGAGGCTGGGATATTGCACGACGGCGACCTGGCGGGTGAGCTGGGCCAGCAGCCGGACCGTGCGATGCACCACATCGTCGAGGTCCACGACGCCGACCATGAAGCGCTCGATCGCCCGGCGCTCGGCCGGACTGAGCGGCTTTATCCTGGTCAACCGGTCCACGAAGAGCCGGTAACCGGCGTCGGTGGGCACCCGGCCGGCGCTGGTGTGCGGCTGGCGGAGATAGCCCTCCTCCTCCAGCGCGGCCATGTCGTTGCGCACGGTGGCCGGGGAGACGCCCAGCTGGTGGCGCTCGACGAGGGCTTTGCTGCCGACCGGCTCCCGGGTCTCGACGTAGTCCTGGACGATCGCCCGGAGCACGGCGAGCTTGCGGTCATCCAGACTCATCCGGCTCCTCCCCTTGCTAGCACTCCAGTGGACAGAGTGCCAGTCTACGTCCCGGCGGGCGTCGGCGCGATGATCGAAAGTACGGATCCTCCACCGATCACAGGACGTCACGGATCACCGCATCGGCCAGCAGCCGTCCGCGGAGGGTCAGGACGAGTCGCCCGGCGGCGTGGGCATCGGGGTCCAGAAGGCCGTCGGCCAGCGCTTTCGCGGCGGCGTCCCGGTCCACCCGGCTCAGCTCGATGCCCTCGCGGAGGCGGACCCGCAGCATCACGTCCTCCATATGGCGGTCATCGTCGGTGAGCAGTTCCCGCGCCTGCGCGGGGGTCTCGTTCCGGTGAAGGCGCTGCGCGTACGCCGTCGGATGCTTGACGTTCCACCAGCGGACGCCGCCGACATGGCTGTGCGCGCCGGGACCCAACCCCCACCAGTCGGCGTTCGTCCAGTAAAGCTCGTTATGACGACAGTTTCCGTCTTTTTTCGCCCAATTGGAGACCTCGTACCAGTCGAAACCGGCCGCGGTCAGTGCCTCGTCAGCGGCCAGGTAGCGGTCGGCGGCGACATCGTCCGAGGGATAGGGCATCTCACCGCGGCGCATCCGGGCCGCCATCCGGGTGCCGTCCTCGACGATCAGGGCATAGGCGGACACATGGTCCACCCCGGCATCGATCACGGTCTGCAGCGAGCGGTCGAAGTCGGCGGCGGTCTCGCCCGGGGTTCCGTAGATCAGATCCAGGTTGACGTGCTCGAACCCGGCCTCGCGCGCCTCCAGGGCGGCCTGCGGGGCGCGCCCGGCGGTGTGCCGGCGGTCGAGGAGGCGGAGCACGTTCTCGGCGGAGGACTGCATGCCGAGGGAGATCCGGGTGAAGCCACTTTTCCGAAGTTCCGACAAATACTTCAGATCGACGGATTCCGGATTCGCCTCGGTGGTCACCTCGGCGTCCGGCGCCAGGCCCCACGTCCGGTCGATGCCCTCCAGGATCCGGCCGAGATCACTCGCGCTGAGCAGCGTCGGGGTGCCGCCACCGACGAAGACCGTGTCCACCCGGCCGGGTGCGATCACCCGGGACGCCAGGGACAACTCGCGGAGGACGGTGTCCGCGTACTCGTCGCGACTCGCCCCTCCGCCCAGCTCACTCGCCGTGTAGGTGTTGAAGTCGCAGTAACCGCACCGGCTGGCGCAGAACGGGACATGGACATACACGGCGAAGCCGTTCTTGCCCACGTGCTGGGTTGCTTCGTCGGGGAGCGAACCGTCAGTGGGGACGGGTTCGCCGTCAGGGAGTGCGCCGGCCATCGGTCAAGCGTAGTTAAGGTTCCCGGCATGGATCTGGTCCGTACCGCCACCGCCGCCGGAGTGACCACTCTGACCCTGGACAGCCCGGCCAACCGCAACGCCCTGTCCACCACCCTGCTCAAGCAACTCCTCGACACCCTGGGCCGGACGGTCGGCGACCAGTCCGCCCGGGTCGTCGTCCTCTCGCACACCGGCCCGGTGTTCAGCTCCGGCGTCGACCTCAAGGAGACCGCCGCGGCGCGACCCGGCGACCGGCTCCCCGCCGAGATACTCGCCGACGTCCTGGCCGTGCTCTGGGAGTACCCCAAACCGGTCGTCGCCCGGATCGCCGGCCCGGCCCGTGCCGGCGCGCTCGGGCTGATCGGGGCGGCCGACATCGCGGTCTGCGACCGGGCCGCCACCTTCGCCTTCACCGAGGTGCGACTCGGGGTGATCCCCGCGGTGATCAGCGCGACGGTCCTGCCGCGGCTCGCGCCCCGGGCCGCCGCCGAGCTCTACCTGACCGGCGACGTCTTCGACGGGACACGGGCCGCCGAGATCGGGCTGGTCACCACCGCCGTCGAGGCGCAGGAACTGGACACGACCGTGGCGGGCTTCTGCGCGTCGCTCATCCGGGGCGGTCCGCTCGCGCTCGCCGGCACCAAACAACTGCTGCGGCGTACGCGTAACGACGGCATCCGCGCCGAACTGGCCGATCTCGCGCACCGCTCGGCCGGATACTTCCAGTCCGCCGAGGGCCGGGAGGGCGTCGCCGCCGCCCGCCAGAAACGCGATCCGGACTGGATACCGTGATCACTGGAGCGGGTGCTGCCGCTCCAGTCACGCCGGGCGCCGAGCGCTCGTTGTCTAGGCTTGGCGGTCCGAAAGTTCAGGAACTCAGGAGGTGAGGGTGCGCACGAAACCGTTGGTGGGCGTCCTCGCCGTGGTCGCCCTCGCCGGTGTCCTCGGTGTCGTCGTGCTGGTGAACACCATGGCGAGCAACCTCAAACTGCCGCAGATAGGCCCCGCGTGCACGGTCCGCGCCGACGGCGAGGTGGCCCTCGACGCGGTGCAGATGGCCAACGCCGCGACGATCGCCGCGGTCGGGGTGCGCCGCAACATGCCCGAGCAGGCCATCGTGATCGCCCTGGCCACCGCGTTCCAGGAATCCAAGCTGGAGAACCTGGAGGACGGCGACCGGGACTCGGTCGGCCTGTTCCAGCAGCGTCCCAGCCAGGGCTGGGGCACCGTGGAGGAGATCTCCGACCCGCGGTACTCGGCGGGCAGGTTCTACACGGCGCTCAAGAAGGTCGAGGGCTGGGAGGAGATGCGGATCACCGACGCCGCGCAGACGGTGCAGCGGTCCGCCTACCCGGAGGCCTACGAGAAGTGGGCCGACAAGTCCCGGGTGCTCGCCGCCGCGCTGACCGGCCGGGCCACCCAGGCGGTGGAGTGCCGTTTCACCGGGACGCCCGTGCTGCGCGGCGCCGCGGCGGCCACCAACCTGCTGGAGACCCTCAAACTGGACTGGGGCAAGAAGCTGGCCGGCAAAGCTGAAGAAGCGACCGGCTCCGCGGGGTTGACCGTGGCCGTCGCCGACGAGAGCATCGGCTGGCGGTACGCGCACTGGCTGGTCTCGCACGCCTCGGCGACCGGACTCGAACGGGTACGTTTCGGCAACTTGCAGTGGCACGCCCCGGAGGGCAAGTGGCAGCCGCTGACCGACGGCAGCAGTGCCGACGCCGCACAGGTGGTGGCCGAGGTCTACAACTGACCCGAGGATGGTGATTGCGCTGCGTATACATCCACATGGACAGTGCGCAACCATCCTGGTACTAAGTAGGACGTGTTGAGGGCCGTCGAGTGGATCCTGCTGGGTGTGGGCAGCGCGATCGCCGTCCTGGCGGGCATCCGGTGGCACCGGCCGGTCCGGCCCACACCCTGGCTGCTGGTGGCCGCGTCGCTGGTCGCGCTCGCCGTCGGCGACGTGGCCTACGACCTGCATCTGACCGGGCTCGCCGACGTCGGATACCTGCTGAACTACGCCCTGATCACGATCAGTCTGCTGCAGTTCACCCGGGTCGGCACGATGCTCGCCGACCGGTCCCGGCTGATCGACCTGCTCGCCTTCTCCTGCGCGACCCTGCTGGTCGTCTGGGTCTACGGGATCAGTGCGGCCGACGAGTTCGGCGCGGTGTCCTCCTACGACGTGATCGGTGACCTGCTGCTCATCGGCGTCATCGGCCGTCTCGTCGCCGAGGACCGGCGCAACGCCGCGGCCTACCTGCTGCTCACCGGCGGTTTCGGCCTGCTCGCCGCGGACATCACCTATCCGCTGTGGCCGGACCGCCCCGCCGAGGCCGGATACGTCCTGTTCTACCTCGCGTGGGGAGCGGCCGGCCTGCACCCGTCGATGACCCGGCTCACCGAGCCCCGATCGCCCGAACCCGGCCCGTGGCGTCTGCGTCACATCGCCCTGCTCGCGCTGTCGGTCGCGACGCCGCCGGCGGTGCTGCTCGCCGAGGCGCTCACCGGCACGGTCTCGGTGGAGAACGGGCTGGTCCTCGCCGTCTCCGGAGCGATCACCCTGCTGCTCACCGTCACCCGGCTGGCCGACGCGGTGCACCAGCACAGCCAGGCGCTCAGCCGCGAACGCGGTCTGCGGACGGCCACCACCGACCTGGTCGCCGCGGCCGACCTGCCCGCCGTGGACGCCGCGGTCCGCGCGGCCGTGACCCGCCTGCTGCCGCCGCACGCGGTACGCCGTGTGGTGCTCGCCACCGACGACGGCCGGCTGGCCGGGGAGAACCTGCCGCCCGCCCCGGCGGGAGCCGACTCCCGCAGCTGGCTGGCCACCACCGCCGACCCGGACGAGCGGACCCTGATCTGTCCGCTGCGCCTCGAGCCCCTCGCCGTGGCCCGGCCCAGCGGCGGCGCCCTGGTGATCACCGGCAGCCGGGACGCCCTGACCGCCGGACGCGACGCGCTGGAGGTGCTGGCCGGTCAGGCCGCCCTCGCCCTGGACCGGATCACCCTGGTCGAGGCGGTCGGCCGCCGCGACAGCGACCTCTACCTGCGCGCCGTGATCCGCAACACCGCCGAGATCATGGCGGTCGTCGACTCGGACCGCCGCATCCGGTACGCCAGCCCGGCCCTGCGACAGCTGATCGGCCTCGACGAACTGCCGCCGCTGACCGCGCTGGACGACCTGATCCACCCGGACGACCGCCGGCGGGTCCAGCGGGAGATGCGCGCCACCGGCGACGGCACCATCCACTGTGCGCTGCAACGGGTGGACGAGACCCAGGCACTGATCGAGATCACCTATCGGGATCTGCGGGAGGACCGCCTCGTCCAGGGACTGGTGGTCACTTTGAAGGACATCACCGACCGCCACGATCCGGTGGAACGCCTCCCTCATCCGGAACAGCACGACGACATGCCCGGACGGGTGAACAGGCGGAGTGCCCAGCACAAGTTCCGCTATTGATCTGATCTTCTATAAACGATCTCTTATCGACCGGAACACTGAAAAACGCCGGCCCCGAAGGACCGGCGTTTCTCAGGTTTCAGTTGTTACTGCGGCACCCCGCCTCAGCGGGTCAGGTGCCGACGGCTGCCGACACCGGCGACCAGAGCGACACCGATCGCGGCGAACACGACCTGGAAGAAGAACTCGATCCAGTCGAAGCCGGCGGTGTCAGCGACACCGAAGGCCCGGGCGAGCACGGTGCCCAGCAGCGCGGCAACCACACCGACCACCATGGTCAGCCAGATCGGGATGTTCTGTCGGCCGGGCACCACGAGCCGGCCGAGCGCACCGATGATCAGGCCGACGATGAGGGCCACGATGATGCCGGTGAGAGTGAATTCCATGAGGTTCCTCCTCGGGGGGTGGAGCATGTTGTTGCGTCCGTCGGCCCCCTGAGTTCCCGACCCTCCCAGAACTCAAACCGCCCTATTTCTTGCTCATTTTTTGGCAGGCCCCTTGTCGGCGGTGTCCGAGGTGGAAAGTGCGGCGATGAAGGCCTCCTGAGGCACCTCCACACGGCCCACCATCTTCATCCGCTTCTTGCCTTCCTTCTGCTTCTCGAGCAGCTTGCGCTTACGGCTGATGTCACCGCCGTAGCACTTGGCGAGCACGTCCTTACGGATCGCACGGATCGTCTCGCGAGCGATGACCCGGCTGCCGATGGCCGCCTGGATGGGCACCTCGAACTGCTGCCGCGGGATGAGTTTCTGCAGCTTGGCGGCGATCGTCGTGCCGTACGAGTAGGCCTTGTCCTTGTGCACGATGGCACTGAACGCGTCGACCGGCTCACCGTGCAGCAGGATGTCCACCTTGACCAGTTCGGCCGCCTGCTCGCCGGAGGGCTCGTAGTCCAGCGAGGCGTACCCCTTGGTCTTGCTCTTCAGCTGGTCGAAGAAGTCGAAGATGATTTCGGCGAGCGGAAGGGTGTACCGCAGTTCCACCCGTTCGGCGGACAGGTACTCCATGCCGAGCAGGTTGCCGCGACGACTCTGGCACAGCTCCATGACGGCACCGACGTACTCGTTCGGCACCAGGACGGTGGCCCGCACGACCGGCTCGTGGATCTCGGCGATCTTGCCGGCCGGGAACTCGCTCGGGTTGGTCACCACGGTCTCGCTGGCGTCCTCGGTGAGCACCCGGTAGACCACGTTCGGCGCGGTCGAGATCAGGTCCAGGTTGAACTCGCGCTCCAACCGCTCCCCGATGATCTCCAGGTGCAACAGGCCGAGGTAACCGACCCGGAACCCGAAGCCCAGCGCAGCCGACGTCTCCGGCTCGTAGGTGAGCGCGGCGTCGTTCAGCTTCAGCTTGTCGAGCGCGTCCCGCAGCGCCGGGTAGTCCGAGCCGTCGATCGGGTAGAGACCCGAGTAGACCATCGGCTTCGGGTCCTTGTAACCGCCGAGCGCCTCCTGGGCCGGCCGGTTGTTGCCGGTGACCGTGTCACCGACCCGGGACTGGCGGACGTCCTTCACACCGGTGATCAGATAGCCCACCTCGCCGACACCGAGCGCGCCGGCCTTCTCCATCTCCGGCGAGACGACACCGATCTCCAGCAGCTCGTGTACGGCCCCGGTCGACATCATCTTGATCCGGTCACGGGCCTCGATCCGGCCGTCGATGACACGGACATAGGTGACGACGCCGCGGTACACGTCGTACACCGAGTCGAAGATCATCGCGCGGGCCGGGGCGTCGGCCTTGCCCACCGGCGCCACGAACTGCCGGACGATCTCGTCCAGCAGGTGGTCGACGCCGACACCGGTCTTGCCGGACACCTTCAGCACGTCGGACGGCTCGCAGCCGATCAGCTTGGCGAGCTCCTCGGCATACTTCTCCGGCTGCGCGGCCGGCAGGTCGATCTTGTTGAGCACCGGGATGATGTGAAGGTCGTTCTCCATCGCCAGGTACAGGTTGGCGAGGGTCTGCGCCTCGATGCCCTGCGCCGCGTCGACCAGCAGAACCGCGCCCTCACAGGCGGCGAGACTGCGGGACACCTCGTAGGTGAAGTCGACGTGCCCCGGGGTGTCGATCATGTTGAGGACGGCGGTCTCGCCCGTCTTGTCGCCGGCACGGACCGTCCACGGCATCCGCACGGCCTGCGACTTGATGGTGATGCCGCGCTCGCGTTCGATGTCCATCCGGTCGAGGTACTGCGCACGCATCTGACGCGGGTCGACAACCCCGGTGATCTGCAACATCCGGTCGGCCAGCGTCGACTTGCCGTGGTCGATGTGAGCGATGATGCAGAAGTTGCGGATGCGGCTGGGATCGGTCGATCCGATCACGTTCACGCCGGGGTCGAGCGGTCCAGGCACGGTCTTCCGTTCTTGTCGGGCCGGCCCACGCGATGGCCGGCAGTCGTTCGTCTCGGGCTGGCCTCTGGCGGTCGTCCCGCGCCTGCCCCGGAGAGCGCCGGTCCGTCGGGACCGGCACTCCCTATCGTCCCACGTCCGCGCGGTGCACTCGGATCACACCTCCCGGCCCGCACTTTCCACTCGGTCAGATCCTCTCGAGCGGCTCGGGGACGCCCGGCGGCCGTTCGACGGTGACCGGATCGCCGGGGCGGATCGTGCCGCCCCGCAACACCACGGCCATCACACCGGCCTTGCGGACCGGGTTGCCGTCCCCGTCCCGGCCGATGACCTCCTTCAACAGCCCGGACCGGAATCCGTTGATCTGCTGGCAGGGGTTGCGCAGACCGGCCAGCACGAGGGTGGGCCGCCCGTCACCGTCCCGGGCATCCCGCTCGAGCGCGGCACTCACCGCGGCGGCGGCCCGCTCGTTCTCCGCGTCGAGGGTCGCGGCCGCGGCAGCAGCCAGAACGGCACCCACCGGACCGGTCCCGTCGGCGGCACCCGGCCCCTCGGCGACGCCGAACCGCAGGATCGTGCCCCGCGGCAACCCGAGCAGATCGATCCCGCTGGTGGTGACGTTCTCACCGAGACCGCCCGCCGGAACGTCGTAGCCCTTCTCCCCCACCTCGTCGAACAACTCCGCGTGGATCAGGTGCACCTGCCGCAGGTTCGGCTGGGTGGGATCCATCCGGACCCGGTGGCGGTGCCGCACGTTCACCCCGGCATGCACGTCACCCTCGACGCCGAGGCCCGCCAGCAGGACGATCTCGTCACGGGTCGGCTTGGTGAAGGAGTAGACGTCGTTACCGCTGACTGCGACGACTGTTCCGGTCTCAGCGCTCATGCCACCGAGTCTCACCGCTCGGAGCCATCCCGTTCGACCCTCTTCCCACCTCGCGGGCCGACCTGTCCCCCGCACCTCGGCGCCCCACCCGCGGTCGAACGCCCAGCCGCGTCAAACCGGTTCGGTCGGATCCGGTTCGGTCGGATCCGGTTCGGTCGGATCCGGTTCGACCAGCCGGTCTCGCCCGACGACGCAGCAGAACGGCCCACAGCGCTCAATGCGCCCTGCCGGCCGGCACCGCCCCCTCGAAGGTCCGGCGTCTCAGTCCGGCGGCTCCAGGAACAGCTCGGACAGCCGGGGCAGACGCCGGCGCATCTCGTCCTCGTTGTCGAAGTCCCACAGGTCGGCGACGTCCGGCCGGGTCTTCGCCCGCTCCTCCGCGGGCAGCGGCTCACCGGTCGCCTCCTGATGGGCCCGTGCCGCGATCGACAGCACCTCCTCCGCCTCGAAGACCGCGCCGGTGTCCGCCGCCGCGCGCACCGCGGGCATCCCGGCCAGCACGTCGGGCGATTTCACCGAGGCCGCCACCGCCTTGCGCCCGTGCGCCACCAGCCAGCCACGGAAGTTGTCGAAGCCCTCCTCGGTGCACCCGCCGTTGATCAGGTAGGCGGCCGCCCACAGATCCTCGGTGCCGGACGCGACGAGCACCTTGTCGAGGTGACGGCCCCAGGCGACGATCTCCTCCGGGGCACGGGCGGCCAGGTCGGCGACGGCACGCTCGGCCACCTCGGCGGGCGAGGCGGGTCGCTGCTCGGTCGCGCGGTCGATGACCGCCCAGAAGTCGTCGGTTCTCATGCCTGCCATCCTCGCAGTGAGGTACGACAACTCCGCAGGCGACAGGAGCGACATGCGGCCGATCACGCTGCCCGAGGTTCCGTACGACGCGACGTCCGTACGCCCAGGATGGCCCGACCTCCCCCGGCGCGTGCGCGCGGCGATCAGCGAACGCCTCGGTGAGCCGGTCGCCACCGCGCGGACCGCGGGCGGCGGCTTCACCCGCGCCTTCGCCGCGGTTCTCACCGGCCGGTCGGGGGCCGAGGTCTTCGTGAAGGCCGCGCCCCTGCAGGATCCGGTCTCGCGGTGGTACGCACGGGAAGCAGCGCTGACCAGCGCCTTACCTCAGGGGGTACGCGCTGCCCGGCCGCGCTGGACGATGACCGCGGCCGGCTGGTTCGTCCTCTGTCTGGAGGCGGTCGACGGCCGGATCCCGGCACTGCCGTGGTCCCCCGCCGACCTGGACGCCACCATGTCCACGTGGTCGGCGGCCTCCGCGGCGCTCGCCGAGCCGGGCCCGGAGCTGCTCGCGGTCGGCCTCCCACCCCTGCCGGAGATCCTGCGCGCGGAGATGTCCTGGTGGTCGTTGATCGAGTCCGGCCATGAACCGATGCCCGCAACGGCTCGCGGCACCCTCGCCGAAGCGCACCTCGCCGAGTTGGCCGCGCTGGAACGGTCCCTGCCCGCCCTGGCGGCCGGCACCGGGATGTCACACGGCGACCTGCGCGTCGACAACGTGCTCATCGACCGGGCCGGGGCGGCGTGGCTGTGCGACTGGACGTGGCCGTGTCTCGGGGCGCCCTGGTTCGACACGGTCACCGTGCTCGTCAGCGCGTACGCCGGCGGCCACGACACCGACGCCCGGCTGCGCGACTTCGGTGCCCCTGACGCCGGGGTGGACGGCGCGCTGGCGGCCCTGTCCGGATATTGGCTGGTCCGTGCCGACGGTGGTCCCACCAGCGCCTCCCCGCACAGTCGGCAGCATCAGCGCTTCAGCGGCGGCCAGGCCCTGGCTTGGCTGGCCGAGCGCCGAGGCTGGCCCCCTCTTCACTGACCCGCCCCGCCGGGCCCGGCTCCCGCGGTGGCAGTAGGCTCTTTCGCAACGTCCGGCAGCCCCTCCAGCAGCGGTTTCATCCGCGCTCTCGACAGCCGTTTTGGCGGCTCGGAGGGGTGCTGGTAACCTGATACATCGCGTGTGGCAACACGCTGTTCGCCGCTTGCCTGGCTTCACCGCCGGGCCTGGGGTTGACAGTGTCACCGCTTGAGACCGTTTCCGAACCTAGTCAGGACAAGGCTGTCGCGTGGCGAACATCAAGTCCCAGATCAAGCGCAACCGGCAGAACGAGAAGGCCCGTCTGCGCAACAAGTCCGTCAAGTCGTCGCTGAAGACCGTGATCCGCAAGCTTCACGAGGCAAGCGACGCCGGCAACGCCGAGACGGCCACCGCGCTCCTGCGTGACGCTTCCCGCAAGCTGGACAAGGCTGTCAGCAAGGGCGTCATCCACAGGAACCAGGCGGCCAACCGCAAGTCGGCCATCGCTAAGAAGATCGCCTCGCTGTCCGCCTGACCCACTCGTTCGGGATCAGGTCTCGGTCGCACGGACGCGACCCGGGACAACGCTTGCCACGTCAGGCGAGCACGCTTGGACGACCCGGGCATCGCCGGACCTTCCCAGGTCCACGGCGGTGCCCGGTTTTCTTTGCCCGCATGAGGTGGTCCGCGCCCGGCAGCGCCGGATCAGGCGGACGCCGCACCGGACGGGACGTGGCCTTCACCACCGCCGCCGGCCCGGGAGCCGCTCTCGGGGATGGTCGTGGATCGAATCCCGGCGGTCTTCGCCGACATCGATGGGCGCGACCGGTCACGCCCTGACCGACGGACTCCGCGGTCGAACACAGCGATAGCCACGCAGAACCCGGAATCCGACGACGCGATCGGATGACGGCCTGACCGATCGGTTGCGGCCGCTGACGGCCGGGAACGCTCGTTACCTGGTCACGTGCCCGATCGGGACGTTCACTCGTAACGGCGGACGGCAGCCTGGCGGGCCATCTGACGTCGCACGTCGACCTCGTCCGCCCACCCCCGCCGCGGCGCCCCGCCCTCGACACCGGCACCGGCGTGACCCACGCCATGACCGGATCCGGCACCCGCATGACCCGCGCCATGACCGGATCCGGCACCCGCGGTGCCGACCCCGGCAGCCGCGCTGCCGGGGTCTCCGGCCGGGCTCCCGTAGGCGACGGCACCGGGGGCAGCCGCGGTCGCCCTCGTGGTGGAGCGGGAAGCCTCGGGCACCCACGCCGCGGGCTGCTGCATCGGGCCGACCGGGCCGGTCATGCCTTCGAAGGTGACGCGGGGGCCGCCCACCGCGGGCGCCTCGACCGTCGCCTGTTCCGGGAAACCGGGGAAGCCGCCGCCCCGGACACTGGCACGGGCCGACGCCGTCTGCGCGTAGCGGCGGGTCAGCGAACCGGCGACCATGTCGTTGAACTTGACCATCAGGGCCACCGTGATCGGCAGAACCAGGACGCCCCACCAGCTGACCAGCTCGGCGAGGGCCAGGAGGATGCCGAGGACGATCGTGCCCTCGAGGAAGACGAAGCAGAGCAGGCCGCTCGGGGCCAGGTGGCGCAGTCGCAGCGTGCGGGCGTAGAGCGGCTGGTAGGCCGACTCGGCGCGACTCGATCGGACCGTCCGGGTCATCGGGAGCCGCCGTCCCGGCGGGCCGCGGCAACCGCGAAGACCGCCTGTTCGAGGGCGAAGCCGCGGTCCTCGGCGCCGCCCTTGACCGCGGCGTTGCAGTCGGCGGCGGCTCGCATCGCGGTGATCAGGCCGTCGGGGGTCCAGCCGCGGCTGCGTTCCTGGGCGCGCTGGATCTTCCACGCCGGCATGCCGAGGGTGCCGGCCAGTTGGTACGGGTTGCCGCGGCCCGCGGACGCCACCCGGGCCACGGTCCGGACACCGTCGGCGAGCGCGTCCGCGATCGGCACCGGGTCGACGCCGATGTGCAGGGCCCAGCGCAGCGCCTCGAGTGCTCCGGGCAGGTCGCCGACCACTGCGGCGTCGGCAACGGTGAAGCCGCTGACCTCGGCCCGGCCCTTGTAGTAGCGGGCGACGACCGCCTCGGTGATGGTGCCGTCGGTGTCGGCGAGCAGCTGTGAGCAGGCGGCGGCGATCTCCCGCAGGTCGTTGCCGACCGAGGCGAGCAGGGCGGACGCGGCGGCCTCGTCGCAGCGGGCCCCGTTGCGGCGGAATTCGTCGCGGACGAACCCGATGCGTTCCCGGTCGCCTTTCATCTTGGCGGCGGTGACGACGGTGGCGCCGGCGGAGCGCAGGCCGTCGGCGAACGCCTTGCCCTTGGCGCCGCCGAGGTGGGTGACGATCAGGGTGACGTCAGGGTCGGGGTTCTTCGCATAGGCGAGGAGGGCTGCGGTGAGGTCCTTGCGGGCGTCCTGCCCGCTGCGCACGACCAGCACCCGCCGCCCGCCGAACAGGGACGGGCTCAGCATCTCGGCCACTTCACCGGCGGCGAGCGAGCCGGCCTCGTATTCCCGGACGTCGGCGCCGGGGTCGGCGGCGCGCGCCTGCTCGACGGCCGTGGTGACGGCGCGGGCGGCGAGCAGCTCCTCATCGCCTTGGACGAGCAGCAGCGAGGGGGGCGGCGCGGCATTCACGTGCAACATCGTCGCACGGTGCACCGACAGGACCGCACGGCTCACTCCTGCGCGCAGGGCACCGATCACCGAATGCGAAACCAGACATATCGGCGGACGAAGATGCCTCGGCGGTCGTACAGTCGGTTGCTCAGGTCAAATGCATGGATGCCTTTTCGTCCCTTATCGACCACAATCGGACCGCTTGTCCGCGCAAAACGCATCCCCCACCCGGGCGTGTCCCCTCCCGACAAGACAGTGCTCCCCGGAGTGACGGGAGCGCGCGGAGGAGAGGGAGATCACCGGGACCACCGCTTACGGCGTACCCCCGCAAAGATCTTCACAGCGACCAGGACCGGCCCACCCAGCGCGGCGGACCAGAGTCTTCCGCGCGCGTCAGATGAGGGGCGAGACTCGCCCAGGGCACCACCCGGTCCCCCAGCTGGACCTCGTCCGCTTCCGGCAGCAACGCGGGACCGTCGTGCTCCCAGATCGCCCGGGTGGTCCAGCCCGCCGGATCCGCGTCCCGCAGCAACAGCGGCGGCAGGGGTTCCGGGGACGCGGCGGCCTGGCGGGCGTATTCCTGGACCGCGAGCACCCGCTCGGCCCGCCGCACCGTCTGGTGCAGCGGATGGCCGGGCGGCGCGGGGTACGGGATCGTGCAACCGTTCTCGTCGCTGACGTAGGCCATCGGGGAGAGCGCCGCCGGTGAGGTCAGGAAGACCGCCTCGGACTGGGCGAACAGTCCGGGCAGATGATCGCTGCCGTCCGCGGCCACCAGCAGCGTGCCCCGCTCCGGCACGAACGCCACCGGCACACCGCCGACCTGCCCGGACAGCCGCGCCAGCCAGCCCTGCAGCAACAGGTGAGAGGTCCAGTACGCGTTCCCGTCGTCGACGAACCGCACCACCACCGGCCCGGTCGCCGTGCCGTGCAGGACCGCGCCGGTCAGTTGCGACCGTGCCGTTTCGAAGACCGTCGCGGACGACACCGACCAGGTCTCCAGCTGGGCCCGGGTCACGTAGGTGATCGTCTCCGGGCTGTCGGCGACGACGAACTCGGACAGGAACGGCAGCACCGGCCGGTGCAGCGGCTCCCCCGGCGCGGCGCCGCGCAGCACCGGCCGCAGCAGCGGTGCCGCGTCCGCCCAGTCGGCGGGCAGTTCCGGCGAGTGCAGGAGCCCCGCAACGAACTCGTCGAGGATCCGACGCCGGGACCGTCCCCGCCGGCCCCGCTCGGCCAGCAGGGGCGCCAGTTGCAGGATCGTCGGCTCGTCGTCGCCCGGGACCGTGAAGTGGATCTCGAAGGTACGCGCGTGGTAGCGGGCGTCCGGCACCCCGGCACGGCGTAGTCGCCGGATGACCTGGGCGGCCAGCCGGGCGCGGGCGATCCGTCGTCGCATCAGGCCCACTTCGTCCTCGGGGTCAAGGGTGGGTGCGCCGCGTGACGATCGCGCGGGCGTCGAGATCATCGTCCTGGAGCACCGTGGCCGTCAATCCGTTCCCGGTGACGATCCGGACCGCGGTCTCCTCCTGGGCCTCGGTGATCTCGGATAGCAGCAGGCCACCGGGGGCGAGCCAGTCCGGTGCTCCGGCGGCCACCCGGCGGAAGAGGTCGAGCCCGTCGGCGCCGCCGTCCAGGGCCTCGCGGGGTTCGTGGTCGCGGGCCTCGGCGGGCAGAAAGGGGATGTGCCGGGTCGCGACGTACGGCACGTTGGCGATCAGAACGTCCACGGTGCCCCGGAGCGCGCCGGGCAGGGCGGTGTAGAGGTCACCCCGGTGGACGTCGCCGGGATCGAGCCCGTGGCGCCGGTAGTTGTCCCGGGCGCAGTCGACGGCGACCGGGTCGAGGTCGGCGCCGTGCAGCGTGACGTCCACGGAGCGCCGTGCGGCGAGACCGAGGGCACCCGAGCCGCAGCAGAGGTCGACCAGCACCGCCCCGGGCTTCGCCGCCTCCACCGCCAGGCGGACCAGCAGGGCGCTGCGAACCCGGGGGACGAACACACCCGGGCGCAGGTGGACCCGCAGACCGCAGAAATCGGCATGGCCCACCACCTGTTCGAGTGGCTCCCCCGCGGCCCGTCGCTCCACCAGGTCGTCCAGGACGGCCTCGGTGGGGGCTGCTTCCCGCAGGATCGCCGCCTCCTCCTCGGCGAAGACGCAGCCGGCGGCGCGGAGCCGGATAACGGCCCTGGTCAGGGCGTCTTCCATAGATTCGTCCTTGTCCACAGTGCGAGGTCGTCCACAAGGGCCCGGGCAGGGCGACCGGGGAGTTCCTACGGTCGGGGCCGTGCGAGAGGCGAAGGATAACGGGGAGGCCGCGGCGGCTCGGCTGCGGGCGGTCCTGGCCGGGCCACCGGCGCGACCCGAGTCGGTGCCCGAACCGGTGGCCGGGGACGGGCCGCTGGAGTGGTCGGACATCGTCCCGTCCTGGTCGGCGGCGGAGACCCCACCGGCACCGGGGCCGGTCGGCGGGTGGGTCCGGGCGTTCGACCCGGGGCGGCCGGGGGTCCGGGCGCTGGCGGCGGTGGCCGTGCTGGTCGTCGCCGTCGCCGGGTTCCTGGCGTGGCGGTCCCGGCCCCGGGTGGAGCCGGTGCCGGACGTCTCCGTCACCACCACGACCGCCCCGGCCTCCGCCGTCTCCGCCGAGGCGGTCGTGGTGGCGGTCAGCGGCCGGGTCCGCCGTCCCGGCCTGGTGCGGCTGGCGGTGGGCGCCCGGGTCGCCGACGCGCTGGAGGCGGCGGGCGGGGCGGAGCCGGGCGTGGACGTGGGCCCGCTGAACCTGGCCCGCAAGGTGGTCGACGGCGAGCTGATCGCGGTCGGGATCGTGGTGAGCGTCGCGCCACCGGTGGCCGGCCCGGGCGGGGCGGTCACCGGCGGGCTGGTCAACCTGAACACGGCGACGGCGGCCGACCTCGACGGGCTGCCCGGGGTCGGCCCGGTGCTGGCGCAGCGGATCCTCGACGCCCGGGACGCGCAGGGCGGTTTCCGGGCGGTCGCTGACCTGCGCAAGGTGGACGGCATCGGGGATGCCCGGTTCGAGCAGCTCAAGGACCTGGTGACGGTCTGATGACGCCGGACCTGCGGCTGGCCGGTTTCACCGCCGGGCTCTGGGCGGCCGCGCTGGCCGCCCTGCGCCTGTCCGCGACCGCGGGCCTCGTCCTCGCCGCGGCCGGGCTGGTCGTCGCGCTGCTCGGGCTGATCCGGAAACCACTGCCCGGCATCGTGATCGCGGTCGCGCTGGGCATCGGGTGCGGGGCGGTGGCGACCGCGGCACGGGTCTCGGTCCGCGAGGCGCAACCGCTGGTGGCACTGGTGACGGCGGGCGCCACCGTCGAGGCGGATCTCGTCGTCCAGGACGATCCCCAGCTGCTGCCGGCCGCGGCCGGACCACCCACCTACCTGGTGTCGGTGGAGTTGCGGGCGGTCCGGCCCGAGGACGCCGCACCGGTCCGTCTGTCGGCCCGGGCGCTGGTGCTCGGCACCGATCCGGGCTGGCGTGATCTGCTGCCCGGCCAGCACGTCACCGCGTCCGGTCGGCTCGGGGCGCCCCGCCCCGGCGATCTGCGCGCCGCGGTCCTCTCCGTGCGGAGACCACCCGTACCGACGAAGAAACCGTCCCGGGTGCAGCGGGCCGCCGGCGTCCTGCGAGACGGCCTGCAACGCGCCTGTGAGCCGCTGCCCGACGGTTCCGGCGGTCTCCTGCCGGGCCTGGTGGTCGGGGACGTCAGCCGTCTCGACCCGGCGCTCGCCGAGGACTTCCGGGCCACCGGCATGACCCACCTGGTGGCGGTCTCCGGCACCAACGTGGCGATCGTCCTCGGCGTGGTGCTGTTCGTGGTGCGTCGGGCCCGCGCCGGGCCGCTGCTCTCCGCCGTTCTCTGTGCCGTCGCGCTGGCCGGGTTCGTGATCCTCGCGCGTCCCTCGCCGAGCGTGGTGCGTGCCGCGGCGATGGGTGCGGTCGGTCTCCTGGGCCTGGCCGCGGGACGGCCCCGGGCCGCGGTTCCCGCACTGGCCGCCGCGGCCTCGGTGCTCCTGCTGATCGACCCGGAACTCGCCGCGGACGCCGGGTTCGCGCTCTCCGTGCTGGCCACCGCCGGGCTCCTGCTGCTGGCGCCGCGCTGGCGGGACGCGCTGCGCCGCCGGGGCTGGCCGTCCGGCGCCGCCGAGGCCCTGGCCGTGCCGGCGGCGGCCCAGGTGGCCTGCGGTCCCGTGGTGGCCGCCATCTCGGCGACGGTCAGTCTGATCGCGGTGCCGGCCAACCTGGTCGCGGTGCCGGCCATCGCCCCCGCCACGCTGCTCGGGGTGGCCGCGGCGGTGCTCTCACCGGTGTGGCCGGCGGGCGCCGAGTTCGCCGCCTGGCTGGCGCACTGGCCGGCCGAGTGGCTGGTCCTGGTGGCCCGGGCCGGTGCCCGGGTGCCGGCCGGGGCGCTGCCCTGGCCCGGTGGGGTGCTCGGCGGCCTGCTGCTGGCGGTCGTCACCGTCGGTCTGCTGGTCGCGGCCCACCGGCCGGTGGTGCGCAGGCTCACCGTGGTGGTCGCGCTGGGCGCGATGCTGGGTGCCCTCCCGGTACGCCTTCTCGCATCGGGCTGGCCGCCTCCCGGCTGGCTCGTCGTCGTCTGCCAGGTCGGACAGGGTGACGCCGTGGTGCTGCCGGGCGGGCCGGCCGGGGCGGTGGTGGTGGACGCCGGACCGGAGCCGGATCCGGTGGACCGCTGTCTGCGCCGGCTCGCCGTGACCCGGGTGGCGGTGCTGGCGATCAGTCACTACCACGCCGACCACATCGGCGGGATCGACGGCGTGTTCCGGGGACGCGACGTGGCCGCGGTGATCGGGCCGGACTGGCCGGAGCCGGCCGGCGGGCGGGCCCGGGTCGAGCGGGCGGCCCGCGCCGCCGGGACGGTGCTGCGGCTCGCCGGGCCGGGCTGGTCGTACGCGGCGGGTGGTCTGCGACTGGACGTGCTCGGGCCGATCGACGCGATGCGCGGGACCAACTCGGACCCGAACAACAACTCCCTGATCCTGCGGGCGGTGACCGGCGGGCGGACCGTGCTGCTGCCCGGCGACGCGGAGACCGAGCAGCAGCAGGACCTCCTCGACCGGCTGGGACCGGCGGCGCTACGGGCGGACGTGCTGAAGGTGGCCCACCACGGGAGCGCGCTGCAGGCCCCGGCGTTGCTGGACGCGGTGGATCCGGCGGTGGCGCTGGTGTCGGTCGGGCCGGACAACGACTACGGGCATCCGAACGCGTCGCTGCTGGCCCGGCTGGCACGGGACGGCGCGCGGGTGTTACGCACCGACGAGCGGGGTGACATCGCCGCGGTGGTCACCGGCACCGGACTGGCGGTGGCCACCAGCGCAGGTTGACGTGTGCCGGACATCGACGCGTACCGGAGAATCAGCGGCGATGGACCACGACGCCGGCCAGACCGGGTCCGGTGTGTGCCGCGACCACGGCGCCCACCTCGGTCAGATAGCAGTCGCGCAGGCGGTCACCGAGACGCATGCTGACCGCCTCGACCAGGGCCGCCGCACGTTCCGGGGTGCGCAGGTGATGCACGGCGATGTCGGCCTCGCCGTCGCCGGCCGCCTCCACCGCGAGGTCGACCAGCCGGGTCAGCGCCCGCCCGGCGGTGCGCACCTTGTCGCGCACCACCACGGCACCGCCCAGCACGTGCAGGATCGGCTTGACCGCCAGGGCCGTGCCGAGCAGCGCGGACGCCGCCCCGATCCGGCCGCCCCGGCGCAGGAACTCCAGGGTGTCGACGTAGAAGAGGGTGCTCACCCGGGCGGCGTGCTCGATCGCCGCGGCGGTGACCTGCTCCAGGTCCGCACCGGCGCGGGCGGCCGCCGACGCGGCCAGGGCCGGGAAGCCCAGCCCCATCGCCGCGGTGCCGCTGTCCACCACCCGCACCCGGTCGCCCACCTCGGCGGCGGCCAGTCGGGCGGCCTCGAACGTGCCGGACAGCTTGGCGGACAGGTGCACCGAGACCACACCGTCGGCGCCCTCGTCCAGCAACCGGCGGTAGACCTCGGCGAACTGGGACGGCGCGGGCCGGGAGGTGCTGACGACGGCCCGGCGTTCCCCCAGCGCACGGGCCACCTCGGCCGGGGAGATCTCCAGACCCTCCAGCCCGTCCCAGCCGTTGACGACCACGGTGAGGGGCACGACCGTCAGGTCGTAGGTGCCGTTCAGCTCGGCGGGGAGATAGGCGGTGGAGTCGGTGACGACCGCTATGGCCATGCAGGCAAGGTACTTGATTCAGGCCCGGTTCAGTTCGCGGCCACGGAGAGGACCCGGAACGGCTCGCCCTGCATGCAGGTGCTCATCATGCCCGGCTCGGGCACGCCGACCACGGTGACCTGGGTGCCCACGGTGAGCGAGGCGGTCAGGGTCTGGTCCTTGGCGACCAGCAGATGATCGCCGGTGGCGTCCTTGAGGAGCAGGCAGCCGGGCTCCACACCCGCGGTGACCGTGCCGGTGATGGTCTTCGCGTCGGCGGGTGCCGAGCCGGAGGGCTGCACGGTGGTGCTCTCCGGGATCCCGGCGGAGGACGAGGCCGGCGCGGGGGCGCCGGCATCGGTGCTGTCACTGGTGTTGTTCGCGCAACCGGCGGCGAGCATCGCGAGGAGCAGCGCCGCGGGGGCAACGGTTCGACGGATCGACATGATGCTTGGACGCTACCGGAGGCTCGCCGGTTCCCCCGGCCGTGCCCCGCCGTCAGATCGAGGGCGGGACCGCCTTGTCCCCGACCACACCCACGTTGTACGCCGAGAGCTGCCAGCCACGGACCGCGTCATGGGTGAGCTCCACCCAGTGGCAGTTCTGCAGACCGCGCAGAGTCCGCACCTGCTCGGCCGGCCAGCCCAGCAGCTGGGCGACGCCGTACCGGGCGGCGCCGCCGTGCGTGGCGACGACGATCGTCCCGCCCGGTGCCTGCCGGGCCGCGTCCTGCAGCCCCTCGGACACCCGTTTGCTCAGGTCGTCGGCGCTCTCCACGTCGACGCCGACGACCTCCCGGCCGGCTTTCCACAGGGAGTACTCCTCCGGGCTCTGCTCGGCCACCTCCTGGGCGGTCAGGCCCTGCCAGCGGCCGAAGGAGCGTTCCCGGAGGCGTTCGTCGTGGCGCACGGTGAGACCGGTCAGCGCCGCGAGCGCGGCCGCGGTGTCCGCGGCCCGGCTCAGGTCGCTGGAGACCAGCGCATCCGGTTTCTTCCGGGCCAGCAGCGCGGCGGCCTCGGCGGCCTGCCGCCGGCCCCGGTCGTTGAGCCCGATGTCGGTCTGCCCCTGAAAACGGCCGACCGCGTTCCAGTCGGTGTTGCCGTGCCGCCAGACGATGAGACGGGTCACGGTGCCTCGGTGCCGGCAGCACCGGCCTCGACCATGTCCCGGTCGACGAACGGGACGATCGGGCAGTCCTTCCACAGACGGTCCAGGGCGTAGAACTCGCGTTCCTCGGTGTGCTGCACGTGGACCACGATGTCGACGTAGTCCAGCAGCACCCAGCGGCCCTGCTGCAGGCCCTCGCGACGCTCCGGCTTCGCCTTCTCCGGAAGGTTGAGGAGTGCTTCCTCGATGGCGTCCACGATCGCGACCACCTGACGCTCGTTGGCCGCGGAGGCGAGCACGAACGCGTCGGTGATGTAGAGCTGCTCGCCGACGTCGATGATGGAGATGTCCTGCGCCTTCTTGTCGGCGGCGGCCTGAGCGGCTGCCGTCGCGAGTTCAAGAGCGCGTTCGGTGACGGGCAAAAGAGTCCCCTCGGTCGGGTTTCATGAGCTTCAAGAGTCTCACACCGTCCCGGGAAGTCCCGAGTCCCGATACAGGCCGCGCTTGTTGATGTATTGCACGACACCGTCCGGCACCAGGTACCAGACCGGCAGGCCCCGGGCGACCCGGCTGCGGCAGTCACTCGAGGAGATGGCCATCGCCGGCACCTCGACGAGCGTCACGCTGTCCGGCGGCAGGTGTTCGCCGGAGAGTTCGAAGCCGGGACGGGTCACGCCGATGAAGTGCGCCAGGCCGAGCATGGTCAGCGCGTCCTTCCACGACAGGATCCGGGAGAGGGCGTCGGCGCCGGTGATGAAGTACAGCTCGGCGGACTGGCCGTAGACGGCACGCATGTCGCGCAGCGTGTCGACGGTGTAGGTGGGGCCGTCCCGGTCGATGTCGGCGCGGCTGACGTGGAAGCGCGGGTTGGAGGCGGTCGCGACGACCGTCATCAGGTAGCGGTCCTCGGCCGGGGAGACGCGGCCCTTCTCGTACGGCTGGCCGGTCGGGACGAACATGACCTCGTCGAGGTCGAAGCGGGCCTGGACCTCGCTGGCCGCGACCAGGTGCCCGTGATGGATGGGGTCGAAGGTCCCACCCATGATTCCTACGCGACGCCCGGCCATCGAAGGAGAATATCTTTTGTTCCGATCAGGGACGGTGGGCGGGGCGGCCGGATGGAGATCAACCGTCTAGACGGCGGCGAACGGCCGTCAGCAGGTCTTTCGCGGTGAAGGGCTTCTCCAGGAGGGCGACACCCTCGTCGAGGGTTCCCTCGGAGGCCAGGACCGGCTGGGCGTACCCGGACATGAACAGGACCCGGGTGCCGGGACGGGCCTCGACCAGGCGTTCGGCCAGCTCCTTGCCCAGCATCCCGGGCATCACCACGTCGCTGACCAGCAGGTCGATCACCCCGTCGTGGCCGGCCAGCAGCTCCAGGGCCTGCGGTCCGCCCTCCGCGCTCAGCACCCGGTACCCGGCCGCGGTCAGGATCCGCCCGGTGACCTCGCGCAACGCGACCTCGTCCTCCACCACCAGCAGCGTCTCGCCGCACCCGCCCGTGGTGACCGGCTTCTCCGTCGCGGCGTACGCCTCGGCCCCGGCCCCCGGCGGCAGCAGCACGGTGACCGTGGTGCCCCGGCCGACCTCGCTGGCGATGCTCACCTCGCCGCCGGCCTGGGTGACGATGCCGTAGACGGTGGCCAGGCCGAGCCCGGTGCCCTCGGCGCTGCCCTTGGTCGTGAAGAACGGCTCGAAGGCGCGGTCCCGGACGTCCTCCGGCATGCCCCGGCCGGTGTCGGCCACCCGCAGCCGGACCCGCTCCTCGTGACAGTCGGTGTCGATGGCCAGCTCACCGGCGGAGGGCATCGCGTCCCGGGCGTTCAACGCCAGGATGACCAGCATCTGCTCGATCTGGTGGGGGTCGCAGGTCACCAGCGGCAGGTCGCCGCCGGGGCGGAAGACCAGGGTGAGGTGGTCGCCGATGGTACGCCGCAACAACTCCTGCGCCCCGCTGATCAGCGCGTTCAGGTCCAGCGGCTGCGGGCGTACCACCTCGCGCCGGGCGAAGGCGAGCAGCTGATGGGTGAGGTCGGTGCCCCGGTTGCCGGCCTGGATGACCTGCTCCGCGTCCGCGATGATCAGCGCGGGGTCGGGGCGGCCGGACTGCGCCTCCTCCACCACGAAACTCGCGTAGTTGAGGATCACGCCGAGCATGTTGTTGAAGTCGTGGGCGATGCCGCCGGCGAGCTGACCCAGGCTCTCCAGCCGCTGACTACGGTGGGCCTGCGCCTCGGCGCGCAGCCGGGCCTGCTCCTGCTCGGCGCGGATCCGTTCGGTGAGGTCACGGACCACCGAGATGGTCAGGCGGCCCTGCGGGGTCTCCACCACGGTCGTGGACGACTCGACCGGGAACTCCGAACCGTCCCGGCGTCGCAGGGTGGTGACCACCGTGCCGATCGAGCCCGGCGGACCCTCCTCGATCATCCGGCGGCGTTCCGGGTAGATCGCCTTCGCCTCGGCGGTCAGCAGCACCTCCACCGACTGTCCGACCAGGTCGTCGCGGGGCCAGCCGTACATCTGCGCGGCCCGGTCGTTGACCAGCAGGATCCGGGGGCCGTCCAGAACCAGGATGGCGTCCGGCGCGGCCTGCAGCAGACCGCTGGACAACTCCTCGGACCACTCCACGCGCCCTCCCCGCCCCGTGACCTCAGGCTACGAGGGCCACGAGGTCGCAGGGAGGGGAACGCCGGATCGGTCAGGCCCGGGAGACCAGTGCCCGCCGCATGTCGTCGTCGGCGTCCTGCACCACCCGGCGCAGGATCGCGTTGGCCCGCGGGTCGGCGAGCAGCCCGGCGGCCAGCTCGCGGGTGCGTTCGGAGACCGCCACGTCCGGGTACGCCGCCCCGGCCGTCTTCTCCGCGCTCATCCCGCTGCGGATCCGCATCATCGCCGGCATCTCGGCGAAGTAGCGCTCCACGTACGGCTCCAGCAGCTCCCGCTGTTCCGGCTGCCAGAAGCCGGCCGCGGTGAGCTCGGCCAGCCGGTTCGACAGCGAGGCGTCGCCGACCACCGCCGACCAGGCCGCCGCCTTGGCCTCGGCGTCCGGCAGGGCGGCCCGGCAGCGGGCGGCCCACTGTTCGCCGGAGGCGCTGCGGTCCCGGTCCAGCTCGGCGTCCACGGTGTCGTGCCCGGCCGCGCCGAGCACCGCCAGCCGATAGATGATCAGCCAGCGCAGGTCCTCGTCGACGGCCAGACCGGACGGCACGTCCTCGCCGGCCAGCCAGCCGTGCAGGCGGGCGGTGTCGACGGTCGCGCCGATCAGGCCGCGGGCCGCCGCCAGCTGCCGGGAGTCGCCGGGCGCCGCCGCGGCGAGCAGCCGGTCGGTGGCCTGGGCCAGCAGTTCCAGTGCGGCGGGGCGGGCGGCCGGGGTCGCGTACCGGTCGACCAGACCGCGGGTGGCCCGCAGCACGTCCTCGACGACGACCACCTCGGTCTCCGCAGGCAGGGCGGTCAGCACCAGTGTGACCAGTTCGTCGACCGGGCGTTCGCCGTCGACCACGGCGTCCAGGGTCGACGCCCAGATCACCGCGCGGGCCAGCGAGTCGTCGAGCAGGGGCAGGAGCTGGGGCACGGCCGCGGCGGAGTCCGGGTCGAGGCGGATCTTCGCGTACGTCTGATCGCCGTCGTCGAGCAGCAGGAGGTCGGCCGCCGGTTCCCCGGACAGCTCGGCGATCACGGTCCGCCCGGTCGCCGCCAGCTCCACCTCGATCAGGCGCCGCCGGACCACACCGCCGGCGCCCTTGTCGTACAGGCCGATGCCGATGTGGTGCGGGCGCAGCGTCGGGAAGCCCTCGGGCGCGGTCTGCACCACGGCGACCTCGGCGTAGTCCGGGCCGTTCCGGGTGACCTCGACCCGCAGCGTGTTGACCTGGGCGCGGCGCAGCCACACCTCGGCCCAGCCGGACAGGTCGCGGCCGCTGGCCGTGGAGAGCGCGCCCAGCAGGTCGGCCAGGGTGGCGTTGCCGAAGGCGTGCGCGTCGAAGTGCGCGTTCAGGCCGGCGAGGAAGGCCTCGTCGCCCAGCCAGGCGACCAGTTGCTTGAGGACGGCGGCGCCCTTCGCGTACGAGATGCCGTCGAAGTTCATCAGAGCCTCGTCGGTGTCGGTCACCTCGTCCGGGGCGACCGGATGGGTGGACGGCCGCTGGTCGGACCGCAGGCCCCACGCCTTGCGGTGCATCGCGAACGTGGTCCACGTGCCGCGGTACCGGGTGGCCTCGGCGGTGACCCGGGCCCCGAGGTACTCCGCGAACGACTCGTTCAGCCACAGGTCGTCCCACCAGGCCATCGTGACCAGGTCGCCGAACCACTGGTGGGCCATCTCGTGGGCGATCACGTTGGCCCGGTGCTCGCGTTCGCTCTCGGTGATCGCCGAGCGCGGGATGAACTCGTCGCGGAACACCACCAGGCCGGGGTACTCCATCGCGCCGAAGTTGAACTCGGGGGCGAACGCCTGCTGGTAGTGGCCGAACGGGTAGCGGATGTCGAACATCTCGTGGAACCGGTCCAGGCACTGCTTGGTGATCTCGAAGATCTCCGGCGCCTCGGTGTCCAGGTGGCCGGCGAGCGTGGCCCGGGCGTACAGGGCGAGCGCGATGCCGTCGTGCTCGTCGCGCACCACGTGGTAGCGGCCGGCGATCAGGGTGGCCAGATAGGTGGAGATCCGCTCGGTGGCGCCGAACTCCCAGCGCCCGCCGTCGCGGGAGACCAGCTCACCGTTGGTGGCGACGGTCCAGTCGGCCGGGGCGGTGACGCTCACCCGGAACGACGCCTTCAGGTCCGGCTGGTCGAAGCAGGGCAGCACCCGGCCGCCGTTGTTGATGAACAGGTGCTGGTAGAGGTAGACGTTGCCGTCTGCCGGGTCGATGTACCTGTGCAGGCCCTCGCCGTTGTTGGAGTAGCGCATCACGGCATCGACGACCAGCTCGTTCGTCGCGGCGAGGCCGGTCAGGGCCAGCCGGTCGCCGGTGGCCGCGGCGGCCGGCACCGGCACGCCGTTCAGCGTCATCGAGGTGACCTCGACCGGCTCGAACTCCAGGAATGTCGCGGCGCCGGCCCGGGAACGGAAACGCACCACGGTCCGGGACCGGAACGTGTCACCGTCCCCGGTGACATCGAGATCCACCTGGTACTCGTCGACGTCGACGGTGGACGCTCGCTCGGCGGCCTCGGCACGGGTCAGGGTCGGCATGACGACCATCATGCCCGCCGGGGAGTGGCATCAGTGCAGGCACGCGCCACGGACGTGAGAATCACAACCGATCGTTCGCGAAACGCCGCCGCCGACCACCCCGGCACGGGGCGCACCCGCCTCGTCAGAACACCAGAGCGGGCAGGCGCTTCTCGAAGCGGACACGGCGCGGATCACCGGCGTACGCCCCGGCGACGGGGATCCGCCGGTATCCCGACGACTGGTAGAGGGCGATCGCCGCGGGCAGGAAACTCCAGGTCTCCAGGCGGACGACCGGGCGTTCCGCGGCGAGCGCCTCCTCCTCGATCGCGACGATCATCTGGCGGGCCAGGCCGCGACCGCGGTACGCCGGCCGTACGTACATCCGCTGGAACTCGGCGACACCGTCCTCCAGAGCCCGCCACGCGCCGCAGGCCACAGCACGACCGTTCACCACACCGATCAGGTGTTCGACGTCGTCCTGCGGCCGGAACATCCGGCTTCCCGTCCCGAGGCCGGCCTCCGTCAACTCCCGGTTCTGGAAGGTGACGAGGGCGGCCAATTCGGGATCAAGGGAGGAGCGGTACTCAATCAGCACGAACGTGACTCTAGGTGACGACCATTTCTGGAGGGTTGCGGTGATCTGGACGGTGCACTATTCGTCGGTGTCCTCGTCGTCGTCCTCGTCGGTAACAAGCACGGGGAGTTTCGAGTTCGACACGTTACTGACGGTGCCGTCCGCTGCCATGTGGACCATCTCGTCCTCGCTGCGGACCCGGCGGGCCTTGCGAGCGGCGAGACGCTCCGCGGCACCGGCCCGGGGGTTGGCCTCCTGCAGACGGGTGTCCGTGCCACGCGGACCGGAGACGTAGTCGCCGGCGTTGGGCTGCCAGTCGAACTCCCGCTCGCCGATCCGCACCGGGTCGCCGGGCTGGGCGCCCTTCTTGGCCAGCGCCGTCTCGACACCGAGCCGGTCCAAGCGGTCGGCCAGGTAACCGACGGCCTCCTCGTTGTCGAAGTTGGTCTGCCGCACCCAACGCTCGACCTTGGGGCCGCGGATGACGAAGACGCCGTCCTCGTCCTGCTCCAGGGTGAATCCGCTGTCGTCGACGGCCCGCGGCCGCAGCACGACCCGGGTCGGCTCCTCCACCGGCTTGGCCAGGCGGTACTCCTTGACCAGGGCGGCGAGCGCGTAGGTGAACTCCTTGAGACCCTCACGGGTCATCGCGCTGATCTCGAACACCCGGTAACCACGGGCCTCCAGATCGGGGCGGACCATCTCGGCCAGGTCCCGTCCGTCCGGGATGTCGACCTTGTTGAGCACCACGATGCGGGGCCGGTCCTCCAGGCCCCCGTACGCCGCCAGCTCCGCCTCGATCGCGTCCAGGTCGGCCAGCGGGTCCCGCTCGATCTCCGGCGCCGCCGCGTCCAGCACGTGCACCAGTACGGAGGTGCGCTCGATGTGCCGCAGGAACTGCATGCCCAGGCCCTTGCCGGTGGCCGCGCCCGGGATCAGGCCGGGCACGTCGGCGATGGTGAAGATCTCCTCGCCGGCCTGCACCACGCCGAGGTTCGGCACCAGCGTGGTGAACGGGTAGTCGGCGATCTTCGGCTTGGCCGCGGACATCACCGCGATCAGCGACGACTTGCCGGCCGACGGGAAGCCCACCAGCCCGACCTCGGCGACGCTCTTCAGCTCGAGCACCACGTCCAGGTTGTCGCCCGGCTCGCCCAACTCGGCGAAGCCCGGCACCTTGCGGCGGGTGTTGGCCAGCGACGCGTTGCCCCGGCCACCGCGACCGCCCTGGGCCACCTCGTATTCGGTGCCGTCGCCGACCAGGTCGGCCAGCACCTCACCGTCGAGGGTCTGCACGACGGTGCCGTTCGGCACCTTCAACACCAGGTTCTTGCCGTTGGCGCCGTCCCGGTTCGACCCGGCACCGCCGCCACCGTTGCTCGCCTTGATGTGCGGGTGGAAGTGGAAGTCGAGCAGCGTGTGCTGCTGCGGGTCGACGACCAGCGTGACGCTGCCGCCATGCCCGCCGTTGCCGCCGTCCGGCCCGCCGAGCGGCTTGAACTTCTCCCGGTGCACGGAGACACAGCCGTGCCCGCCGTCACCCGCCTGCAGGTGCAGCACGACCCGGTCGACGAACGTGGTCACTTCAGAGACTCCCTAACCGAGAAAAGCACATCGGCGGCCGGTGGCCGCACCCTCAACAGTGCCACCGCGCTCCCGGCGGTAGCCCCTCACTCACCCACATCACGCCCGACGGCGTCTGCGGTCCCGCAGACGATCGCCCCTTCCCGGATCTTGGTGCGGCAGCCACCCCGTGGGGTGGCTGCCGCACCAAGATCGGCAGAGGGTGCCGCCTTGACCCGACGTCCGGTCGGCGCGTGGACTTCCCGTCCGGAAACGCGACAGCGGGCCGTGGACCCGAGGGTCCACGGCCCGCTGTGGAGAAGAAACTTACTCCGCGGTCGGAACGATGCTCACGGTCTTGCGACCGCGCGTCGTGCCGAACAGCACGTTGCCCGCGGCAAGCGCGAACAGCGTGTCGTCGCCGCCACGGCCGACCAGGTCGCCCGGGTGGAACTTCGTGCCGCGCTGACGGATCAGGATCTCGCCGGCGCTGACCAGCTGACCACCGAACCGCTTCACGCCCAGCCGCTGGGCGGCGGAATCGCGCCCGTTGCGGGAGCTGGACGCACCCTTTTTATGAGCCATGGCTGCCCCTACTTCCCGCTCTTGATGCCGGTAACCTTGACGCGGGTCAGCGGCTGGCGGTGCCCCTGGCGCTTGTGGTAGCCGGTCTTGTTCTTGAACTTGTGGATCCGGATCTTCGGACCCTTGGTGTGCTCGGCGATCTCGCCGGACACCGTCACGCTGGCAAGCTTGGCCGCATCGGTCACCAGGTTGTCACCGTCGACGAGGAGCACCGCGGCCAGGGTCAGAGCATCGCCGGGCTGACCCACGAGCTTCTCAACCTCGATCACGTCGCCCTCGGCAACCTTGTACTGCTTGCCGCCGGTCTTGACGATCGCGTACATCGACGCGGACTCCCTGAGACTTACGCAGCCGAGAGGGCTGCTGGCGGATACTGCTGGGATCCGGCGACCGCTGTGTGAGCGCGCACGGAACAAGCGCCGAAAAGGCGCCGTCGGAAAGACTACTTCATCGCCGGGCCCGAACCCAAACCGGGCTACTCCTGGCCGCAGGCCTTGTCCAGCGTGGCGTGCACGGCGGCGAGTTTCCCGCCGTCGATCGCGGCGAAATCCTCCCGAAGTGTGGTCACCTGGGCGCCCACCGCCGACAACGCCTTCGTCAACTCCGGGTCGTCGGCGAGCCGTGCCATGTCGAGCAGGGCCGACGAGTAGTTCTGCACCGTCCGGGAGATCCTCGTCCGGGCCTGCTCCTCGTCCTGGCCGCCCTGAGCGGCCGCGGCGACCAGGGCACGGTAGTCGGCGGCGAACCTGGTGCCGAACTCCGTACCGACGCGGTCCGCCTGGTCGCAGATGGCCGCGGTGTCCTGCGTCAGGGCCGCATCCCCCTGCCCCGTGGCGCCCTGGGCCGGAACCGCGCCCTGGGCCGGGCCGGGGCCGCTCGACGCCCCCGGGGCGGGGGTGATCGCCACCGCAGGCCGCGGCGGCTCCCCCGTGGCCGGGACGGGACCGCCCACCGGCGCCCCGCTCGAACAACCGGCCACCAGGGTCAGGGCGAGAAGTGCTGCGGCACGGCGCATGGTCCGGTCTCCTCGGGATCGACGGGGGAATCGATGCCGATGAGGGTAACCGAAGACGCGACCGGGCAGTTAACTTTGTTTCAAGTTAACTGCCCGGTCGCGTCGTCACAGGTCAGGGACGCGTACGCCGTCGCGTTCCGCCCCGCCGGGTCCGGCGCCGGGCACCCGTGCCCGCACCGACCGGCTCCTCGTCCTCATCCTCTTCGTCAGCCGCGTCCGGGTCGTCCGCACCGGCCAGACGCATCGGCTCCTCGTCGGCCGGGTACTGCGCACCGTTGGTCTCCGGCGTCCCGTTGCTCTCCACGGCGCCGTTGCTCGCCGGGGTGTCGTAACGGGACAGGTCGTAGCCGCTGATGTCGTACTCGTCGTCGGCGTCCGCCGTGGAGAGCGCCGGCTGCCGCATCGGCCGGACGATGCCGGAACCCACGACCGGCGTCTGCGCGACCGCGGCCACCTCCGCCACCGGGCCGGACTCCACCACCGGAGCGGTCACCTCGACCACCGGCGCGACCGCCTCCGGCACCGGCACGGTGACCGGAGCCACCGCCTCCGGGGCGGTGACCGGAACCACTGCCGGGGCCTCGACGGCCTCCGCAAGCGGGGTCTCCGCGACCGGCTGCTCCACCGGCTGCTCCACCGGCGCGCTCTCGCCGCCACGACGCCGCCGCTGCTTTCCCGCCGGCGCCTGCTGCTGCTGCGGTGCCGGGCTCTCGGTACGCACCGGCGCCGCCACCGCCTTCACCTGGCCGGCCGGAGCACCGCCACCGTTGCCGTTGGACCGCTTCTCCGGCACCGGCTCCTGGTGGATGATCAGGCCGCGGCCCTTGCAGTGGTCGCAGTTCTCGCTGAACGCCTCGAGCAGGCCCGCACCGATCCGCTTACGGGTCATCTGCACCAGACCCAGCGAGGTGATCTCGGTGACCTGGTGCTTGGTCCGGTCCCGGCCCAGACACTCGGTCAGCCGGCGCAGCACCAGGTCGCGGTTGCTCTCCAGCACCATGTCGATGAAGTCGATGACCACGATGCCACCGAGGTCGCGCAGCCGCAGCTGACGCACGATCTCCTCGGCCGCCTCCAGGTTGTTGCGGGTGACCGTCTCCTCGAGGTTGCCGCCGGCACCGGTGTACTTGCCGGTGTTGACGTCGACCACGGTCATCGCCTCGGTCCGGTCGATCACCAGGTGACCACCGGAGGGCAGGAAGACCTTGCGGTCGAGCGCCTTGAGGATCTGCTCGTCGATCCGCCACTCGGCGAACGCGTCCTGCACACCGGTGTGCCGGCGCAGCCGCTCGACCAGGTCCGGCGAGACCGAGTCGAGGTAGTTCTCCACCTCGGCGTACGCCTGCTCGCCCTGCACGACCAGCTCGCGGAAGTCCTCGTTGAAGAGGTCCCGGACCACCCGGATCACCAGGTCGGGCTCCTCGGACAGGGCCTTGGGGGCGCTGCCCTCGGCGGCCCGGGCCTGGATGTCCTCCCACTGGGCCTGCAGGCGCTTGACGTCGCGGGCCAGCTCGTCCTCGCTGGCGCCCTCGGCGGCGGTCCGCACGATCACGCCGGCGCCGTCCGGCACCAGCTTCTTGAGGATGTCGCGCAGGCGCTTGCGCTCGTTGTCCGGCAGCTTGCGGCTGATCCCGGACGCGTTGCCGTTGGGCACGTAGACCAGGTGCCGGCCGGAGAGCGCGATGTGGCTGGTCAGCCGGGCGCCCTTGTGGCCGATCGGGTCCTTGGTGACCTGGACCAGCACCGGGTCGCCGGACCGCAGCGCCTGCTCGATCGAGCGGGCCCGGCCCTCCAGCCCGGTGGCGTCCCAGTTGACCTCACCGGCGTAGAGCACGGCGTTGCGGCCGCGGCCCACGTCGACGAACGCGGCCTCCATGCTCGGCAGCACGTTCTGCACCTTGCCGAGGTAGACGTTGCCGACCATGGTGCCGGAGGTGGCCCGGGCGACGTAGTGCTCGACCAGGATGCCGTCCTCGAGGACCGCGATCTGGGTGCGGTCCGCCTTCTGCCGGATCACCATGACCCGGTCCACCGCCTCGCGGCGGGCCAGGAACTCGGACTCGCTCAGGATCGGCGGACGGGTCCGGCGCTGCTCGCGGCCGTCCCGGCGGCGCTGGCGCTTGGCCTCGAGCCGGGTCGAGCCGGAGACACCCTGCACCTCGTCGCTGCGCCGGGGCTCACGGACCCGGACGACGGTGTGCACGCCGTCCTCGATGCCACCGGTCTCGGTCTCGCCACCGGCGCCCTTGCGGCGGCGACGACGCCGGCGGCGGGTGACGCCGTCACCGTCGACACCCTCCGGCTCCTCGTCCTCGCCGTCCTCGCTGTCGTCGGCGGACGCCTCGGCGGTCTCCTCGCCGTCGGCCTCACCGTCGGCGTCGCCATCGGTGTCGTCGTCGGCCTCGTCGGACGGGCCCTTGCCCCGGCCACGGCCACGGCGACCCCGGCGACGGCGGCGGCGGCCACCGTTCTCGTCGTCCTCGTCGTTCTCGTCGCCGTCCTCGGCGTCGTCGACGTCGTCGGCGTTCTCGTCGGTCTCGTCGAGGACCGGCTGCACGACCTCGGCGGCCGGCGTCTCCTCGGGAGTCTCCTCAGCGGCGCCACGACGGCGGCGCCGGCTGCGGCGCACGCCCTCGGCCGGCTCCTCGGCGACGGTCTCCACCGGCTCGGCGGCGGCGACCGGCTCGACGGCCGGCGTCTCCTGCTCGGCGGCCGGCTGCTCCACCGCGACGGTGCCACGGCGGCGCCGGGCGGGCGGCGCGGCGGCCTCGGCCTGGGTGGCCTCCGGCGGCATGAAGAGCACCGCGGGGGGAAGGGCGGCGCGGCGGGCACGGGTCGGCTTGGCCGGCTGCTCCTCGACGAAGTCGTCGTCGAGCGGCAGGACCCCGGCCACCGGGACGCCCGCGGCACGGGCCGCGGAGGCGGCCTCGACAGCGGCGTCCTCGATCAGGGCGGCCTCGTCCTCGGCGGTGAGTTCGTCGTCCTCGGCCACGACCGGGACGGTCGCGACCGGTTCGGGAACCTCGGCGGGGATCAGAGCCGGCTGCTCGTCGACCGGCGCAACCACCTTGCGGCGGCTGCGCGTGGCCTTCTTCACCGGAGCGACCGGAGCCACCGGCGCGTCGGCGGTCTCCGCAGCGGGACCGGCGGCTTCAGCCTCCGGGGCCGGGTCGGCGGCCGGCGCCGCCACCTTGCGGCGGCTGCGCGTGGCCTTCTTCACCGGGGCGACCGGTTCCGCGGACGCGTCGGGGGTGACGGACGTCTCTGCACTCGGGGGTGTGTCCGGCTCGGCAGCCTCCGGCGGAGGTGCCACTGCCTTACGACGCGGAGCCCGCGTCCGGCGTGCCGGGGTCGTGCTTTCGGCGGCGGTTTCTCCGGTCGGAGCGGCAACTCCGTCCCGTTCACCGCCCTGATCTCCCAGGTTGACTGGGGGCTCGTTATCGAGCATGGGGCGCTCTCCAGTTCTCGCGACCCCGGGCGCGGGTAAGCGCTGCCACGCAGGGTCGCTGCAAGTGTTTCGGGCCCGGCCGTCGCGGACGGGCTTCCGAAGTCTGCCAACGAACGCCGACCGGATCCCGGCTAGCGTCCTCCGATGCCGACGTCACCGCGATCCGTGTCCAACGGATCGACGATCTCCCCCTGCGCGGTGAGTGTGCCCTGGGCCAGCCGGGTCACCCGTGGGGGCACCGGCG
Source organism: Actinoplanes rectilineatus (assembly GCF_000962825.1). Lineage (GTDB taxonomy): Bacteria > Actinomycetota > Actinomycetes > Mycobacteriales > Micromonosporaceae > Actinoplanes > Actinoplanes rectilineatus. The sequence goes on from NZ_JZKF01000024.1 coordinate 103,196, forward strand.
GCTCCAGGCCGGCCACCACGCGCAGGCCGGAGAGGACGTCATCGGGCCGCACGGCTGGTTGCACCTGCCGTACGACAAGGTCGATTATCGCACACGGTACTCCCATGGCCCCGGAAGGTAGGTCCGCCTCTCCCACGGCCGTGCACCGGACGACCGCCCCGCGCGCGTCGAACGACCGGCGGCCCTGCTTGGTCATGCGTTCCACCAGGACTTCCGGGGAATCCAGGAACGCGGTGACCGCCTTGCTCGCCAACGCGGGCTCGACGTCGGGCAACTCGATACGCCAGTACGACGCGTCGATCCGGTCGGCGAGACTTCCCTCACCGGCGACCACGGCGTCGAGGATGTCGAGTCCCGGCGACAGTGCGGCGTCCAGGGCCAGCCGCAGCTGATCCGGATCGGTCACGGCCTGCAGACCGATCTCCAGGTACTCCGCCTCGCTGCCGACACCGGTGGGCGCCGCGCTGGCGTACGAAATCTTGGGGTGTGGGGTGAATCCCTGCGAGAAGGCGATGGGCACCCTGGCGCGTCGCAGGGCACGTTCGAAGGCGCGGGCGAAGTCCCGGTGTGAGGTGAAACGCAGCGGTCCGCGCTTCGCATAGCGAAGGCGGATCCGCTGCACGACCGGGGCCTGACCGCCCACGGGCTGGTTCTTCGGGGGAATGGTCCTTCTCCTAAGCGGGAACCCGGAGGTTGTTGACGGGGGTCAGGGGCAGCAGCTTCTTGCCGGTGGGGCCGATCTGGATCTCGGTGTCCATCGACGGGCAGACGCCGCAGTCGAAGCACGGGGTCCAGCGGCAGTCGTCCTGCTCGAACTCGCCGACGGAGTCCTGCCAGTCCTGCCAGAGCCAGTCCTTGTCGAGACCGGAGTCCAGGTGGTCCCAGGGCAGGACCTCCTGCTCCTCACGCTCACGGACGGTGAACCAGTCCAGGTCGACCCCGAACTGCGGAAGCACCTCGTCGCAGGCCTCGACCCAGCGGGAGTAGGAGAAGTGCTCGGACCAGCCGTCGAAACGGCCGCCCTTCTCCCAGACCCGGCGGATGACCTGACCGATCCGGCGGTCACCGCGGGAGAGCAGGCCCTCGATCAGCGACGGCTCGCCGTCGTGATAGCGGAAACCGATGGCGCGGCCCAGCGACCGGTCGCTGTTGATCTCGTTCTTGAGCATCTTGAGCCGGGCGTCGATGACCTCGGGACGCTCCATCGGCGCCCACTGGAACGGCGTGTGCGGCTTCGGCACGAAACCGCCGATCGACACCGTGCAGCGGATGTCCTTGGTGCCGGCGGCCTCACGGCCGGCCCGGATCACCTCGTGCGCCATGTGCGCGATCTCGAGGACGTCCTCGTCGGTCTCGGTGGGCAGACCGCACATGAAGTACAGCTTCACCTGCCGCCAGCCGTTGCCGTACGCCGTGACGACCGTCCGGATCAGGTCCTCCTCGGTCACCATCTTGTTGATGACCTTGCGGATCCGCTCCGAGCCGCCCTCCGGGGCGAACGTCAGGCCGGTGCGCCGCCCGTTGCGGGACAGCTCCTGGGCCAGATCGATGTTGAACGCGTCGACCCGGGTCGACGGCAGCGACAGCGACACGTTCTCGTCGGCGTACTGCTGGGCGAGACCGGAGCACATGTCACCGATCTCGGAGTGGTCGGCGCTGGAGAGCGAGAGCAGACCGACCTCGTTGAAGCCGGAGAACTCCAGTCCCTCACGCACCATCTGGCCGACCGTGGTGATCGAACGCTCCCGCACCGGGCGGGTGATCATGCCGGCCTGGCAGAACCGGCATCCCCGGGTGCAACCCCGGAAGATCTCCACGGCGTACCGCTCGTGGACCGTCTCGGCGAGCGGGACGAGGGGCTTCTTCGGGTACGGCCACGCGTCGAGATCCATCGTGGTCCGCTTGGCGACCCGGAACGGGACGTCCGGCCGGTTCGGCACGACGCGCTGGATGCGACCGTCGTCCAGGTAGTCGACATCGTAGAAACGGGGGACGTAGATGCTCTCGGTCCGCGCCAGGCGCAGCAGCAGCTCGTCGCGGCCACCCGGGCAGCCCTCGGCCTTCCAGTCCCGGATGATCCCGGTGATCTCGAGGACCGCCTCCTCGCCGTCACCGAGCACGGCGGCGTCGATGAAGTCGGCGATCGGCTCCGGGTTGAACGAGGCGTGCCCGCCGGCGAGCACGATCGGGTGCTCCACCGTGCGGTCCGCGCTGTTCAGCGGGATCTGGGCGAGGTCGAGCGCGCTGAGCAGGTTGGTGTAGCCCAGCTCGGTCGCGAACGAGATGCCGAACACGTCGAACGCCTTGACCGGGCGGTGCGCGTCGACGGTGAACTGCGGGACGCCGTGTTCCTTCATCAGCGCCTCGAGGTCCGGCCAGATCGCATACGACCGTTCGGCGAGCACATCCGGCTGCTCGTTGAGCACCTCGTACAGGATCTGCACGCCCTGGTTGGGCAGGCCGACCTCGTAGGCGTCCGGGTACATCAAAGCCCAGCGGACCACCGTGTCGTCCCAGTCCTTGACGACGGCGCCGAGCTCGCCGCCCACGTACTGGATCGGTTTACTGACCCTGGGCAGCAACTGCTCGAGCTGCGGGAAGACGGAACTCACGCTCATGGGTGTCCAGGGTACGCGAGACTAGCCGTCCAGCTCAGCCGCGGCCCGTTCCAGATCCGTCGTCAGCAGATCGGTCCGGAACGCGCACAGCTGCAGGGTCATCCGGGCGGCGCCGCGCTCACCGACCACCAGCCTGATCGGCTTCCCCCGATCGTCCAGGTCACCGACGATGAAGTCGAGCAGCCGGACACCCGCGCTGTCCAGGAACGAGACGGCGGTCAGGTCGATGAGCACCGCGTTCGCCCCGGTGGTGCGGGCCACGATGGCCCGCCCGATGTCGTTGGCGTTGGCCAGGTCGATCTCACCCTTCAGGTGGACCAACTCGGCCACCCCCCGCCGCGAGAAACTCACCCACTGATCTGTCACAGCTCACCTCCCCGCTGCCGTCGCATGATCACGGTTGTCCCGTCCCCCCGATCGAAGAGGACCTCGTCCATCGCTTCCTCGATCAGTTGCAGACCACGACCGCGGGTGAAGCCGGCGCCCGTGCCGCGCCACGTGCCGCGGTCGGTGACCCGGACCTCGACCGCGTCCTCGCTGACCGTGGCGGTCACGTCGACCACCCCGAACGGGTCGTCGCGGTAGCCGTGCTCGATGGCGTTCGCCACCGCCTCCGAGCAGGCCAGCAGCACGGCGTTCAGGCAGTCGGTGTCGACGCTGTGCCCGGCGAGCCAGCCGCGCAGGTCGGCCCGGAGCAGGGCGATCTGCAGCGGGTCGGCGCCGATCGAGCGTTCCAGGCGTTCCTCGGTACCGAGCGTGATGCAGAGCAGGCAGACGTCGTCGGCGTGATCCCGGCCCACCATGGTGTCGGCGAGACCGGCGGTCAGGCCCTTGAGCGGGGCGTCACGGCGGCGGGCGTACTCGCGGGCGAGCACCTCGAAGCCGCGGTCGATGGGCCGGCCCCGGCGTTCGACCAGGCCGTCGGTGTAGAGCAGCAGGCGGCTGCCGGAGGCCAGGCGGACCTTCTGCTCGGTCCGCCGCCGGTCGCCGGCCCGGGAGCCGATCGGCGCGGACCGGGCCTGCAGGAGGTACTGCGGGGAGCCGGCCGGTTCGTGCAGCAGCGGCGGCAGGTGCCCCGCGCAGGTGTACGTCATCTCCCCGTGGAGCAGGTCGATCTCGGCGTACACCACGGTCGCCATCCGGGCCGCCTCCTCCCGTTCGCAGAACCGGTCCAGCTGCTCGATCAGCCGGGCCGGACCGTGTTCCCCCGAGGCCAGCGCCCGGATGGCACTGCGCAGCTGGCCCATCGTGGTGGCCGCCTCGATGCCCCGGCCGACGACGTCGCCGACCACCACGGCCAGCCGGTTCGGGGTGATCAGGAAGGCGTCGAACCAGTCGCCGCCGACCTCCAGGTCCTGGGCCGCGGCCTGGTAGTAGCTCTCGACCGCGAACCGCGGGTCGCCGCCGGGCACGTCCGCGGCGAGCAGGCTGCGCTGCAGGGTCCGGGCGATGGCCCGCTCCTGCTCGTAGAGGCGGGCGTTCTCCAGCGCCAGTCCGGCCCGGTCGGCCAGGTCGATGAGGAAGAGACGCTCGGCCTCGATGCCGCGGCGGTCCGGGGCCATCCGCAGGGCCAGCGTGCCGAGGACCCGGCCGCGGGCGGTGAGCGGCAGCACGGTGCAGCCGAGGCCGTCGCCGTCGGCCGCCCAGACCGGTCCGGCCGTGCTGGTCGCCTCGGCGATCCGGCCGGCCAGCAGGGCCGCCTCGGGCGGCGGGCCACCGGCGCTCTCCAGCAGTCCGGCCGGGCCGACCTGCAGGCGTACCGACGCCCAGTCGGCGATCTCCGGGACCACCCGCTCGACGAGCCGGCGGGCCCGCTGCAACAACCGGTGCTCCTCGTCCAGCGACCGCGTCGTCCGGGCCAGGAAACCGGCCTGCTCCTCGCGGCGCCGGGCGTCGTCGTAGAGCCGGGCCCGGTCCAGCGCCTGACCGGCCTGCTGGCCCAGCAGCCGGATCACGGTCAGCTCGGCGTCGTCGAGAACCCGCTCCTCGCGGAAGCTGAACGCCAGCACCCCGAGCACGGTCACCCCGTCCGGCTCCTCGACCGGCCCGGTGGTCAACGGCAGAAGCACCACCGTGCTGCGACCGGACCGGGTCATCGTCTCGGCCAGGTCCGGGAAGTGCTCCCGCGCCTCGTCGACGGTGGCGACCACGTGCAGGTCACCGCGGCGGGCGACCTCGGCCACCGCCCGCTGCGACGACCGGGGCATGTCGTCCCAGTTGCCGGTGGTCGGGTCGGTGGAGGCGACCGCGACGAGCTGGTCGCGTTCCACGTCGACCAGGTAGATGCTGCTGCTCGCCGCCTCGAAGCCGGGTTCGGGCGCGCGGACCACCGCCTCGGCGACCTCGGCCTCGGTCGGGGCCGCCGCCAGGTCGGCCACGATCTGCTGCAGCACCCGGACACGCTGCTCGGACGACTCGGCCGCCCGCCGCGCCGTCAGCAGCTCACGCTCGTAGCTGCGCCGTTCGGTGGCGTTGAGCACCATCGTCCGGATGATCCTGGGCGATTCCCCGGGACCGCGTTCGAGCACCGAGTTGACCAGGGTCGGCAGACGCCGGCCGTCCTGCCCGACCACCTCGAGCGCGATCTCGTGCACCTCGCTCTGCATCATGAGCAGAGGTGCGTAGACCGTCTCGTAGTACATCCGGTCCCCCACCGCCAGGAGGTCCCGGAACCGCCGGTGCCCGACCAGGTCGGTACGCGCATACCCGGTCCAGGTCAGGAAGGTCTCGTTGACCCGGACGATCGTGCCGTCCGGGAGCGTCGTGAGATAGCCGCACGGCGCGTGCTCGTACAGGTCCTCAGGATCGTCGTCCCAGGGCAGTCGTAACTCGCTTGTCACGTCCGGCCCACCAGATTCACTCACGAAACTGCTCCGCCGATCATGCCCGCTGTCTACAACCAGGACTTGATCGCGTCAACCGTTTCCTCCGGAGCACTCAGATTCGGACAGTGCCCCGTCGCGTTCATCTCGACGAAGGTGCTGCCGGGAGTGTGCTGGTGAACGTACCTGCCGACGGCTGTCGGGGCGATCACGTCATCGGCGCACTGCAGGATCAGCGACGGCACCCGCAGCCGGGGCAGGTCCTTGCGGTTGTCGGAGAGGAAGGTGACCCGGGCGAACTTCTTGGCGATCGCCGGGTCGGTCCGGCAGAAGCTGTTGGTCAGTTCCTCACCGAGTTCCGGGCGCTCCGGGTTTCCCATGATCACCGGCGCCATCGCGCTGGACCAGCCCAGATAGTTGCTGTCCAGCGACTCCAACAGTTCGCTGATGTCCGGCGCGCTGAAGCCTCCGACGTAACCGTCCTGCTCGTCGTCGATGTAGCGCGGGGACGGGCCGACCATCACCAGCGAGGCGAACCGCTCGGGTTCGCGGACCGCGGCCAGCACCCCGATCATCGCGCTCACCGAGTGGCCGACGAAGACCACGTCGTGCAGGTCGTGCTCGTGGATGATCTGCAGGATGTCGTCGGCATAGCCGCTCAGGTCGGCGTAGCGGGAGTCCTCGTACGCCGACAGGTCGGACTTGCCGCTGCCCACGTGGTCGAAGAGGACGATCCGGTGCGATTTCTCGAAGGCCGGTGTCACCAGGCGCCACATGTTCTGGTCACAGCCGTACCCGTGGGCGAAGAGCATCGGCTGTCCGGCGTCGGAACCGAGCGTCGAGACGGCGTTTCTGTATGTGGTGCTCATGCTGTTAGTGGCGCGCCCGAGGGCGGCGCCCCTCCTCCCAATAGCACGTGACCGAACGGAAAACCACAGGGTGACGACCGGCACTATCCACCTTCGGTGGACAGGTCAGATGACAAGTCCGGGTAACCATACGACTCCGGAGCGTTCCGCACATCGCCCTCCTTGTCCGGCATTCACGTCCACCGTCCGGATCCGGCATCGCCGTCCTAGTGGCACACCATGCCTAACCTGGGATTAGAGAGCGCGCGGGAGGAGAACACGAGAATGGCCGACCAGCCGGAAGAATCGACTCCGGTCGCGGGGATGCCCGAGAGTGCCCGGGACACGCCCGAGACGACCCGGATCGAGGATGCCGCCGAACCGGCCACCGCGACACTGCCGCCGGCACGCTGGAGCGGCGCCGCGCCGATCCCCGCGACCGAACCCCGCCGATCGGTGTGGTCCCGGCTGCGCGACAAGGTCGCCGGGCCGGCGCCCGATTTCGACGACCGCACCGCGGTGCCGGCCGTCGACCCCTGGGCCGACCAGACGGAGGAGCACACCCCGGTCTGGCCGGAGGCGCCCGCACCGGCAGTCGACATGCCGCCGACCCGCGTGGTGATCCCCGCGGCGCAGGAGGCCAAGGAGAAGGCCCGAGAGGTCAAGGAGAAGGCTCTCAAGGCCGCCGCCGAGGCCCTGAAGGCGGCCCGCACGGAGAAGAAGACCGCGATCCCGAGCCCGGGCACCTACCCGCCGCCGCCCGCCGGCACCGGGCTGCCGCCGCGCGCACCCGCCAAGCCCCGCTGGTGGAAGGAGTCGCCGGCGCCGCAGAAGCGCGCCCCCGTGCAGCCGCGCCCGCCGATGCCGCCACCGCTGTCCCGGCCCCGGCCCCGGCGCCGCCGCTGGCTGCGCCGACTGACCACGTCCTCCGCGCTCGCCCTCGTGCTGTGCTGCGGCGCCCCGCTGGCCTACTGGCAGTTCCCGGCGGTCCGGCAGTTCCCGGTCAGCGCGGTGCTGCCGCCGTCCTTCTCCGACCTGGAGCTGCGCGACAACGGCCGGCAGGCCGCCGAGCGCCTGGCCGAGCAGCTCTCCGCGGCCGGCGCGACAGGTGACGCGTTCGCCGGGGTCTACGGCGACGGCAACGGCAAGCGGGTCACCCTGTTCGGTGTCACCGGATGGCGGTTCACCCCGGGCTCCGACGTGGAGGAGCAGTTGGCGAGCCTGTCCGGCGACCTGAAGCTGAAGAACATCGTGGTCTACGACTCCGGTGACGCCGGCGTGCACGAGAGCTGCGGCATCGGCCGGCTGGACGGCTCGGCCGTGGTGGTGTGCGCGTGGGCCGACCACGGCAGCATGGCCACCGCCGTGCTCACCCGCCGGTCGATCGACGAGAGCGCCGAGCTGGTGGCCCGGCTGCGCACCGAGGTGCTGACCCCGAAGTACCTGCCGCGGTTCCTGACCGATCAGATCTGATCGGGCCGCTTCGGGGCGTAGCGCGGTACGTACTCCTGGCCGGTGAGCTTCTGGATCTCGCTCATCACCAGGTCGGTCAGTTCACGCAGCGAGGTCCGGTCGTCGGAGCGCCCGGCGGTCTCGATCGGCTTGCCGACCCGGATGGTGACCGTGTCGCGCATCAGTTTCGGGTAGAGCCGGCCGATCGGCTGCACCTTGTCGGTGCCCTGCATGCCGACCGGGATGATCGGCACCCCGGCGGCGACCGCGAGGCGGGCCACCCCGGTGCGCCCGCGGTAGAGCTTGCCGTCCGGTGAGCGGGTGCCCTCCGGGTAGACCGCGACCAGGTCGCCGGCCGCGAGGGCGGGGATCGCCGCGTCGAAGGCGGTGAGAGCGGCCCGTCCGCCGGCCCGCTCGACCCGGATCGCGCCGACGCCCTCCATCATCTTGCGGTTGAGGAAGCCCTTGACCCCGGTGCCGGTGAAGTAGTCGGACTTGGCCCAGAAGGCCAGGTGGCGGGGCACGACCGCGCCGAGGAACAGCTCGTCGGCGACGGAGAGGTGGTTGCCGGCGAAGATGGCGCCCCCGGTGCGCGGCACGTGTTCGAGGCCTTCGACGGTCGGCCGCCAGCCCGTCATCAAGGCCGTACCGATGGTGACCTTGGCGAGTGAGTAGAGCAGCGGCAACGCGTCCTCCGGAAATACACACAGTGCGAAGTTGGGAGCGGGGTGCTGTGAGGTTATCGGACGCGGCGCCCGATGAACCTAGTGATCTTGGGCCGGGACCCGGACATTCGCCCCCACCAGGCGAACATCCGGGCCTTTCGGCTGATTCATGCGACCGTGATGAATCACACGGCGGTGACCTTGACGGCCACCTGCTCCCCTTCACCGACCTCACCGGTGAAGCCGGCGCCGCCGAGATCCCCGAAATCGAGTGAGGTGGCGAGGGTCTCACCGGCCACGAACTCGCGGAAGGTCTCGACCGCCGACCGCACCACCGGACTGGCCGACAGGACCAGGTCGATCCGGTCGCTGACGTCCAGGTCCGCGTCCCGGCGGGCCTGCTGCACGACGCGGATCACGTCACGGGCCACGCCTTCGGCGGCCAACTCCGCGGTGACCACGGTGTCCAGCACGACCACACCGGCACCAGCCGGCAGCGGCGCGGAGTTCTCCGGGTCGGCGGCGACGAGCTTCAGCTCGTACTCGCCCTCGGCGAGGGTGACGCCGGCCGCGACCGGGGCGCCGTCGACGAGCTGCCAGTCGCCGCTCTTCACCGCCTTGATCACCTGCTGGACCTGCTTGCCGACCCGGGGGCCGAGCGCCCGCGGAACCACCGTCAGCACCTGCTGGCAGTACGCGGCCACGTCGTCGGTGAAGACCACCTGCTTGACGTTGACCTCGTCCTTGAGCAGGTCACCGAGACCGGTCAGCGAGGCACCCGACCCGCTGGCCACGGTCAGCGCCGCCAGCGGCAGCCGGACCCGCAGGCCCTTCGCCTTGCGCAGCGACAGCGCCGCCGACGCCACGTCCCGGATCGCGTCCATCGAGGCGACCAGCTCGTGGTCGGCCGGGAACGCGTCCGCGGACGGCCAGTCGGTCAGGTGCACCGAGCGGCCACCGGTCAGGCCACGCCAGATCTCCTCGCTGGTCAGCGGCGCGAGCGGCGCCACCACCCGGCACAGGGTCTCCAGCACGGTCGCCAGGGTGTCGAACGCGTCCTGGTCACCGGCCCAGAAACGGTCCCGCGAGCGGCGGACGTACCAGTTGGTCAGCGCGTCCAGGTACGACCGCACCGAAGCGGCAGCACCGGAGATGTCGTACTCGTCCATCTGGCGCTGCACGTCCGCCACCAGCTCGCCGGTCTTGGCCAGGACGTAACGGTCGAGCAGGTGATCCGACGAAGTCCGGAACCTCGCCTCGTACCCCGATGCATTCGCATAAAGGCTGAAGAAGTACCAGACGTTCCAGAGCGGCAGCAGCACCTGACGCACCGAGTCCCGGATCGCCACCTCGGTGACCGGCATGTCCCCACCCCGGAGCACCGGCGACGACATCAGCATCCAGCGCATCGCGTCCGACCCGTAGGAGTCGAACACCCGGTAGACGTCCGGGTAGTTGCGCAGCGACTTCGACATCTTCCGGCCGTCCTCGCCCAGCAGGATGCCGTGGCTCAGGCAGTTCCGGAACGCCGGGCGGTCGAACAGCGCCGTGGCCAGCACGTGCATGGTGTAGAACCAGCCGCGCGTCTGCCCGATGTACTCGACGATGAAGTCACCCGGGTAGTGGTCCTCGAACCAGTCCTTGTTCTCGAACGGGTAGTGCACCTGGGCGAACGGCATCGACCCGGACTCGAACCAGCAGTCCAGCACCTCCGGCACGCGCCGCATCACGGACTGCCCGGTCGGGTCGTCCGGGTTCGGCCGGGTCAGCTCGTCGACGTGCGGACGGTGCAGGTCGGTGACCCGCACGCCGAAGTCGCGCTCCAGCTCCTCGTAGGAGCCGTAGACGTCCACCCGCGGGTACTGCGGGTCGTCGGACTTCCAGACCGGGATCGGCGAGCCCCAGAACCGGTTCCGGGAGATCGACCAGTCCCGGGCGTTCGCCAGCCACTTGCCGAACGAGCCGTCCTTGATGTGCGACGGCGTCCAGGTGATCTGCTGGTTGAGCTCGACCATCCGGTCCCGGAACGCGGTGACCGCGACGAACCAGGACGAGACCGCCTTGTAGACCAGCGGGGTGTCGCAGCGCCAGCAGTGCGGGTAGGAGTGCGTGTACGCGTCGTGCCGCAGCACCACGCCCCGCGCCTTGAGTGCGGCGATCACCGGCTTGTTCGCCTCGAAGACCTGCAGGCCCTGGTAGTCCGGGACCAGCGAGGTGAACCGGGTCCGCTCGTCCACGGTGACCACGGTCGGGATGCCGGCCTCGTTGCAGGCGTTCTGGTCGTCCTCACCGAAGGCGGGCGCCATGTGCACCACGCCGGTGCCGTCCTCGGTGGTCACGAAGTCCGCGCCGAGCACCTGGAAGGCGTTCTCCCCGGCGGGCTCGACCAGGTAATCGAAGAGCGGCGTGTAGCGGCGGCCGACGAGTTCGCGCCCGAGGACGGTGCCCGTCTGCTCGTACCCCTCCAGTTCCTTGGCGTAGGCACCCACCCGGCCGGCGCCGACGAACAGGCGGTGACCGTCCTTCTCGAGAAGGGCATATTCGATGTCCGGCCCGACCGCCAGCGCCAGGTTGGACGGCAGCGTCCATGGCGTGGTGGTCCAGACCGCGATGTCCTCGCCCGTCGAAAGCCGGAAGAGCACGGTCAGCGCCGGGTCGGTCCGGTCCCGGTAGACGTCGTCCATCCGGGTCTCGGTGTTCGACAGCGGCGTCTCGCACCGGAAACAGTAGGCCAGGACGCGGAATCCCTCGTAGACCAGACCCTTCTCGTGCAGGGTCTTGAACGCCCACATGACCGACTCCATGTAACTGGGGTCGAGGGTCTTGTAGTCGTTCTCGAAGTCCACCCAGCGGGCCTGGCGGGTGACGTAACCCTCCCAGTCCTTGGTGTAGGCCAGCACGGACGTGCGGCAGGCCTCGTTGAACTTGTCGATGCCCAGCTCGACGATCTGCGCCTTGGTGGTGATGCCGAGCTGCTTCTCCGCCTCGATCTCGGCGGGCATCCCGTGGGTGTCCCAGCCGAACCGCCGCTCGACGTGCTTGCCGCGCATCGTCTGATACCGCGGCACCAGGTCCTTCACGTAACCGGTGAAGAGGTGCCCGTAGTGCGGCAGGCCGTTGGCGAACGGCGGGCCGTCGTAGAACACGTACTCGTTGTCGCCGTTCTCCCCGGCCGGGCGCTGCGCGACGGACGCCTCGAAGGTCTTGTCCGCCGTCCAGTGGTCGAGGACCGCGCGTTCGACCGCCGGCAGGTCCGGGGACGCCGGAACGCCGGTGGCGTCGGTGTGCTTCGGGTAGGCCATGGTTCTCCTCAAGCAGTTCACATCACGTGACTGCGAGGACGAGCTGGAATCAGCCCGCGGTACCACCTCGCTTGACGCCTCGGGGGCGCCCGCTCATTCGCCGGCCTGTCGCGCGTGCCGGTCCGCCCGGTTCTACCAGGATCTTCCGAGAAAGACCCGTTCTTCCGGAGGCTCCCCGGTGATGGCCGGTTCGCTGCCTGCGTCGGAGCACAACGATACCGGCCACCCCGGGATTCCTTCATCCGCATTACCCCCGACGATCAACTTCCAAGATCAAGTTCATGTGGGGGTACGCGTCGCGAGAAGTCCCGTGCCTCCCTCGCGACCACCGTCGCCGGTCACGCCTCTGCCGCCGCCTCCGGGCTGAGCTGCCGGGTCATCGCCCGGGCCGCAGAACGACCGACCACAGGCTGACGCCGTCACGGTCGCGGAGATCGACGGTGAACGTGCCCGATCCACCGTCGATCCGCACCTCGCCGAAATGCTGGAACCCGCTCGCCGGCGACGTGTTCGCGGCCGGCGGCGCGTGCACGAACACCGCCTCCGGCCCGAACGTGGCGTCCAGCGCGTTCGGGCCGAACGCTCCGGCATGGGCCGGCCCGGACACGAACTCCCAGAACGGCGTGAAGTCCCGGACCGCCGCCCGCGACGGGTCGTAGTGGTGTGCCGCGGTGTAGTGCACGTCCGCGGTCAGGAACACCACGTTCTGCACCCCGTGCCGGTGGATCGACCGCAGCACCTCGGCGAACTCCAGCTCCCGGCCCTTGGGCGCACCCGGGTCGCCCTGCCCCACACCCTCCTGGGCGGCGGCCCCGTCCGGCACGACCAGACCGATCGGCAGGTCGTTGGCGATCACCTTCCAGGTGGCGCGACTGCGCCGCAGACCGTCGATCAGCCAGCGCCGCTGCTCGGCCCCGAGCAGCCCGCGCGCCGGATCGGCGTAGATGTTGCCGTCGTTCGCGTCCTTGACCGTCCGCATGTCCAGCACGAACACGTCGAGCAGCGGGCCGTACGAGATCTTCCGGTGGATCGGAGCGGTCGAGCCCGGGACCGGCACCCACTCGTGGTACGCCCGCTGGGCCCGGGCGGCGAGCACGTCCACCCGCTTCTCGGTGTACCGGTCGTCGGCCAGGATCTCCCCCGGGTACCAGTTGTTGGTGACCTCGTGGTCGTCCCACTGGTTGATCTGCGGGACCTCGGCGGCGAACCGCCTGTAGTGCTCGTCCAGCAGGTTGTACGCGTACTGCCCGCGGAACTCGTCGAGCGTCTCGGCGACCTTGAGCTTGGCGTCGGTGAGCACGTTGCGCCACACCCGGCCGTCCGGGAGAGTCACGCTCTCGGCGAGCGGGCCGTCGGCGTACACCGTGTCCCCGCTGTGCAGCAGGAAGTCCGGCCGGCGGCGCCGCATCGACTCGAAGATCCGCATGCCGCCGAAGGCGGGATCGATGCCCCAGCCCTGACCGGCGACGTCCCCGGTCCAGACGAAGCGCACGTCCCGGCGGTCGGTGGGCGCGGTGGTCAGCTCGCCGGTCACCGGAACACTGAACAGTCCCGGCCGGTCCAGGCTCTCCACCTTGACCCGGTAGTACAGGCGCTCGCCGGCCGGCAGCCCGCGCAACCGCACCTTGCCGGTGAAGTCGGTCTCCGGGGTGACGATCGGACCGCGGATCACCCGCGAGCCGCGGAAGTTCGGACGCCGGCTGGTCTGCACCCAGAGCCGGCCGGGACGGTCCGCGCGACTCCAGACCACGGCCGTGCCGCCGGCCGGGTCGCCGCTCTGTACGCCGTGGGTGATCAAGGGCCGGGCACCGCCGAGGGCGAGCGCCGGAGCGGGCAGGGCCGCCGTGGCGACGCCGCCGGCCAGTCCGGCCCGCAGCAGGTTCCGTCGGGAAAGGGAGCTCATGTCCTGATGCCTATCGATCGCAGATGGCAGCCGGGTGTCCAGGCCCTAAACTTCACCCCGTGATCCGGATCGAGATCGATGAACCGACGCTGGCGCGGACACGCATCGCGATCAGCCCGCTCGGTGAGCTGATCTGCGGCCTCTACCTGCTGCGCCGCAACCCCGAGGTGCCGTGGCCGTACACGGCCTGGGCCGCCCGGGCCCGGGAGATCCTGCGCACCGACCCGTCGCTCGAGCCGCTCTCGCTCTACCTGAACCGGCTCGACGGATCCTATCCGGACTTCCTCGACCCGGTGCCCGAGGTCGCGGTGCCCACCATCGACGATCAGCTCGACCAGATCCGGAACACCCCGGCCGCCCTGATCGAGGAACAGCTCGCCCGGCACCATCCCGACGGCGACCTGCCGAACTGTCTGACGGCGTTCCGCGACGACCGGCAGGCGGCCCTGGACCGGCTCGCCACCGCACTCGGCACCTACTGGACCGCGGCGATCGCACCGTACTGGCCTGCCATGCGCGCGGCCCTCGACGAGGAGGTCCTGCTGCGGGCCCGGGCGCTGGCCGCCGACGGCCCCGACTCGCTGCTCGCCCGCCTGCACGACCGGATCCGCTGGGAGCGTCCGGTGCTCACCCTGGTCAAGAACCTCGACCGGGACGTCGTCGCCACCGACAAGCGGCTGCTCCTGGTCCCGCTGATCTTCTCCCGGGGCGCGCTGAGCTGCTCCACCGACCACCCCGAGATCATGATGGTCACCTACCAGGCCCGGGGCGCCGCGCTGCTGGCCGAGGCGGCCCCGCCGGTGGCCGCCGCGGACGACGACCGGCTGGCGATCCTGCTCGGCCGGGGCCGGGCCGTCATCCTGCGCGCCCTGACCACACCGGCCACCACGACGGCACTGGCGAGCGCGCTGGGCCTGGCCCCGAGCACGGTCTCCGAACACCTGACCGGGCTGCTGGCCGCCGGGGTGGTGCACCGCCGCCGGGCCGGCCGCCGGGTCCTCTACGGTCTCGAACCGGCCGGGCTGGCCCTGGTGACCCTGCTCGGCGACGATTCGGCCGGAGCCGAATCCGTTTCCTGACCGCCCGGTCCCGCCTACCTTCGGCGGCATGGACAGCGAGCACACCCTCACGGCCCCCTCACCACCCCCGCCGGCACTGTCCCCCTCGACCCGAGCCGGCAGTGACTTCGCCATCGAGGCCGAGGGGTTGTCCCGCACCTACCGGACCCGTACCGGCTGGCTGCGGCCCCGCCTGCAGACGGTGGACGCGGTCCGCGGCGTGGACCTGAGCGTCCGGCGCGGCGAACTCTTCGGCTTGCTCGGGCCGAACGGCGCCGGCAAGACCACCACCATCAAGATGCTCAACACACTGCTCATCCCGAGCGCCGGCACCGCCCGGGTCGGCGGCTACGACGTGGTCACCCAGACCCGGGAGGTGCGGCGGCGCATCGGGTACGTCTTCGGCGGCGACCGAGGTCTCTACGACAGGCTGTCCGGGCTGGACAACCTGCGCTACTTCGCCGAGCTCTACGCGGTGCCGGCCCGCGAGCAGAAGCGCCGGATCGCCGAACTGCTGGAACTCGTCGGTCTCCGCGGCCGCGAAGGCGAACGCGTCGAGGGCTACTCGCGGGGTATGCGCCAGCGCCTGCACATCGCCCGCGGCCTGCTGCACCGTCCCGAGGTGCTGTTCCTGGACGAACCGTCGATCGGGGTGGACCCGGTGGCCGCCCGCGAACTGCGCCGCACGGTGGCCGGCCTGGCCGCCAACGGCACCACGATCGTGCTCACCACGCACTACATGGCCGAGGCGGACGAACTCTGCGACCGGATCGCGGTCATCGCCGGCGGCCGCATCCAGGCCCTCGGGACCCCGGCCGAGCTGCGGCGCCGGGCCGACGGACGGCGGGTGCTGGAGATCGAGGCCTACGGGGTGCCGGACGCCGCCCTCGCCGCCCTCCGGGAACTGCCCGGCGTCCGCGAGACCGCGGTCGAGGCGCGCGGCACGCAGCAGCTGCTGACCGTCCAGTCCGACACGGACGTGGACGTGCAGGGCGACGTGCTGCGCGAGCTGTCCGGGATCCGGCTGGGCCGGGTCACCAGCCGCGAACCCACCCTCGAGGACGCGTACGTGGCGATCGTGAACGCGTCATGACGACCCTGCGCATGCTGGCGATCGGCACCCTGCTGCACGCCAAGCACCTCAGCCGCTCCCCGTTCGAGGTGGCGATGGCCCTGATCGTCCCGCTGGTCCAGGCCACCCTCGCCGTCCACCTGTTCCGTTCCGGCGACGGCTCGCACCGGCTGATCGAGGCCGCGGTCGGCGCCGGCCTGATGGGCATCTGGGCGTCGGTGCTCACCGGCTCCGGCGGGGCCATCCAGAACCAGCGCTGGCAGGGCACCCTCGAGATGATCATGTTGGCGCCGCGGCGGCCGGTCACGGTCATCCTGCCGATCACCGCCGCCACCGCCGTCACCGGCATGTACGCCCTGCTCGCCACACTCGCCTGGGGACGGATCGTCTACGGCATCCGGATCGAACTCGCGCACCCGGCCGCGTTCCTCGCCGCCGCCGTCGCCTGCGTCCTCGGACTGGGCATGTTCGGCCTGCTGCTGGCCTCCACGTTCGTGCTGCTGCGCAACGCCAACGCGCTGGCCAACCCGCTCGACTACCCGATCTGGCTGCTCTCCGGGATGCTCGTGCCGATCACCGTGCTGCCGTCCTGGACGCTCCCGGTCGCGGCCGTGCTGCCCACCACCTGGGGTGCCCGGGCGCTGCGTGAGGCGACCGTGGGCGGGCCGGTCTGGCCGTCGATCGGGATCTGCCTGGCCATCGGCGCCGTGTGCCTGGTCGTCGGCGGCTACTGCCTGACCGTGTTCGAACGTCGCGCCCGCGTGACCGCCACCCTGGCACTGTCATGAACCCGGTCCGGCTCGTCACCACGGGTGGCGCCCTCGCCTACCGGGCCCTGTTCAACTGGACCACGCCCGCCATGTACGCCGGCACTCTGCTCGCCGGCCCGGCCTTCCAGCTGATCTTCTTCGCGTACCTCGGACGGCAGTTGCAGGTCGCCGACGACCGCTTCTTCATCGTCGGCAACGCGGTGCTGGCCGCCTCGACCGCCTGCGTGTTCGGCGGGACGCTGGCCGTCGGCAACGAACGCCGCTACGGCACCCTGGGCCATGTCCTGCTGTCGCCGCGCAGCCGCACCGCCATCTTCGCCGGGCGGGTTCTCCCGTACGCCGGGAACGGTCTCCTGATCGCGGCCTTCACGCTGACCGTGGGCACCGCGGCGCTCGGTCTGCGGATCCCCCTCGCCGCCCTGCCCGGAATCGTGCTGGCCCTGGCAACCGGCTCGCTGGCCTGCGCGTTCTTCGGACTCACCCTGGGCGCGGTGGGCCTGCGGTTCCGTGACGTGTGGGTGGTGTCGAACGTCGCGGCCAGCCTGCTGCTCCTGCTCACCGGCGTGAACGTGCCCCGGAGCGGCCTGCCCCCGTGGATGGCCACCGTCGGCGAGTTCCTGCCGATCACCCACGCGGCGGAGGCGGCCCGGACACTCGCCGCGGGACGCGGGTTCGGTGCGGCCGCGCCCGCGCTGGGAGCGGAGTTGCTGGTCGGAACCGGCTATGCCCTGCTCGCAGTGCTCCTCCTCAAGATCT
The DNA here is from genome assembly GCF_000962825.1 of Actinoplanes rectilineatus. GTDB lineage: Bacteria > Actinomycetota > Actinomycetes > Mycobacteriales > Micromonosporaceae > Actinoplanes > Actinoplanes rectilineatus. The sequence continues at coordinate 120,462 of NZ_JZKF01000024.1, forward strand.
TCGAGGCGGAGTCGCGGCGCCGGGCCAGCCTGGAGACCCTGTAGAAACGTTCCGTGGTCAGGTCATGAAGCCCGTCCGCGTGGTGACTTGAGGCGCGCTGGGCGCCCGTATTCACCACACCCGTCGTGGACCGTGGTGAATACGGGCGCGCTGAGCACCCAGGTCACCACACCCGTGGCGGGGTGTGGTGAATACGGGCGCACTGAGCACCCGAAGTCACCACACCCGTGGCGGGGCGTGGTGAATACGGGCGCACTGAGCACCCGAAGTCACCACACGGACGCTGACCATGAAACGTGTCTAGAAACGACCCGGGAACCAGATGGCCAGCTCGCGCTTCGCACTGTCCGGGGAATCGGACGCGTGCACCAGGTTCTCCCGGTTGGAGAGCGCCAGATCGCCGCGGATCGTGCCGGCGGCCGCCTTGCGGCCGTCGGTCGCGCCGATCATGGTCCGGACCACCTCGATGACCGAGTCTCCGGAGAGGACCACGGCAGCCAGCGGGCCACTGGTCATGAAATCCTTCAGCGGCGGGTAGAACGGCTTGTCGACGTGCTCGGCGTAGTGCTCGTCAGCGAGAGCCGCGTCCATCGTGCGCAACTCGAGCGCGTCGACGAGCAGCCCCTTGCGCTCGAAACGGGAAAGGATGTCGCCGAGCAGGCCGCGACGCACCGCGTCAGGCTTGATGAGCACGAGCGAACGCTCGGTGTTGCTGGACACGCGGGATCCTCCGTTGACACTACTAGCCGACACGCGGGGCCATCAGCCTATCGGTACCGCCACGAACGGTGAGTGGCGATCCCCGGACTGCCCGCACTTTCGCCGAGCCACCGGGGGTCATAACCTGACGGGAACAACCGGGAGGTCCACAGTGGCGAACCAGGGCGGCAGGCCCATAGCTCCGGCGCGCAAGCTCGTGGCGGCGGTGATGGGCACGCTCGCGGTCTTTGTGATCGTTTTCGGGCTCGGCATGTCGAGCTGGGCGGTCGCCTTCTTCGGCCTGGCCGTCCTCGTGCTCGCGATACTCCTCGCGCTCCTCAACGTCTCCCGCCGCGGCGGGAGAGCCACCGTGGTCGGCAACGCCGAGGTCAAGTCGATCCCGCCGCCACCGGTCTCGGCGGCATACGGCCGGGCCGACATCGCGGTCATCGTGATCGCCCCCGGCCTCGGCACGTTCGAGACCACCCTGCGCGAGTCCCGCATCCCGGTCGCCAAATGGCCGGTCCCCGGCGCCACCGTTCCCATCTCGGTCGACGTCGACGACACCCGCCGCGTCCGGGTCAACTGGAAGGACGCGCCGGCCCGCGCCGAGGGCGGCGACCCGCCACCCCCGCCGCCGCCGGCCGACTACGCCGACGACGAGATCGACGACGACGTGCTGGGCGCGGTCGGCCCCGCCCCGTGGGAGGGCCGCGAACGCGACTGGTCGGTCGACGCCGACGAGCCGCCGCCCCCGCCGCAGCCGCCACACCGGATGACCAGCCGCGCCACCCCCGTGGTGGTCCGCGACACGCCCGCCGGCCCGATACTGGAGGGCCAGGTCGTCGGCTCCGACGAGGACCCGCAGCCCCTGCCCCGGCGCGCCGGGGGCACCCGTTTCGGCCAGGCGCCCGGCCCGGCGACCGCGGCCCACACCCCGCCGGGCCCGGCCGACGACCCGTTCACCCCCGGCACCGACCCCGACTCCGGTTTCCGGTCCGCCTCCGACCACGCGCCCGGATCCCGCTCCCGGCCCGGCTCCGACCCCGGCTCCGGCTACGGGCCCGGTTCCGACCCCGGCTCCGGCTATGGGCCCGGCTCCGGTTCCGCGGCCGAGGACGACCGTCCCTCCGGCAGCGCTCCGGGCTCACCGTGGTCCGGTCCCGGCTCGTCCACACGCGGCTCGGCCGGCGGCCCGGGCACCACACGACCGCCGGGCGCCCGGCCCAGTCCCCGCCCCCGAGGCGGCGCCGCGACCGCGACAGTCGAGCGCGACGAGGACCCTTACGCCTCCACGCCCGGCGACACCCCGCAGACAGACGACGAGCAGTCCCACGCCGCCCCGTCGGCCCCCAGTACGCCCCTGATCACCACGCGCCCGCCGGCACAGAGGACCTCGTCGTCCGACACCCGCCGCACCGGCGCAGGCCCGTCCACCGCCCGCCCCACGAACGCCCCGGCCCCGGACGCCCCGGCCCCGGACTTCCCGGACACGCGCTCCCAGGACGCGCGCTCCCAAAACGCGGAGACGGCGGATGCCGAGTCTCAGGACGCAAGATCGTGGGAAGCCCGATCCCGGAATGGCGGCTCCCGTGATGCGGAGTCTCGGGATGCGGGTCTCCTGAATGCCGGTTCCCGGGACCGGGAGGCGGGGCTTCGGGAGGCGGAGTTCCGGAACACCGGCACACCTCAGGCCGACGATCCACTGGATCTCCCGCTCGATGACCAGGACCGCCCCGCGTCATCCGGTCTCTCCACCACAGCCTGGACCGCCGCAGCCCCGATCCGCTCCCACTCCGCCGGCACCGCAGAACCCGCCACCCGCAACGACGCCACCCCCGCGGCCGCTCCGGAGGGTTCCGCCCCTGCCGCCCGGTCTGCCCAGTCCGACGAGTCCGGTGGACCGGTGAGCCATGTCCCGGCCGATTCCTCGGAGGCGACCGAGTCCGGCAGCCCGAGCCAGTCCGCGCAGACCGGCCGGCCCCGAAGGACCGAACCTCCCACCTGGACCGAACCACCCCCCGAACCCGAGCCGGTCTTCCGACGTCGTTCACCCGGCGGCACCCGCTTCATCATGCAGCCCGGCGAATCCCCCACCGTGGAACAGCCGTCACCGCACGCGGCCCGCAGCACCCCCGCGGACTTCCCCGACGACCCCGACGACGTCCCGCCGTGGGCCATCAGGCCCGGCAGCGCCACCCCGCCGTCGCCCGCCGGCGAGTCCGCCCCTGCCGCTGTCCCCGTCGACGACCCGGCCGGCACCGCAGCGCACGGCCCGGCAGACGACGCGGTGAACGGCTCGGCAGACGACGCGGTGAACGGCTCGCCCCGGAACGCGGCCGGCCGCCCGGCAAACGGCCCTACGGACAGTTCGGCGGACGGTCACGCCGTCGACCCGGCAGACAGCTCGACAGACAGCTCACGGCAGGGCACGGTCGGCGGACGGCCGCGCAGCGAGAACGCGACGGTGCTCGCCACCGGATCCGCGCCGGTCCCCGGTCCGGAACCCTCCGAGGACCGCCCGCAGCCCCGTCCACGCCCGGAACCCACCCCGGCGACGACCCTGTCCTCCCCCAGGCCGGTCTCCGCCCCACCCGTGGCCCCGGAAC
>NZ_JZKF01000240.1 GCF_000962825.1 Actinoplanes rectilineatus
CAACGTCGGCAACAACAAGCCCGCGAGACAGCCGGCAGGACGGCCAGACGGCAGGCGCACCCGATCAGCACGACAGCGGCAACAACGACCGGCGACGGCAGGAGGGCAGGCGCACCCAAGAACTCGAGACAGGCGCACCCGATCACGTGATCGGGTGCCACCACCCACCGAACAAAGCATGCAAGCGCACCCGAACCCGTGATCGGGTGCACCTACAACTCGCGAACGGACGGACCCGCGAACGGACGGGCCCGTGGACGGACAGGCACGCGGACGAACAGGCACGCGAACGAACAGGCACGCGAACGAACAGGCACGCGAGCGAACAGGCACGCGGACGAACGGACGACTAGGCGCAACGCCGTTCAGTTAGGCGTTGGTGTGGCTGGTCAAGGGGTGTGTTGATCGGGGAGTAAGAAGCGGAGTTCCGGTATCAAGGTTTGTC
>NZ_JZKF01000241.1 GCF_000962825.1 Actinoplanes rectilineatus
CCGTCCGAGTGGTGACCGTGGTGGCTTCCGTAGTGGTGGCGACCGTCCGGGTGGCGACCGCGGTGGCTTCCGTGGCGGTGACCGTCCGGGTGGCGACCGTGGCGGCTTCCGTGGCGGCGATCGTCCGAGTGGTGACCGTGGCGGCTACCAGGGTGGTGGCGACCGGGGTGGATACCGCGGTGGCGATCGTCCGAGCGGTGACCGTGGTGGTTACCAGGGTGGTGGCGACCGTGGAGGGTTCCGCGGTGGTGACCGTCCGAGCGGCGGTTACCAGGGTGGTGGCGATCGCGGTGGGTTCCGTGGTGGTGACCGGCCGAGTGGTGACCGTGGCGGCTACCAGGGTGGCGGCGATCGCGGTGGTTTCCGTGGTGGGGACCGTCCGAGTGGTGACCGTGGTGGCTTCCGTAGTGGTGGCGACCGTCCGGGTGGCGAC
>NZ_JZKF01000242.1 GCF_000962825.1 Actinoplanes rectilineatus
TCTCCTCCACCGACGACGGCGTGAGCTCCTGGAACGTCACGTGGACGGTCGTCTCCGTGATGCCGTACATGTTCACCAGACGGGCACGATCACCCATCAGCTCGTACCAGCGACGCGTGGAACCGAACGGCAGCGCCTCACCACCGAAGACCACCTCACGAACCTTCAACCGGGCCGCCTGCTGCGGAGTCAACACACCCAGGAGCTGCCGAAACGCCGACGGGGTCTGGTTCAGGACGGTGACACCACGCTTGACCAGGAACTCCGCGAAATCAGCCGGATTACGCCGGACCCGATCCCCCACGATCTCCAGACGACCACCATGCAGAAGCGCGCCGTACATCTCCCACACCGAGAAATCGAACGCGTAAGAATGAAAAAGACACCACACATCATCCGGACCGAACGTGAAATGCTCCGCCGACGCCGC
>NZ_JZKF01000243.1 GCF_000962825.1 Actinoplanes rectilineatus
GCGGCGTCGGCGGAGCATTTCACGTTCGGTCCGGATGATGTGTGGTGTCTTTTTCATTCTTACGCGTTCGATTTCTCGGTGTGGGAGATGTACGGCGCGTTGTTGCATGGTGGTCGTCTGGAGATCGTGGGGGATCGGGTCCGTCGTAATCCGGCTGATTTCGCGGAGTTCCTGGTCAAGCGTGGTGTCACCGTCCTGAACCAGACCCCGTCGGCGTTCCGGCAGCTCCTGGGTGTGTTGACTCCGCAGCAGGCGGCCCGGTTGAAGGTCCGTGAGGTGATTTTCGGTGGTGAGGCGCTGCCGTTCGGGTCGACGCGTCGCTGGTACGAGTTGATGGGTGATCGTGCCCGTCTGGTGAACATGTACGGCATCACGGAGACGACCGTCCACGTGACGTTCCAGGAGCTCACGCCGTCGTCGGTGGAGGAGA
>NZ_JZKF01000244.1 GCF_000962825.1 Actinoplanes rectilineatus
GGGGACAGGATTTGAACCTGCGACCTCTGGGTTATGAGCCCAGCGAGCTACCGAGCTGCTCCACCCCGCGTCGGTAAACAAAGCCTAACGCGTCCGCCCTCAGCATCCAAATCGCCCCCCCCCGCCCACCCTCTCACCGGCGAAAACTCCCCACCGCCACCACCAGCAGGGCAGGCCCTCGAAAAAGGAAAGCCGGGAAAGAAGCCCAAAGCAACACACCAGGCCCACCACCGCACCGCGGGCTCTCCGGGGGCTCGGCCCCCGGAACAGAAATGCGAAGAGGGGCCCATGTTCGCGCTTTCCGCAAACACAAGCCCCTTACCCACTCGTAGCGGGGACAGGATTTGAACCTGCGACCTCTGGGTTATGAGCCCAGCGAGCTACCGAGCTGCTCCACCCCGCGTCGGTAAACAAAGCCT
>NZ_JZKF01000245.1 GCF_000962825.1 Actinoplanes rectilineatus
TGAACGGCGTCGTCGTCGGGTTCGGCTTCACCACCGTGATCGCCGCGGTCACCGGCGAGGCACCGGGGGCCGACGCCGGGGTCACCGAGGTCCAGGTCGCCCCGGCGTCGACGGTGTACTCGTAGCCGCTGAGGGCCGGATTCCCCAGGTCCGCCGGCGGGGTGAAGGACAGGGTCGCACCGTTCCAGGTCGCCGTGGCGCTCAGGGCGGTCGTTGCACCCGGCTTGCGCGGGGGTTCGATCCAGGTCGGCGTGAAGGTCGCCGTGTTGGAGGGATCGCTCGCGCCGACGGTGTTTGTCTTGGCCCGCACCTCGACCGCGAACGGCGTCGTCGTCGGGTTCGGCTTCACCACCGTGATCGCCGCGGTCACCGGCGAGGCACCGGGGGCCGACGCCGGGGTCACCGAGGTCCAGGTCGT
>NZ_JZKF01000246.1 GCF_000962825.1 Actinoplanes rectilineatus
GGGGACAGGATTTGAACCTGCGACCTCTGGGTTATGAGCCCAGCGAGCTACCGAGCTGCTCCACCCCGCGTCGGTAAACAAAGCCTAACGCGTCCGCCCCCAGTAACCAAATCGTCCCCACAAACCCACCCCCGAAGCCGGCACACGAATAACGGGAGAAAAAGGAGACGCCACTTCACACGTACAAGACAAGAAGCCGGCAGCAAGTCACCCAGGCCTCCACCGCACCGTGGGGTTTCCGGGGGCTCGGCCCCCGGAGCAGAAATGCGAAGAGGGGCCCATGTTCGCGCTTTCCGCGAACACAAGCCCCTCACCCACTCGTAGCGGGGACAGGATTTGAACCTGCGACCTCTGGGTTATGAGCCCAGCGAGCTACCGAGCTGCTCCACCCCGCGTCGGTA
>NZ_JZKF01000247.1 GCF_000962825.1 Actinoplanes rectilineatus
GCCCCGTGAGCTGGCCGTGGTGGGTTTCGACGACATCGCCGACGCGTCGTACCTGCGGCCGGCGTTGTCGAGTGTGCGGCAGCCGCTGGACCGGGTGGGCGCCGCCGTCTACGGCCTGCTGGACGAACTGGTCGCCGATCCGGGGATGCCGGCCGAGGTGCGCCAGGTCGCCACCGAGTTCACGCCGCGGGAGTCATGCGGCTGCCCGCATGCCGGGCCGGCCGTCTCCGAACCGCACACCCGGGCGCTGTTCGATCAGGTCCGGTACCTGCAGTCGACGCTGAACATCCAGTACGAGCTCGGCATCGCGCTGCTCGGCCGGCACACCTATGACCCGCGGGCTCTGGACTGGCTGGGTTCCACGCCGGCCCTGGCCGGTTGCCTCGGACTGTGGACG
>NZ_JZKF01000248.1 GCF_000962825.1 Actinoplanes rectilineatus
CGTGCAGAACGCGATCCTCGGCCCGCTGGAGGACAAGCGGTTCGCGACGATCAACCGGATCGAGACGGCGATCGGCCGCAACGCCGACAAGCCCGACCTCAACGCCGAGGGCCTCGCCCCCTGCACCCTGAACGAGGCCGGTGACGACGCCGCCGAGGAGGCCGGCGACGACGCCGAGGCGACCCCCGCGCCGACCGAGTCCGCCGCTGCCGGTGACGACGCGGCCGAGGAGGGCGACGACAACGCCGCCGGTGCCAAGACGGTGAACTGCCCGGACGTGAACATCAACGTCACCATCCCGGCGCAGGCGCAGGCCGAGGTGGACCGCAACCTGGAGCTGCTGCAGACCCAGATCGACGAGGCGAACGCCCGGATCATCAGCACCGAGGGTCA
>NZ_JZKF01000249.1 GCF_000962825.1 Actinoplanes rectilineatus
TCCCACAACCCCGAATACGCAACCCCTGACAGGTATCACACGTATAAGGTTTAGGCTACGTCCGCTTTCGCTCGCCACTACTCACGGAATCACGTTTGTTTTCTCTTCCTACGGGTACTGAGATGTTTCACTTCCCCGCGTTCCCCTCACATGCCCTATGAATTCAGGCATGGATGACACGACATGACTCGTGCCAGGTTTCCCCATTCGGACACCCTGGGATCACAGCTAGTTTGGCAGCTCCCCCAGGCCTATCGCGGCCTACCACGTCCTTCATCGGCTCCTGGTGCCAAGGCATCCACCGTTCGCCCTTGACAACTTAACCACAAAAAACAAGATGCTCGCGTCCACTGTGCAATTCTCAACCAACGACCAACCCACAACCCACACAG
>NZ_JZKF01000025.1 GCF_000962825.1 Actinoplanes rectilineatus
GGAGGCGTCGAACTCCTGGCGGCAGAGCTCGTACAACGGGGCCAGCCCGCACACCGAGCACGCGCACTTCTCCTCGTCGTACGAAACCGCACGCGAAGCATCGAAGGCTTCCTGGCACCTGGAGGACATCCCCGTGGCACTGACCGACGCCGACAAGAAGTGGCTGACCGCGCAGATCGACGCCCGAGCCGACAAGATCGAAGCGAACATCCTGTCCAAGCTCCCCAAGGCGACCGCGAACGAGACCCTGGTCAACACCCGCCCGGACTGGTCGGCGGACAACCCGGCGGACCCGAAGTCCTACCGCCGCAACGTCCTCGACATGATCGGCGACCCGTGGGGCCTGGAGTTGCGCGGCAAGACCCGCGGCGGCGACCCGATCCCGGCCCCCGGCGCCTACGGCCAGATCCTCGGCGGCATCGAGGCCCTGCGCGCCGAAGTGCAGAAGGTCCTCGCCGAGTACCCGGACCGCAAGGTCTGACCGGACGTCCGCGGTCCGCCGGATCCGGTCCGGCGGACCATCCGCGTCAGCTGGCCTGGCCGGTCCCGCGGATCGGCTGGGTCGCCTCGGCGGTCCGGTTCAGCACCTTGATCCGGCCGGTCGAGAAGACCTCCCGGAAACCCATCCCGTCCAGCTGCTGCATGATCTTCGGGATGTCGCCCTTGCCGATCGGGCAGCTCGGGTTGACCGTGTCGACGACCGCCCAGTCGCCCTCGTCGACGTTCGAGCCGATCAGCGTGACCTCGTTGGTCGACAGCAGCGGGATCAGCAGGTTGTTCGTGGCCCGGACGGTGACGTCCGCCGGGATGTGCGTGAAGGCCTGCTTCGCCTCGGCGACCACCAGGTGGTTGCCGAACGCCGGCTGACCCTCCTGATACCACTTCAGGATGTTGTCCTCGCGGAAGTCCTGCCAGGCGAACCAGACGAAGGTGACGGCCGCGACACTCGCCAGGATCGCTCCGGTCCGCACCTGCCACCACGGGCGCTTCTTCTCCTCTGCCGCGGCCTCGGCGGTCTCCGCACCCTCTTCCGTTTTCGGTACGCGCGAAGCCATCGCCCAGTCGCGATCCGGTCCCAGCCCGCGCAGCCGGTCGACCAGGCTCCCGATCCGGCGGGCACCGTCGGCCACCGCCGCGAACAGGATCGGCATCAGCGGCATGTCGTAGTACAGGTGCGAGGACCACTGGGTCTCCCGCGACGACAGCATCCGGCTCAGCATCACCGGCGCGATCAGCAGCGCCAGCGGCGAGGCCAGCGCGGCGAACCCGATCGGGATCAGCAGTTGCTGCCACGTCTCGACCTTGGCCGGCTGGTCGTACATCAGGTTCAGGATCTCCAGCGGGTGGCTGAGCATGTACGGGATGCCGGCGAAGATCCCGTCCGCGTGCAGGCTCTGCTGGTAGTCCACGGCGTAGGTGAACCCGCCCGGGTTGAGCGCCGGGATGATCACCTTGAGGCTGATCAGGAACCAGAATGCGCCCCACAGCACCAGGAACACCGCGTGCTTGAGGCGGCGGTTGAGCAGCGCGTACAGGGCGAGCAGCGCGCACATCAGGCCGCCGTCCTCCTTGACGGTGACCAGCAGCGCGAACAGGATCGTGGCCTGCGTCCACCGGCCGGCCAGCGCCCGTTCCAGGCCCCAGGCGAGGAACAGCGCCCCGAACATCACCTCGTGCACCGGGAACTGGATGGTGCCGAGCACGGCGTGGCTGCCCAGGTAGGCGAGCAGCATCCCGGTGCCCGCGAGGATCCCGAACCGCCGCCGGAAGATGTGGTAGATCGGCACACCGGACAGGCAGATCAGCACCACCTGCGCGTACACCAGCGTGATCGGCGAGTCGTACGCCCACGCGATCGGCGCCAGCACCGCGTAGATCGGCGAGAAGTGGTCCCCGATCTGCGGATACCCCTTGATCGGCACATAGGGCCAGCCGCCGAACGCCCACCCCTGCACCGCCTGGTAGAAGATCCCCAGGTCGCAGGCGCCGACCGACATGTTCACGTACTGGGCATGGGCCCACCGTGAGAAGAACCAGATCGCCACCCCGACGATCCACGTGCACGGCGACAGGACCACCCGCACCGCGTACTGCCCGACTCTCGCCACGGTGGCTCAACCTAATGGATCTCGGGCCGGGCGCGTCACCGGGGCGAGTGCCGGAAAGATTTCAGCATGACCCCGGAATTATTCTATGATCGGTGGATGCTCTATCCCACTCCCGCACTTACCGCGGCGGACGAGCGCGTGCTCGCCGAGGTGGAGGCGATGCGCGAGTCGTTGCGCTATCAGGTCGCCGAGCCGCGCCGGTGGACCGGCCAGTTGCGCCGCCATCTGATCGCCCACGCCATCCAGGGGTCCAACTCGATCGAGGGATACCAGGTCGGGCTCGACGACGCGGTCGCCGCCGTCGCGGGGGAGGACCCGATGGAGACCGGACCGGCGACCTGGGACGTCATCACCGGATACCGCGACGCCCTCACCTATGTGCAGCAGCTCGCCCAGTCCCGGGAGTTCGCGTGGCAGCACATGCTGCTGAACTCGCTGCATTTCATGATGATGCGCCATGAGCTCGGCAAATGGCCCGGCCGCTTCCGTCCCGGCGACATCTACGTCGACGAGGAGAACACCGGGCGCCGGGTCTACACCGGTCCGGACGCCGACGACGTCCCCGTCCTGATCGGCGAGCTGGTCTCCTGGCTCGCCGACGCGGACCCCGGCGTACCGCTGCTGGTCCGGGCCTCGATGGCCCACCTGAACCTGGTGAAGATCCATCCTTGGCGGGACGGCAACGGGCGGATGGCGCGCTGCCTGCACACCCTGGTCCTGGCCCGGGACGGCGTCCTGGCTCCGGAGTTCTCCTCGATCGAGGAGTGGCTGGGTGCGGGCCGGAACACCTATGCCTACTACGACGCCCTCGCGGATACCGGCAGCGCGTCATGGAGTCCGGACGGCGGGACCGGGGCGTGGGTCCGGTTCTGTCTCAGTGCCCACCACCAGCAGGCCCAGCGGGTCCGGGGGCGCCTGGACCGGGCCGGCCGGCTCTGGGAGCTCCTGGAGGGATGGGCCGGTGCCCGCGGGCTGCCCGACCGGGCGGTCAGTGCCCTGACCGTCGCCGCGGCCGGTGGCCGGGTCCGTCGCACGGTCTACCAGCGGGACGAGACGCTCACCGACGACCAGGCGGTCCGTGACCTGCGTGCGCTGGTCCGGGCGGGTGCGCTGGAGCAGCACGGCCAGACCCGGGGCCGGTACTACCTGGCCGCACCGGCGCTGCGGGCCCTGGCCGCGCCGGTGCTGAAACCCCTGGAGATCGCCGACCCCTACCGGGACCGGTAGGAGCCGGCGCGGAGTCAGACGGTGAGAGCCCGGCGAACGCGGGGCTCGGCGTCGGCGCCGCCGTCGCCGGTGGAGGTCACCCGGCCGGCCTCCAGGACGTGATAGGTGCGGGCGGCCCGCAGGGCGAACCCCACGTGCTGCTCGACCAGCAGGACCGAGAGGCCGCCGCGGGCGGCCAGCGACAGGATGGTCTGTTCGATCTCGGCGACGACCGACGGCTGGATGCCCTCGGTCGGTTCGTCGAGCAGCAGCAGACGGGGGCGGGTGATCAGGGCCCGGGCCAGGGCGAGTTGCTGGCGCTGGCCGCCGGAGAGCAGACCGGCCCGGCGGGGGAGCAGGTCCTTCAGCGCCGGGAAGAGGTCCAGCGACTCGGCCATCGCCGCGCGGCCGTCGCGGCGGCCGTCGGCGACCAACTGCAGGTTCTCGGCGGTGGTCAGGTGCGGGAAACTCTGCTGACCCTGCGGAACGTACGCCATCCCGCGCGCCACCCGGTCGTGCGGTGCCAGGCCGGTGATGTCGTCGCCGTCCAGCAGGATGCGGCCGGACCGCGGGGTGAGCAGGCCGATCGCGGCGCGCAGCAGGGTGCTCTTGCCGGCGCCGTTGTGGCCCAGCACCGCGGCGACGCCGTCGGCCGGCACGGACAGGCTGACGCCGTGCAGTACCACGCTGCGGCCGTACCCGGCGTGGACGTCCTCGAAGCTCAGCATCAGACGGCCTCCCCTACCGCGTGCCCCAGATAGACCTCCTGGACCCTCGGGTCGGCCTGCACCTGCGCCACGGTGCCTTCGGAGAGGACCTTCCCGGCGTGCATGACGGTGACGGTCCGGGCGAAGCGCCGCAGGAAGTCCATGTCGTGTTCGATCACCACGATGGTGTGGTCCGCGCTGAGCAGTCCGAGCAGTTCACCGGTGGCGTCGCGTTCCTCGTGGCTCATGCCGGCGACCGGCTCGTCGAGCAGGAACAGGCGGGCATTCTGGACCAGCAGCATGCCGATCTCGAGCCACTGCTTCTGGCCGTGGGCGAGCGTTCCGGCGGGGCTGTCGCGCACGGCGGTCAGGCGTACCGTCTCCAGGGCTTTCTCGACCTCGGGGGGAACGGCCCGGCGGGTGCGCAGCAGGGTGAGCGGCCCGCGCGCCCAGCCCGCGGCGATGTCCAGGTTCTGCAGGACGGTGAGTTCCTCGAAGACCGTGGCGGTCTGGAAGGTGCGGCCGACGCCCATCCGGGCGATCCTGTGGACTTTGCGGCCGAGCAGTTCCTGTCCGTCGAAGGTGACCGAGCCGCCGGCCCGGGCCAGGCCGGTGACCGCGTCGATCAGGGTGGTCTTGCCGGCGCCGTTGGGCCCGATGATGAAACGGACGTCGCCGTCCGGGATGTCCAGGTCGACGCCGCCGACCGCGACGAATCCGTCGAAGGTCACTGTGAGACCGCGAATGGTCAGGCCGCTCATGGGGTTGCCTCCGCGGGGATCCGGGCCTGCCGCCGGCGCCACGAGGGCCGGAGCCGGGCCAGTGAGGCCAGACCGCCGGGCAGGAACACGATCGGCAGGATGAAGAGCAGGCCCTCGAAGTACGTCCAGGCCGACGGTGCCCGCTCGGACAGGGCGGTCTTGGCCCAGGCCACCGCGACGGCGCCGAGGGCCGGCCCGACCAGGCTGGCCCGGCCGCCGACGGCGACGCCGATGACGAATTCGATCGACGGGACCACGCCGATCAGGGCCGGCGAGATGATCCCCACGGCGGGGACGAAGAGGGCGCCGGCCAGTCCGGCCATGCCCGCGGCGGCGACGTACGCGACGAGTTTGACGTTCGCCGGGTCGTAGCCGAGGAACCGCACCCGTTCCTCGCCGTCGCGGACCGCCACCAGCAGTTCGCCGTAGCGGCTGCGGATGAGCTGCCAGGTCAGGGCGAGGACGGCGAGCAGGCTCGCGGCGATGATGAAGTAGACGGTCCGGCGGTTGAGCGGGTCGTTCAGGTCGTACCCGAAGAAGCCCCGGATGTCGGTGAGCCCGTTGGTGCCGCCGGTGGTGCCCTGCTGCCCGATCAGGAAGATCGCGAAGGCGGCGCAGAGGGCCTGGGACAGGATCGCGAAGTACGCGCCGCGGACCCGCCGCCGGAAGATCAGCAGACCGAGGAGCAGGGCGACCAGCATCGGCAGCAGCACGGTGGCGGCCATCGCGAACACCGGGTTCGCGAACGGTCGCCACCACCAGGGCAGTTCGTCGAGTTGCCCGTACAACTGCATGAAGTCGGGCAGCTCACCGGGGCCCGCGTCGGCGAGCTTGAGGTGCATGGCCATCGCGTAGCCGCCGAGCCCGAAGAACACCCCCTGTCCGAGGGTGAGCATGCCGCCCCGCCCCCAGGCCAGGCCGATGCCGACCGCGACGATCGCCAGGCAGAGGTATTTCGCGAGCAGGTTGAGCCGGAAGTCGCCGAGGACCAGTGGGGCAACGCCGAACAGGGCGACGGCCGCCAGTCCGAAACCTATCAATGGTCGTCTCATGCCAGGCTCCTCGTGCGGAGGGTGAACAGCCCCTGCGGGCGCCACTGCAGGAAGGCGACGATCGTGACGAAGACGATCACGCTGGCGACGCTGGTCGTGGTGGTGTACTCGACCATCGACTGCAGCACGCCGAGCACGAACGCGACGATCACGGTGCCCTTCAGCTGGCCGATGCCGCCCACCACCACGACCAGGAACGCGTTGACGATGATGTTGGTGCCCATGGCCGGGCCGATCGGGCCGATCAGGGTCAGCGCGACCCCGGCGATCCCGGCCAGCCCGGACCCGATGAAGAAGGTCAGCCGGTCGATCCGGCCGGTGGCCAGGCCGGAGACGGCGGCCAGGTCGCGGTTCTGCACCACGGCCCGGATCCGCCGGCCCAGCGGCGTGGTCCGCAGCACGAGGGTCACGGCGGCGACCGCGGCCAGCGCCAGCACCAGGATGAACACCCGGCTGCTGGAGATCGCCAGGTCGTCGGTGATCCGGATGCTGCCGGTCAGGATCTCCGGTGCGCGGGTCTGCACGTTGGGTGCGCCGAAGACGTCCCGGGCGAGCTGCTGGAGCAGCAGCGAGACACCCCAGGTGACGAGCAGGGTGTCCAGTGGCCGCAGGTAGAGGCGGCGGATCAACGACACCTCCAGCAGGACGCCGATCAGGCCGGCCACCGCGAACGCCACCGGCAGGGCGATCAGCAGCGACCACCCGGCGCCGCTGATCACCTGCTGGAGGACGTAGACGGTGTACGCGCCGACCATGATCAGCTCGCCGTGCGCCATGTTGATCACGTTCATCTGGCCGAAGGTCAGCGAGAGCCCGAGGGCGATCAGGAGCAGTACGGCCCCGATGCTGATCCCGGTGAAGAGCTGGCTGAGGACGAGGGTCATCAGGACAGCCCGGTCGCCCAGCTGTAACCCTTGAGGTAGGGGTCCGGCTTGACCGGCTGACCGGAGTTCCACACCTCGGTGATCAGGCCGTCGTCGCCGATCCTGCCGATCCGGGCGGTCTTGTGGATGTGCTGGGTCGCGCCGTCCACCGTGACCAGTCCTTCGGGGGCGTCGAAGGTGATGCCGTCCGAGGCCGCCTTGACCTTCTCCACCTCGAAGGTGCCGGCCTTCTCGACCATCGCCTTCCACAGGTGGACCGAGACGTACGCGGCCTCCATCGGGTCGCTGGTCGGCTTGTCCGCGCCGTACTTCGCCTTGTAGGCCTTGACGAACTTCTCGTTCGCCGCGCCCTCCGTGGTCTGGTAGTAGTTCCAGGCGGTCAGCTGCCCGGCCAGGTACTGCGTGCCGATGCTCTTGACCTCCTCCTCGGCGATCGAGACGGAGACCACGGGCATGGCGCCGGCGGTCAGCCCGGCCGACTTGTACTCCTTGAAGAAGGCCACGTTGCTGTCGCCGTTGAGGGTGTTGAACACCGCCGAGGCGCCGGACGCCTTGACCTTGTTGACGATCGTGGAGAACTCGGTGGAGCCGAGCGGCGCGTAGTCCTCGCCCAGGACCTTCATGCCGTTGGCCTCGGCGTACGCCTTAATTATCTTGTTAGCGGTCCGCGGGAAGACGTAGTCGCTGCCGACCAGGTAGACGCTCGTCTTCCCCTGCGCCTTGAGGTAGTCCAGTCCCGGGACGATCTGCTGGTTGGTGGTCGCGCCGGTGTAGAAGATGTACGGCGACTGCTCCAGGCCCTCGTACTGCACCGGATAGAACAGCAGCGCCTTGTTCTTCTCGAAGACCGGCTTGACCGCCTTGCGGCTGGCCGAGGTCCAGCAGCCGAAGACCGCTGCCACCTTGTCCTCGCTGATCAGCTTCCCGGACTTCTCGGCGAAGGTGGGCCAGTCCGAGGCGCCGTCCTCGCTGATCGCCTCGATCTGCTTGCCGAGCACGCCGCCGGCCGCGTTGATCTCCTCGATCGCCAGTTGCAGCGAGTCGCGGACGGTCACCTCGCTGATCGCCATCGTGCCGGAGAGGGAGTTGAGCAGGCCGACCTTGACGGTCGGCCCGGAGGTGTCGATGACCGCGCCGTCGGGTGATGCGGCACCGCTCTCGTCGGTCTTGGCGCCGCAGGCGGTCAGGGTCGCAAAAGTCGCCGCCACCGCGACGAAAGCCATCGTTCTTTTCAGCATGAATCCTCCGAACACCGCCGGTCCGCGCTGGTCAACCGGGTAACGACAGTGTTGGATTCATCGATTTCCGACGAGTTTCACGGCGATTGACAAGCCGTTTCTTCCATTGGTTGAGATCAATAAAAAAAGCCGACCCATAAAGGATCGGCGCATTGTTACTTCCTGCTGGAAGCATCTTGGTCCGAAGTGGCCGGACCTGTCAAGACAGCTGGGTCAGCACGTCGAACTCGACACCCCGGGCCTGCGCCAGATAGATCCGCTGGTTGACGTGCCGGCGCCGCAGCCGCAAGAGACCCCGTGGGCCCTCGTAACAGACCGACTCGGCGTTCGCCCCGATCGCCCGCAGATCCAGCCGGCCGGCCCGCTCGATCAGGGCGGACAGCAGAAGCACCCCCTCGTAGCAGGACTCGCCCAGACTGCCCAGCGGTGGCGCCTCGGGACCGAACCGGGCGGCGTACCGGCCGTGGAAGTCGAGGTTCTCCGGCGTGACCATGGCGGCGAAGAAACCGGCCGTGCTGAACAGGTCCTCGGTGGCCGTCGCGCCACTGGCCAGCAGCATGTTCTCGTCCATCAGGGTGCTCAGCCGCAGACACCGGGCGGCCAGCCCGCGACGGGCGAACGCCCGGTTGAAACGGACCGCGTCGGTGCCCACCAGCAGCATCAGCACGGCGTCCGCCGCGGAGTGCTCGATCTCGCGAAGCACGTCGGTGAAGTCGTGGGTGGACAGCGGCACGTACGTCTCGCCGACCACGGACAGGCCGGCGCCGGTGGCGTACCGGCGGGCGGCGGCCGCGGTCCGGCGCGGCCAGACGTAGTCGTTGCCCACCACGAACCACCGTCGGGCTCCGCGTTCGGCGGCGAGCAACCGGATCGCCGGGAACAGCTGCACGTCCGGGGTCTCGCTGGTCAGGAAGACGCCGTCGGTGTTCTCGCCGCCCTCGTACAGCGCGGTGTAGACGTACGGCACCCGGCCGGCCACCCGCGGCGCCACCGCCTGCCGGACCGAGGAGATGTGCCAGCCGGTGACACCCTGCACCGCACCCGACGTGACCAGGGCGGCCACCTCGTCGGCCACCGCGCCGGGTGCCGCCCCGCCGTCCACCGGCAGCAGCCGCACCTCACGCCCGAGGACGCCACCGGCGGCGTTCACTTCGGCGGCGGCGAGCTCGGCACACGACTCGGCGCTCGGCCCGAGAATCCCGGCCGGGCCCCGCAGCGGCACGACGAGGGCGATGTCGAGGGTGTCCGGGGCCGACATGGCCCCATCGTCGCGGATCGTTGCCTCGATCTCCAGGAAAGCCGGTCCCCGTTCGGTAACATCCCAGCGATGCGGGGCTCCGATGATCTGATGTACCTGCTCACCCGTGCCGAACGGCTGCTGTCCCGCCGTCTGGCCGGCATCCTCGACACCCACGGCTGCGGTCCGGAGGCCTGGCGGGTGCTCTGCGTCCTCGCCGACGGCAAGGGCCACTTCATGACCGGCCTCTCCGAGCGGGTCTCCCTGCCGCCCGGCAGCCTGACCCGGCTGATCGACCAGATGGTCGAGGACAACCTGGTGTACCGCCGCGGCGACGACGTGGACCGCCGGCGGATCCGGGTGCACCTGGCCGCCCGTGGCCGCCGCCTGCACGACAGCGTCGACCGGAAGGTCCGGGCCAGCATCGCCGAACTGCCGGTCGGCGACGACCTCAGTGCGTTGCTGAACGAGCTGATCACGGCACTCGACGTCAAAAGTTCGCAAATATCGATACACAGTGGTCGGTTACCTTCCGGCGGATGAGAGCGCTCATCGCCGCCGCGGCCGGCTTCACGCTGGCCGCCGGCATCCTTCCCGTCCCGGCCGCCGCCGGTGGCCGTCATGAGAGCGGCCCGCTACGGATCGTCGAGTCGCTGGACCGGGGGCTCGTCGCGGTGCCCGCCACCGGCGGCGGGACCTTCCTGAGCTGGCGTCTGCTCGGCACCGAGTACGGCACGGACATCGCCTTCCACGTCTACAAGGGCGCCAGGCGGCTGACCCCCACACCGGTCACCGCGTCGACCACCTTCACCGACAGATCCCGGGGCTCCGGGGCGTACACCGTCCGGGCCGTGGTCCGCGGGCGGGAGCAGGCGGCGAGCGGCCCCGCGTTCACACCCGGCGACATCCCGCTGTCCGAGGCGCCCGGCTACTACGTGCAGCACGCCTGGCCCGGTGACCTGGACGGGGACGGGCGCTACGAGATCGTGGTGTCCCGGCTCTCCTACGACCTGGACAAGCCCAACCATCTGGAGGCGTACACCCTCGCCGGCGAGCACCTGTGGCGCGTCGACCTGGGGCCGGCGTCCTACGCCCGGGCCGGTGGCAACGCCGCCAACGACCCGCCGCCCGCCGCGGTCAGCGGGTACGGCGACGTGGCCGGCTACCGCAACGACGACAACGTCACCGTCTACGACCTGGACAGCGACGGCCGTGCCGAGGTCGTGGTGAAGACCGCGAACGGGACCGTCTTCGCCGACGGTGCGGTGCTCCGGGCCGGCGAACTGGACCAGTTCGTCTCGGTGATCGACGGCCGCAGCGGCGTGGAACGCGAGCGTGTCCCGGTCGCCGGCGACTTCGCGGCCGACGGCACCTCCGGCGGGCAGTACGGCGTCGGCTACCTGGACGGCGTGCATCCCAGCCTGATCACCAAGCAGGGGGTCCGGGTGGGCGCCAAGCGCGGCGACTTCCGGGTACTCTTCGTCGCCTGGGACTACGACGGGCGGACGCTGCGGGAGCGGTGGAAGTTCATCCGCGGCGCGGACCAGGGCACCAGCTTCCACCAGCTGCGGATCGTCGACGTCGACCAGGACGGCCGGGACGACATCGCGGACGGCAACTACGTGGTGAACAGCGACGGCACGTTCCGGTACGTGGTGGCCGGCGCGACCCACGGCGACCGGTTCCACATCGGTGACCTCGACCCGTCCCGCCCCGGGCTGGAGGGGTACGCGATCCAGCAGACCGAGGGCGGTGTCTTCACCGCGTTCCCCTGGTACTACTACGACGCGGCGACCGGGGAGCGGCTGGTCACCGGCGTGCATCCGGACGTACCGCAGGACGCCACGCTCTGGGACGTCCCGCGCGGCACCACCGCCGACATCGACCCGCGGACGCCCGGCTACGAGTACTGGGCGGCCACCGCGAACAGCGACCTGCCGGGCGCCGGGGTGTGGAGCGTCGACGGCAGGCAGATCACCAAGAGCACACCCAGCGTCAACTTCCGGATCTGGTGGGACGGCGACCTCGGCTCCGAGTTGCTGGACACCACCTCCGTGGAGAAGTGGGACTGGCGGACCTCGACGACGGCGAAGATCTTCGAGCCGGCCGGGGTGGTGTCGTCCTGGCGCAACGCGGTCCCGTTCTACGGCGACATCCTGGGCGACTGGCGGGAGGAGTTCCTCGCCGAGACGGCGGACCACACCGCGCTGCGGATCTTCACCACGAACATCCCGACCACGACGCGTCTCTACACGCCGGCGCACGATCCGGCCTACCGTCTCGGCTGGACGGTCCGGGGTTACCTGCAGTCCACGCTGACCGATTTCTACCTCGGGTTCGGCGCGCGGCCCCCGGCGCGGCCCCGGATTCAGACGACGGCGAAGGCGGGGAACGCCTGGCAGGTCGTTACCCACGACAATTTCACGAAAAATGCAGATAAGTGGTTTGCGGAGCTGCAGAGCGGCGGCACGGTGGAAGCCCGTGACGGCGTTCTTGACGTCGACGTCCCCGGCGGCGCGACCGTCTGGCTCAAGCAGGAACTCGCCGGCCCCTACGAGATCGAGTACACCGCCACCCCGATCCAGGCCGGCGGACCGAACGACCTGGTCACCGACCTGAACTCGTTCTGGAACGCGCGTGACGCCCGCTCACCTGACGACATCTTCGCGACCGTTCGGCAGGGCGCCTTCGCCGAGTACGACCATCTCAAGACGTACTACGTCGGGCAGGGCGCCAACCTCAACACCACCACCCGGTTCCGGAAGTACGTCGGTGAGCCGGGCAACCGTCCGCTGATCTACGACTACACGTCTCCGCTGATCGCGGCGAACACCCCGGTGCGCGTCCGGATCGCCGTCGACGGGCAGCACATCCGCTACTTCAGCGACGACCGGCTGGTCTTCGACTGGACCGACGCGGACCCGTACCCCAGCGGGTGGTTCGCCTTCCGCACCGTGGCCAGCCACTTCCACCTGCAGGACTTCACCGTCTGGCGGCCCCCGGTCTAGACACGTTTCGTGGTCAGGGTGCGAAGCCCATCCGCGTGGTGATTTCGGGCGCGCTGGACGCCCGTAATCACCACACCCGTGGGGGTGTGGTGATTACGGGCGGTCAGCGCGCCCGAAATCACCACGCAGGCAGACCCTGACTGCGGAACGTGTCTAACTCCGGAAACGCTCCACGAAGCGGCGCTGCCAGAGCGTCTCGACGGCACGGCGGTGGTAGGCGTCCCGGACGAACGCCACCGCCTCGCCCGGCGGCACCCCGTCGAGCACGGCCAGGCAGGCCAGCGCGGTGCCGGTGCGTCCCCGGCCGCCGCCGCAGGCCACCTCGACCCGCTCACTCCCGGAGCGGCGCAGGGCTTCGATCAAGACCTCCGTCGTGTACGCGCGATCACGCGGCAACCAGAAGTCCGGCCAGCGCACGAAACGGCTCTCCCAGCCGAACTGATCCGGCGCGGAGCCCAGCAGGTAGACGCCGAACTGCGGGGGATGCCCGGACGGCATCGGTGATCGCAGGCCGCGGCCGCGGACCAGCCGCCCGGACGGCAGGCGCAGCACACCGTCGCCGTCCTCGTCCCACGTCACGGTCACCCCGTTGTCGTTTCGCACCGGGTCATCTTCCCCGGTGTGCCGGAACCCGGCAGCCCGGGCGCCCGGATCGACGTAGGGTGATCGCCTTGTGAGCACTCTCGTCCAGACTCTACTGCCGCCCCGTCTCGGTGCCGGATTCCGCTGGCTCGCCGCCTCCTCCTGGTCGACCAACCTGGGTGACGGCATCGCCGCGGCGGCCGGTCCGCTGCTGGTGGCCTCGCTGACCGACGGTCCGTTCCTGATCTCGATGGCGGCGTTGCTGACCTGGGCGCCGCCACTGCTGTTCGGGTTGTACGCCGGGGTGCTCTCGGACCGTTACGACCGCCGGCGGATCGTGCTGGCCGCCAACGCGCTGCGCCTGGTCGTGCTGTTCGCCATGGTCGTGGGCCTGTCCACCGGCCGGCTCACGGTCGCCTCGGCGCTGCTCGGTCTGGGACTGATCAGCACCGCGGAGGTGTTCGCCGACAACACCACCGGCACGCTCGCCCCGATGCTGGTGCACCGCGACGATCTGGGGCTGGCGAACACCCGTCTGCAGGCCGGGTTCATCACTCTCAACCAGTTGGCCGGGCCGCCGATCGGTGCCGCGCTGTTCGCCGCCGGGCGGGTCTGGCCGTTCGCCACCGAGGTGCTGCTGGTGGCCGCCGGGATGCTGCTGATCTCCCGGGTGCGCCTGCCGCCGCACGGCCGCCGGGCCGCGGGCCCGGGCACCACCACCGGGGTACGCCGGGAGATCGCCGAGGGTTTCCGCTGGGTGCTGCACCATCCGCCGGTCCGGACACTGTGCCTGACCATCCTGGTGTTCAACGTGACCTTCGGGGCGGCCTGGTCGGTGCTGGTGCTCTACGCCTCGGACCGCCTCGGACTGGGCGAGATCGGATTCGGCCTGATCACCACGGTCTCCGCGGTGGGCGGGATGCTCGGCACCGGCGCGTACGGCTGGCTGACCGCACGCTTCAGCCTCGGCAATCTGATGCGGACCGGCCTGGTGATCGAGGTGCTCGTCCACCTGACCCTGGCCGCCACCAGCTCGCCGTGGATCGCGATGCCGATCTTCTTCGTCTTCGGCGGGTATGCGTTCGTCTGGGGCACGATCTCCACCACGGTCCGGCAGCGGGCCGTTCCGGAACACCTGCAGGGCCGGGTCAACGGCGTCAACACCATCTGCGTGTACGGGGGACTGGTGGTCGGCTCGGCTTTCGGCGGCACGCTGGCCACCCATTACGGCGTGGCCGCACCGTTCTGGGTGGCGTTCGCGGGCTCGGCGGTCTTCGTGGCGGTGCTCTGGAAATCGCTCGCCGACATCGCGCACGGTAGGTAGGGTTCCCGGCATGTTCTGCTTCAGCGTGCGACGCCGGCCTCGTCCAGGCCGCCGCTGACGTTGCATGTCTCCCTCCCGGCGGGTCGTCCGCCGGTGCGGGATCCGTGTCCGGTCGACCCGTCTTCGTGTTCCCACCGAGGAGTGCCGACCGATGAATCTCGAGTCCCTGCTGCACGACCGGCTCGCGCCCGCCCTGGCGGCGGTCGCCGGTGCCCCGGTCGATCCGGCCGTGCGGGTGTCGCCGCACGCCGACTTCCAGTCCGGGGTGGCCCTCGCCCTGGCCCGGTCCCTCGGCCGGCCGCCGCGGGAGATCGCGGCGGAGGTCGCCGCCGCGGCCGATCTGTCCGGGGTGGCCACCGCCGTGGTCTCCGGGCCGGGCTTCCTCAACCTGCACGTCGCCGACGAGCTGATCACCGGCGCGCTGGACGCGCTGCGGCACGACGAACGGCTCGGCATCGCGCCGGTGACCGCCCCGTCCCGCATCGTGATCGACTATTCCGGACCGAACGTGGCCAAGGAGATGCACGTCGGCCACCTGCGGTCCACGATCATCGGGGACGCACTGGCCCGGTTGCTCTCCTGGCAGGGCCACGACGTGCGGCGGGTCAACCACCTCGGCGACTGGGGCACCCCGTTCGGGATGCTGATCGAGCACCTGACCGAGGCCGGGGACGGCGACCACTCGCTCGGTGATCTGACCGGTTTCTATCAGGCGGCGCGGGCCCGGTTCGATGCCGACGAGGACTTCCGGACCCGGTCCCGGCTGCGGGTGGTGGCGCTGCAGAACGGCGACGGCCCGACCCGGGACCTCTGGCGGCGGCTGGTCGCCCAGTCCGAGAAGGCTTTCCTGGCCGTCTACGACACCCTCGGCGTGACCCTCGGGCCGGACGACTTCGCGGGGGAGAGCAGCTATCAGGACGACCTGGCCGGTGTGGTCGACGACCTGGCGGCCCGGGGCCTGCTGTCGGAGAGCGACGGGGCACTCTGCGCGTTCCCGGCGGGGTTCACCGGCAGGGACGGCGCTCCTCTTCCGCTGATCGTCCGCAAGGCGGACGGCGGTTTCGGGTACGCGGCGACCGACCTCGCCGCCCTGCGGCACCGGGTCGGCACGATCGGTGCCACTGAACTGCTCTATGTGGTCGGCATGCCGCAGCAGACCCATTTCCGGATGGTCTTCGCGGTGGCCCGGGCGGCCGGCTGGCTGCCCGACGACGTCACCGCCGAGCACATCGGCTTCGGCGCGATCCTGAGCACCAGCGGCTGCATGATCAGAACCCGGTCCGGGACCAGCGTCCGGCTCGCCGACCTGCTCGACGCGGCGGTCGACCGGGCCACCGTCCCGGCGATCGGCATCGCCGCGGTCAAGTACGCCGACCTGTGCTCCGACCGGCGGGGCGATTACGTGTTCGACCTGGACCGGATGCTCGCCTCGGTCGGCAACACCGGACCCTACCTGCAGTACGCGTACGCCCGGATCCGCTCGATCTTCCGGAAGGCCGACGGCGGGCCCGGCCCGGTCCGGCTCACCGATCCGGCCGAGCGGGAACTGGCGCTGGCCCTGCTCGGGCTGGACCCGGCGATCGCGACGGCCGCCGCCCTGCGCGAGCCGCACCGGCTCACCACGTACCTGCACGACCTGGCCGCGGCGTTCTCGGTCTTCTACGAGCGGTGCCCGGTGCTGCGGGCCGACGAGCCGACCCGGGCCAGCCGGTTGGCACTGGCCGACCTCACCGCTCGTACCCTCCAGATCGGAATGTTTCTGCTGGGTATCGAGGCGTTGGACGAGATTTGATCTCCGCGCAACCTCCGATCGATCGACCAGTTTGCCCATTCGCCGTTATGGTGCTGGTTTCGGCGCCCACGACGCGCCACGGAAACTCATGGTGAGAGGTTCGACATGACCCTTCCCTCCGGCATCTCGCGGCGGAGCGTCCTCGCCGCCTCGGCGGCCACCGTCGCCGCGCCGCTCGTCTTCTCCGAGGCGGCGCAGGCCGGCGGTTCGAAGCCCGCGCAGACCTTCCGCCTCACCGTGCTCGGCACGTCCGACACCCACGGCAACGTCTACAACTGGGACTACTACCAGGACAAGGAGTACGACGACAGCGCGCACAACGACGTCGGCGTGGCCAAGCTGGCCGCCCTGGTGACGAAGCTGCGTGCCGAGGCGACCGGCCCGGTGCTGGTCCTCGACGCCGGTGACACCATCCAGGGCACGCCGCTCGCGACGTACTACGCGAAGCAGGAGCCGATCACCACGACCGGTGAGAAGCACCCGATGGCGCGGGCGATGAACGTGCTGCAGTACGACGCGGTGACGCTGGGCAACCACGAGTTCAACTACGGCCTGCCGTTGCTGAACCTCTGGATCCGCCAGCTCGGGTTCCCGGCCCTCGCCGCGAACGCGATCAGCGTCAAGACCGGCAAGCCGGCTTTCACGCCGTACATCATCAAGAAGGTCTCGCTCGGCAAGCACGCGCCGACCCTGCGGGTGGGCATCCTCGGCCTGACCAACCCCGGTTCGGCGATCTGGGACCGGGCGAACGTCGAGGGCAAGCTGACGTTCACCGACATGGTCGCCGCGGCGGCGAAGTGGGTGCCGGTCATGCGGGCCCGCGGCGCCGACATCGTGCTGATCTCGGCGCACGGCGGCGACAGCGGCGTCTCCAGCTACGGCGACGAGCTGCCCAACGAGAACCCGACCGCGCTGATCGCCGAGCAGGTCCCCGGCATCGACGCGATCCTGTTCGGGCACGCGCACCGCGAGGTGGCCGAACGGTTCGTCACCAACACGAAGACCGGCGAGCAGGTGCTGCTCTCCGAGCCGTCCAAGTGGGGCCAGCGCCTGACGAAGATGGACTTCGACCTGGTCCGGGCCAAGACCGGCTGGAAGATCACCAAGAAGGCGGCCGCGTCGCTGAACACCAACACCGTCGAGGCCGACCCCAAGGTCCTCGCCGTGGTGCGCAAGCAGCACGAGAAGACCGTCACCTACGTCAACCAGGTGGTCGCCACCTCCACCGCGACGCTCTCCGCCGCGACCTCCCGGTACGAGGACACCCCGATCCTCGACTACATCAACAAGGTGCAGACCGACACGGTCACGGCGGCGCTGGCCGGCACCGAGTACGCCGGACTGCCGGTCCTGTCGATCGCCGCGCCGTTCAGCCGGACCGCGGTCTTCCCGCAGGGCGACGTCAAGATCAAGGACGTCGCGGGGCTCTACATCTACGACAACACCCTGGAGGCGGTCGTGCTGACCGGTGCCGAGGTGAAGGCGTACCTGGAGTACTCCGCGAAGTACTTCGTCACCGTCGCCCCGGACGCGCCGGTCGACCCGGAGACGATCAGCGACCCGGCGATCCCGGACTACAACTACGACATCTTCTCCGGTGTCGACTACGACATCGACATCTCCCAGCCGGTCGGCAGCCGGATCACCCGCCTGCAGATCGACGGTGTGGACGTGGCCGCGGACGCGCGGTTCGTGGTGGCCGTCAACAACTACCGGCGCTCCGGCGGCGGCAGCTTCCCGGGCATCGTGAAGACCCAGGTCTACAACGCCCAGCAGGAGATCCGTCAGCTGCTGATCGACTGGGCACAGGAGAAGGGCAGCATCGACCCGGCGGACTTCTTCACGAAGAACTGGCAGCTCGTCCGGGCCGGCGTGCCGATCGCCTTCTGAACGGTGGCTGTTTGAGCGGGTGGCAGGCCGGACCCCGCGTCCGGCCTGCCGTCACTCGGTGTCGAACTCCCAGTTCCCCCGCTCGTCCGTCATCAGGTACGCCGAGGTGGTGGTGCCCTTCTCCAACTTGAAGGTGCACAGGTAGGACAGCATCCCGTCGGCCTCGCGGTACCCCTGCGGCTGGCAGGACGCGCTGGTGACCGCGCCGATCTCGGTCTTGATCCGGTTGTCGGTGAGCAGGCCGCCCTCGACCACCGCGGTGATCGCCGCCTCCTGGTTCTTCAGGTAGAGCGGGATCGCCACCTTGAGCGTCAGCGCCGTCCAGAACACGCCGCCCACCACCAGGGTGAGCCCGAACGCCATCCAGTACCGCAGGCGCGGCCGCCCGTAGTGCCGGGCCCGGCCCGCCCGCCGCATCGCCGAGACCACGCCCAGGACGCTGAGGAAGAACGTCCAGACCACCACCGGTTTCCAGGAGGGCGCGTCCGGGCGGCCCCCGGCGAGCACCTCCTCCGGGAAGCGCACCAACAGCTGACCGTGCTGGTAGTACTCGAAACCGTCGTGCGGGGCCTGCCCCCCGGGCGGCGCCGTGGGCGGCGCTGCCGGTGCGGGTGCCGCCTGGTTCGCCCACGGCGGGGCGGTGGAGTACGGCCCCGGCTCCGGAGAGGTCTGGAGTGTCATGGCGGCACCATCGGCGCCCGCCAGGCCCAGATGAGGCTTAGAGAGCTTCCCGTCAGCCCGCGCCGCCGTCGCCGATGACCGGCGGCAGGGTCGGCGTGGTGGTCGTCGGCTCGGTCGTCGGTTCCTTGGTCGGCTCCGTCGTCGGCTCGGTGGTCGGCTCGGTCGTCGGCTCGGTGGTCGGCTCGGTCGTCGTCGGCTCGGCATCCGGCGTCGGCGAGGACGAGGACTCTTCGGGGGTGGGCGACGCGGACCGGCTCTTGCTCGGCCGGACGGTGGCCTCCGTCGTCTCCGCCTCGTAGTCGTCGTCGGGCGACTCGCTGGGCACGACCTCCTCGGTCGGCAGCACCGCCTCGACCGGATTGTTCTGCTTCACCGGGTTCTCCCCCTTGGGGGTGTCCTCGCCGCCGGTCAAGGTGAAGATCAGGCCGAGCCCGCCGGCCATCACGAACAGGGCGAGGACCGCGAACATCAGGATCCGCTGTCCCGGCTGCTGCCGGGGCGACGAGACGGGCACCGGTGGCATCGGCGGAGGCGCCGGCGACACCGGACGGGGCATCTGCACCGGCCGGGTGGCCGGGGGCTGACCCATCGAGGCCGGGCTCATCGGCGCGGTGGGGAACTGGCCGGTGCCCAGGCGGGCCGGGCTGATCGGGGCGACCAGGGCGGTGCCGGTCAGACGTTTCCAGTCCATCGGCCCGGCCGCGAGGATCGCCGCCTCGGCGAACTCGGAGGCGCTCTGGAACCGGTCGGCGGGCTGTTTCGCCATCGCCCGGCCGATCAGATAGCGCACCTCGTCGGGCACGTGCGCGGGCAGCGGCTCCGGCTCGTCCTCCAGGTGACGCAGCGCCACCTGCAGCGCGTTGTCGCCGTCGAACGGCGGGTGGCCGGCGATGCAGTGGTAGGCCACCGCGCCCAGCGCGTAGATGTCGGTGCCGGGCGTGAGGTTGCCCTTGGCGACCTGCTCGGGCGCCATGTAGAGGGCGGTGCCGACGATCGCGTTGAGGCCGGTGACGCTGGTCATCGCGTTCGACCGGGC
The DNA here is from genome assembly GCF_000962825.1 of Actinoplanes rectilineatus. Lineage (GTDB taxonomy): Bacteria > Actinomycetota > Actinomycetes > Mycobacteriales > Micromonosporaceae > Actinoplanes > Actinoplanes rectilineatus. The sequence continues at coordinate 19,507 of NZ_JZKF01000025.1, forward strand.
GACACCGAAGTCCACCAGGATCACCGCGCCGGACGGCTTGACGATCAGGTTGCCCGGTTTGACGTCCCGGTGCACGATCCCGTTCTCGTGGGCGGCGTGCAGCGCGTCGGCGGCCTGAGCCACGATCGACATGGTCTCGGCCACGTCGATCGGGCCGTCCTTGAGCCGGTTGGACAGCGGCTCGCCCTCGACCAGGGCCATCACCAGATAGGCGACCTTCTCCGGGCCCTCGTAGTCGCCGTCGCTGGCGTAGTCGTAGACCTCGACCACGCCGGGGTGACGGAAGGCGGCCATCATCCGGGCCTCGCCGTAGAACCGGGTGGCGAACTCCGGATCCTCGAGCATCGCGGTGCGCAGCACCTTTACCGCAACGGTGCGGCCCAGGACGACATCGGTGCCGCGCCACACGTCACCCATGCCACCGGCGGCGATCCGATCGTCCAACCGGTACCTGTTGTCCAGGAGACTTCCCGCACTGAGCACCAAGCGGACCCATCTGATCGGGCGGCCCTGACCCGGCGCCGCGAGAACAAGCCGAACGACGCCCAACTGTACAGACGGTCCGCTCGCAACGGGAGGGTCGGCGGTTGGCCCCGAAAGAGCCTGCTCGCGGCCGCGGTCAGGGCTCGTCGTACGACGGCGTGACCACGATCGCGGTCTCGGCCAGTTCGCTCTCCTCGTCCTCTGCCTGGCGTTGTAGCGCTGCCCGGGCGGTGGTCGCGGCCACCCAGCCGATCGCCGCACCGGCCAGAATCGCGCCGGTGATCAGGCCCCACGGGCGTCCCGGGCTGCGCCCGGCGAGCGCGTCCGCGGCGGCGATGGCCCTGACCCGGGCCTCGTCGGTGACCGAGGTCACCCGATCTCCTGTCCGCCCGGCCAGTCCCCGGGTCCGCCGTCCGGCGCGTTCGGCGACTCCGGCGGTCGCCCGGCCTGCACCTTTGGCGCTTTCGCCGGCCGTCGACATGGCTTCGGACAGGTACTCCCATGCCTGGACGGCCGTGTGCTCGGCCCGGCTCTTCCTGCTTGCGAACATCGTCGGTCTACCTCCTCGACAGGCCCCTGAGGGCCTAGTTGCCCGAATTATCGAATCCGCAAACGTCCGCATTACGGTTCCAAAACGATTTGACGTCGCGCAGTACTGTTGACCTCGTCCACACCGGCCACTCAGGTGTCTGACAGGTTCGGGTCCTAACGTTTCGTGCAGTTTCACCGAACCTTCCGGGGGTAGTCCTTCGGCCCTGGCTGACAGGGCGGCGCGTGGCAGAGGTGCGACGCGCGGACCGAACCGCGTAACAGGAAACGACGCCCGGACCCGCCGGGCGGGTGGAGGGAAGAGGCGTGACGCTGTCGATAACGACGTCGACGCTGGCCGACGGTGCAGTGGAGGTCTCGCCGCGCGGCGAGATCGACGTCGAGAACGCATACGAGATCCGCGAAGCCGTGGCCGCGCAGTTGGCCGACTGCACCCCGGTGCGTATCGAGCTCAACATGCAGCACGTGACCTTCATCGACTCGGTGGGGATCAGCGCCCTGGTGGCCGCGTTCCAGCTGGCCGGCGTCAGCGGGGTCAAGGTCGTGGTGACCAGGCCCAGTCGTTTCGCCCACCGCCAGCTCTGGGTGACCGGGCTGCTGGGCCTCTTCGGCAATCCACAGCCCCACGAGGACGCGGTGACCGCCGCCGGCGCCTGACATCCGTCCTTCTCCAGGGCCCGGGGCTAGTAGGCCGGGCTCTGGAACTTGATGCCGTCCAGGCTGATCCGCACCCCCGGGTCCTCCGAGGGGGCCCGGATCGGCGTGATCACCGCGAAGTTCTCGGCCAGGGCGGCCAGGTCGGTGCCCGGATCGAGGTCCTCCTCGGCGGCCTGCACCGCGGTCCGGACATAACCGTCACCGGCCTCGGCGATGCTCATCTGCACCTGGCCGAACCGGGCCAGTGACGCCTGCCGCAACCCGCGGATGCCGTCGACGTGCAGGTCCGGCACGTTCAGGTTGAAGACCGTCCCGGGTGGGGTGTGCAGCAGCGACGGCAGCAGCCGGACCGCCAGGTCGGCGGCGCTGCCCCAGTGGTGCTTCTCGTCGTCGATGTGGTCGAGGGCCGCGATGGCGGCGCCCCCGCTGGCGGCCGTGGCCGCGGCCGGGGTGAGGACGTCCAGCGAGACGGCGAACCCGTGCAGGCCGGCGTGCGAGGCGGTCAGGGTGGCCCCGACGGTCCCGGAGTGCACCACCGCGGCCCCGGCGTTGGCGCCCCGGTTGATCCCGGAGAGCACGACGTCCGGCGGTGGCCCGAAGGCGTCCCGCAGGGCCAGCAGCACGATGTAGGCGGGCGAGGCCGCCACCCCGTACGCCGGGATGTTCTTGGCACCGGCCAGCTCGCGGCGCTGCGAGACGATCTTGCCGTCCTGGACCACGGCGGTCATCGCGGCGCTGCTGCCGCTCGCCTCGCTCAGCGGGGCGGCGACCACCACCTCGTGGCCGGCGTGGGCGGTGGCCCGGGCCAGCCAGCGGATCCCGGGCGCGTCGATGCCGTCGTCGTTCGTGATGAGGATTCTCATTGGCGGCTGATTGCCCGCTACGGCGCTCATGATTCCTTCTTCATCGGAGTCAGCCGGACGCGTTCGGTCAGGACCCGGACCGCGTCGACGTGGCCGGTGCCCAAGCCGTGCCGGGTGACGTTCAGTGCGCCCGCCGCGGTGCCGGTGCGGACCGCCTCGTGCATCGGGCCCCCGCGGGCCAGGACCGCCGCCACGCCGGCCGTCATCGAGTCCCCGGCGCCCCGGTGCTCGGCCGGGGTGAGGCGGGGCAGGGCCACCTCGTGGATCTCGCCGTCGAACAGGGCCAGGGCGCCCTCGTCGGCCCGGGACACCAGCACCGTCTCGGCGCCGCCGTCATGCAGTTTGATCAGCGCCTCGGTCAGCGCGGCGGTGCTGCCGTCCGGGGCCGTGCCGTCGGCGATCAGCTCCTCGTGGCTGATCTTCAGAACCGAGATGCCGGCCTCCAGGACCGCGGCCAGGTGCCGGCCGCACAGGTCGGCGATCACCCGGCAACCGTTGGCGCGCAGATCGGCGGCGAGCCGGCCGTACACGTCCGGGTGGATCACCGACGGGTGTGCCGGTCCGCTGAGGACGGCGATGCCGGCCCGCAGGCCCTCGGCCAGGCTCAGGTTGTAGAGCTCGTCCAGTTCGTGGCGGGACAGCGGGACGCCGGGCCGTTCGGCGATCTCCTCGCGGGTGCCGCCGCGGCGGTCGTGGACGTACCACCCGCTGCCGTGCTCGCGCATCACCAGGCGCAGGGTCACCCCGGTCAGTTGTTCGAGCAGGGGGCTCAGCACCCGGCCGACCTCCCCGCCGGCGGCCGCGCAGAGCGTCACCCGGGCGCCCAGCAACGTGATCATCCGGGTCTGCCAGATGCCCTGGCCGCCGGGATGCACGTGCAGTTCGGGCTCGTCGTGGTGTTGCTCGATGGTCACCGTCAGCTGGGGAGCCGGCGCGAAGACCATGACCCGGCCGTCACTCATGATTCGCATTGTTATCTTTTTGCGCAATCGGCGTGGGAGATCGCAGAAAGAACTTCTGCCCCACACGTCACCAACCGGTCGGCGAGCAGTGTCGATCCGTGTCGGCCGGTTCCACCTGCAGGGTGGCGTGATCGATGGCGAAGTCCTCGTGCAGAGCCTCCCGGGCGCGGGTGAGCACCGTCCCGAACTCGGCCGCCGCGTCCAGCCGCAGATGCGCCGACGCCACGTCCATGCCCGAGGTCAATGTCCAGACGTGCAGATCGTGTACATCGCAGACGCCGGGGACGGCGGCCAGGCGGGCACGCACCGCGGTGATGTCGAGACGCTCCGGGGCGGCCTGCACCAGGATGCGCACCGCCGAGCGGCCGAGCGCGAAGGTCCGGGGCAGGATCATCAGCGCCACCACCACGGCGACGATCGGATCCGCGTACGCCCACCCGGTCCCCGCGATGACCAGGGCCGCCACGATCACCCCCGCCGAACCGAGCAGATCGCCGAGCACCTCCAGGTACGCACCGCGTACCCCGATGTTGTCCCGTGCCCCGGACCGCAGCAGCACGAAGGCCACCACGTTCGCGGCGAGACCGCCGAGCGCGACCACCAGCATCCATCCGGCCGGCACCTCGGGCGGATCGGTGAACCGCCGGACCGCCTGCACCAGGACGAACCCGGCGACCGCGGTGAGCAGCAGCGCGTTGGCGAGGGCGGCCAGCACCTCCAGCCGGTACAGGCCGAAGGTGCGCCGGGAGTCGGTGCCCCCGTGCCGGTCCGCGGCGGTGATCGCGGCCAGGGTCATCGCGATGGCCAGCACGTCGGTGAACATGTGCCCGGCATCGGAGAGCAGGGCGAGCGAACCGGTCAGCCCGGCCGCCACGGCCTCGGCGAGCATGACTGCGGTGAGCAGACCGGCGGCCCACCAGAGGCGTCCGCGGTGCTGTCCGCCCTGCCTCCGGGCGCCGTGATCGTGACCGGCTCCCATGTCTCACCCTCCTCCGGTTGTGGGCGGGGTCATAGTGGGTTGGAATCATGACGACCCGTTCTGCAACGGAAAGGAAGTGTTCGTGCTTCGCCGTACCCTTGCGAACGTCCTCTGCGCCATCCTGGCGGTGACCGTAGCCGCCCAGCCCGCCGCGGCGGCGCAGACCAGCGCACTACCCGGCACAATCACCCTGCCGAGCGGTTTCCAGCCCGAAGGTGTGGCGATCGGCGCGAAGCCGTACGCCTACTTCGGCTCCCGCGCCACCGGCGACATCCTGCGCGTGGACCTGCGGACCGCGGAGGGTTCCACCTTCGCCGCGGGCCCCGGCACCGCGTCACTCGGCATGAAACTGTCCGGCGGCCGGCTGTTCGTGGCCGGCGGCGCGGGTGGCGACGCCCGCGTCTACGACGAGCGGACCGGGCGGCTGCTGCGGACCTATCCGCTGCGTCCCGCCGCCGACGCGCCGTTCATCAACGACGTGATCGTCACCGGTGGCGCCGCCTGGTTCACCGACTCGCGCAGCCTCACCCTGTTCAAACTGCCCCTCGGCAAGGGCGGTGCGCTGCCGGAGGCGGCCGTCGCGGTGCCGCTCACCGGCGACCTCGAGTTGCTGGCCGGCAACAACGCCAACGGCATCAGCGCCACGCCGGACGGCCGCGCGCTGATCATCGTGCAGTCCAACACCGGCAAGCTGTTCCGGGTGACCCCGGCCGGGGTCACCACCGAGATCGGCCTGGCCGGGGAGACCGTCGCCTTCGGGGACGGCCTCTGGCTGCGCGGCCGCACGCTGTACGTGGTGGAGAACCGCAACAACGTGATCACCAAGATCGCGCTGGACCGGTCCGGAACCGCCGGCACGGTGCTCTCCCGCACCGGCGACCCCGGGTTCGACGTGCCGACCACCATCGCCGAGTTCGGCGGGCGGTTCTATCTGCCGAACGCCCGCTTCACCACCACGCCGACGCCGGAGACGGCCTACACCGCCGTCTCCGTGGCGATCCCCTAGGGCAACCAGCCGGGGACCGTGCCCACGGTCGTCAGACGCTGCGTGGCACGCGACAGCGCCACGTAGAGGGTGCGGACCCCGGCGTCGTCCGTCGCGATCTGCTTCGGTTCGACCAGGACCACCGCGTCGTACTCCATGCCCTTGGCCTCCAGCGCGGTGACCACCTGCACCCGCTCCGGCAGGCCGGTGAGCCAGCCGGCCGCCTCGTCGCGCCGCGGCACCGGCGTGATCACGCCGATCGTGCCGTCCACCTCGGTCAGCTGCTTCTCGGCGAGCTCACGGACCACCTCCGGCAGCCGGCCGGCGTCGGTGACCACGTCGTCCGGCGGCACACCGGTGCTGCGGACCGCCGACGGCAGCGGCAGATCCGGCATGATCGTCCGGATCACCCGGGCGGCCACCTCGAAGATCTCCGAGGAGTTGCGGTAGTTCGTGGTCAGCGCGTAACTGTTGCGCTTGCGGGAGCCCAGCGCCCGCTCCCGGGCCCGCTCCAGCTCCTCCGCGTCACCGGACCAGGCGGTCTGCGCCGGGTCGCCGACGATCGTCCAGGACGCGTACTGCCCGCGCCGCCCGATCATCCGCCACTGCATCGGCGTGACGTCCTGCGACTCGTCCACCACCACGTGGGCGTACTCGCGGTAGTCGTCCTCGCGGTGCACCTGCTGGGCGCGGGCCGCCGCCTGCCGGTCGGCGAACGTGCTGACCTCCTGGATCCCGTCCCGGACGTGGAACGGGTTCTTCGACTTCTTCTGCGCCTTGCGGGGGCGGCCCATCAGCTCGTCCAGCTCGTCGAGCAGCGCCACGTCGGCGATCGTCGGGCCGTGCTCGTCCAGGCCGTCGAACGAGCCCTGCAGCGCGGCGACCTCCTCCCGGGAGAGCAGACCGTTCGTGTACGCCCGGAGCCGTCGCGGATCGGCCAGCCAGCGCAGCACCCGCATCGGGGTGAAGCGCGGCCACCACGCCTTGAGGAACTCCCGGAAGTCGGTGCGGTCGGCCAGTTCCGCCTCGAACTCGCGCTTCTCCGGCAGGCTGCCGGTCTTCTGCTCGCGGGCCTGCGCCCACAGCTCGTTGAAGACCCGGTCGAAGCCGTGCCCGCGGACCTCGTTGCGGCGCGCGCCCCGCGGCAGGGCCTGCCGGCGGATCTTCTCCAGGGTGGCGGCGTCCAGCCGCAGCAGCATCCCCCGGTAGAGCATCCGCAACTCGGTGGGGGCGCCCGGCACCGTGTCGTGCGAGGCGCGCTCCAGGACCCGTCGCATCCGCAGCGAGCCCTTGATCGCCGCGACGTCGCCCGGGTCGACCCTCGTCGCGTTCCAGGCCGGTACGAGCGATCCCAGCGAGCGCAGCGACGCCGTCTCCTCGCCGAGCGACGGCAGCACCGTCGCGATGTACTCCACGAAGACGCCGGACGGTCCGACCACCAGGATGCCGCCGCCGGCGAAACGGCTGCGGTCCGAGTAGAGCAGGTAGGCCGCCCGGTGCAGCGCGACCGCGGTCTTCCCGGTGCCCGGGCCGCCGGTCACGATCGTCACCCCGCCGGCGGGGGAGCGGATCGCGTCGTCCTGTTCCCGCTGGATGGTGGAGACGATGTCGCGCATCCCGTGACCGGTCGCCTTGGAGAGGCTGGCCAGCAGGGCGCCGTCGCCGACGATCCGCATGCCGTCCGGCGCTGCCTCCGGGTCGAGGAGGTCGTCCTCGATGCCGGTGACCTTCTCGCGGTTCGACTGGATCATGCGGCGGCGGACCACGCCGAGCGGATCGGCCGGGGTGGCCCGGTAGAACGCGGCCGCGGCCGGCGCCCGCCAGTCCACCACCAGCGGCTTGGAATCCTCGTCCCGGATGCCCATCCGGCCCACGTAGTGCACGGCTCCGGTGTTCAGGTCGAGGCGACCGAAGACCAGACCCTCGTATTCGGTGTCGAGCGCGTGCCGGCGGCGCGCCGCGTGGAAGACCATCGCGTCGCGTTCCACCAGTGCGCCGAAGGTGCCGACGCCGGCCTGCCGGTAGCCCTCCTTCTCGGCCCTGGACGCGTCCCGTCGCAGCTCGACGAGCCGGGAGTAGACCCGGTCCACGTGCAGCTGCTCGGTCGCGATCTCCTGTTGCAGGACGGTGGCGTCGCTCAAGACGGCAGTTCTCCCTTTCCTGCGCACCACGCGAGCGGCCCCGCCCGGGATGCGCGTCTTCCCCATCACGCCACCACAGCGCTCTCGCGAAGGGGGCAATCGAACTTACTCCCGCGCGGCGGGGCGCGTCGACAGGGCCTCCCCTCCGGCGCGTCCCCGGGGCCGTCCGAAACTCCCAGGATCGTCGCCGGGGCGGCGATCAGTGTGCGCTTTGCGGTAAAACGACTAAGCGGCCCTGCGGCAGCGGGTGGCCGCGCTCATCCGGCGCACCTCGTTCTTGCGAGCCCGCTTCACGTCGCGCAGCACCCGGCGCACGATCCCGGTCAACGCGTCGGCCACCGCCTCCGGGCGTTCCAGCGGCAGCATGTGCCCGGCACCGGCCAGCACGGTCAGCTCGGCGTCCGGCAGCGCCCCGGCGATCGACTCGGCGCAGGCCCGCGGGGTCAGGCGATCCCGGTCGCCGACCAGCACGACGGACGGGACGGGCCCGATCGCGGCCAGGGTGTCCAGCCGCTGCTGGGCGCCGACCGCGGCGCGGAAACCGCCGATCGAGTTGAGCGGGGCACGCCCGAACCCGCGCATCGTGGTGAGCATCGCCGTCTCGGCGCACTCGTCGCCGAACAGCAGCCAGCGCAGAGCCGGCCGCAGGACGGGCAGCACCGCCCGGTGCGGGCGCCAGGCCCCGGACCGGGCGAGCAGGCCGGCCCCGAGCGTCTCGCCGGCGCGCAGCAGCGTGGCCACCTGGGGCGGCAGGCCGTACCGGGTGTGGGCGTGGCCCTCGGCCGTGGTGGAGACCAGGAGCAGCCCGGCGACCCGGGTGGCGAACTCCTCGGGACGGCGGTGCGCGTACTCCATCACGGCCATCCCGCCCATCGAGTGGCCGGCCAGGACGAGTGGGCCCTCGGGGGCGTACCGCGCGATCACCTCGGCCAGGTCGTCGCCGAGCCGGTCCAGGGTGGCCGAGCCGATGTCGGTCGCGTCGGAACGCCCGTGGCCGCGGATGTCGAACGCGACCACGCGGGGCGCCTTGCGGCCCAGCCCGGCGAGCGCCGACACCTGATGTTCCCAGGTGCGGCGATCCTGGCACCAGCCGTGCAGCAGGATCACCGTCGCCGCCGCGTCCACCGGTCCGGACGTCTCGACGTGCAGGCGTACGCCGTCGGTCATGACGACCGCGGAATGCTCGATCATGGGCACCTCCGTGAGGGTCACGGTCCCCGTACGTACCCACGGGTCATCAGCATCACTCGCGATCACGATTATTACCAGCATGTTTCGGTGGTGATTCAAATCCGTTCAGGCCACGCGGATCGGACAGTGAGTTAGCTCGCAAATACTATGGCGACGGCCGGTGCCGGTGAGAATCGTGTGCATGACGGCTACTCGAGACGCCACCCAGGTCAGCACCCCCGCAGCCGCCCTGAGCGAGCTCATCTCCGGCAACAAACGGTTCGTCTACGGCAAGCCCCGTTACGGACACCACGTGACGCAGGCCGCCGCGACCGCGAGCGGACAGCAGCCGCACTCGATCGTGCTCGGCTGCATCGACTCCCGCGTGCCCCTCGAGGCGGTGTTCGACCAGTCGTTCGGTTCGATCTGCGTGGCCCGGTCCGGCGCCCACGTGCTCGACCGCTCGGTGGCCGGCTCGGTCGCCTTCGCGGTCAGCGAACTCGGCGTCTCGCTCGTCCTGGTGGTCGGCCACAAGCGCTGTGGTGCCGTGCACGCCACCGTTCAGTCGCTGCGCGCCGGACAGCAGCCCGGTGGGGACATCGGGTACCTGGTGGACGAACTCGCGCCGGCGGTCCACGAGGTGGGCCTGGACGATCCGGACGCCGAGGAGAAGGCGGTCCGGGCCCACGTCGCCCGCACGGTCGACCGTCTGCGGATCAACCCGGGTCTCGCCGAGGCGCTCGCCTCCGGGCAGGTCCGTGTCGAGGGCGCGGTCTACGACCTCAGCACCGGCTGGGTGGATTTCCTGCGCTGATTCATCGGGTACGGGCCAAAGACGTCCCGTCCCCTTCCTCGCCCACGCCCTCCCGCCCGTTCCGGAGTCGTCCCGGCGGGCCCCTCGGGCTCAGCTGTGGCGCCCGCGGCTTCTGAGATCGGCCCCGCGGGGTCGGAAGCGGTCGAACGTGGCGTGTGCGGCATCTGAGGCCGCCCCGCGAGCCCGGCTGCAGCGGGTCGCAGCGTCGGGAATCCGCCACGTGCCCGGTGCGGATGGTGATGAGTGCGACACCCCGGATCCACAGCATGCTTGTGGACGCGAGGCGCGACATCTGGTGGGTGACCCACCGCTACGGCCCGGCGGTCGCGTTCTCGGCCGTGCGTGGGCAGGTGGCCGCGTGCAGCCACGACACCCCGTGGTTGCCGGCCGGCGCGTAGGTCGTACCACCGGAAAAGCGTCCGAGAAGCGCCTGGAGCGGGCAAGAAGAAGGCGCCCCGACGTCAGTCGAAGCGCCTTCCGGAAGACCGAAGATCAGCCCTCGAAGACGCCGGCCTCGGCGAGGCGCTTCTCGGTGGCGGCCCAGCCGTGACCCGGGTTCGAGGTCTCGAGCGCGGAGAGCTCGGCACGGATCTTGGCACCGTGACCGGCGGCGGTCAGGACGCGGATCTCCTCGACGAAGGCGTCCGAGCCGGTCGCGAGGTGGGTGGTCTTGCCATTGGTCAGGTTCCGCACATATGCGTAGCGGCCGTCGGCGAGCGGGATGAGGTATTTGAACTCACCGAGAACGCTGAGGGCGCCACCGGAACCCTGGCCGGCGCGGACTGATGCGCGGGCGGTCTTTGAGGTGTTGCTCGCCACGACGGCACTCCTTGAGGAATAGAAAAAGGCTTTGGCAACTCTACACGACTGCCCTCGGACCGTGCCGTCGGAGCAGGTAAGGCCGTTGCACAGGGTGTGCCACTACGACAGCTCCCATAGTCGATGTTGCGGATTCTCTGGCGCACCATCAGTACCACCCGGCATCATGGGACACGATCAACCGCGGTCGAGGTCGTAGGGGAAGACGCACCTCGGTCTCCGGGAGGTCACCGTGCCAACGTGTGGCGTCGTATACGTCCACTCGACCCCACTCGCCGTGTGCCAGCATGTCGAGTGGGCGATCGCGCGCGTCCTGACAGCGCCGGTCAATCTGCAATGGACCGTGCAACCGGTCGATCCGGGCATGCGGCGTGCCGAGTGCACCTGGACCGGCCGGACCGGTACTGGCGCCGAGCTGGCTGCTGCCTTGCGACAGTGGCCCATGATCCGGTTCGAGGTCACCGAGGAGCCCAGTGCGGGCGTCGACGGGGAGCGCTTCATGCACGTCCCCGGCCGCGGTCTCTTCCACGGGGTCATGGGCGCGTCGGGCGACATCCAGATCGGTGAGGACCGGTTGCGCGCCATCATGTCCTCGGTCCGTGCGCCCGAGGCGCTGTCGCATGCGCTGGACAAGGCGCTCGGCACCGCCTGGGACGCCGAACTCGAGCCATATCGCTACGCCGGTGACGGCGCCCCGGTCACCCTGCTCACCCGGGTCGGCTGAGCGGGGGCGACACGCGTGCCGGCCAGGTGCCGGCACGCCGGCTCGCCGTGTCCGGAAACGGTCGAAGGCGTGTCCGGAAACGGTCGAAGGCGTGGCCGGAAACAGTCGAAAGCGCGGCCTGCGACGATTGAAGGCGTGTCCGGAAACGGTCGGACACCGATGCCCCGAGAGATGTGCACACGGGGGTTGAAGTGGCGACGTTTCCGGCGAACTGGTTCGATGGCGGGCGTGAGAAAGCTGCTGCGAGCCGCCGTCGTCGTGCCGTTACTGCTGGTCACCGGGGCTTGCGGGAGTGAGGGCGCCGAGCCGGTGGCGCCGGCGTCCAGCGCGCCGCCACCCGTTCCCGAGAGCGCCCTGCCCTCCAGCGCCCTGCCGGCGCCGACCGGGGATCCGGCGACCCGGGCCGCCGCCACGGTGGCCCGGCTCAGCGACGAGGATCTGGCCGGGCAGGTGCTGATGCCCTATGCGTACGGCAGCGCCGCCACCGAGGTCGACAAGATCGCCGCCGGTGGCAACCAGCAACTCGCCGGGGTGAACACCCCGGCCGAGATGATCGCGAAATACCGGCTGGGCGGCCTGATCCTGGTCAGCTTCACCGCGGGCGACCCGACCAGCGACACCAACCCCACCACGAACGTGGAGAACCCCGAGCAGGTCCGCAAGCTGACCGCCGGTCTTCAGCAGGCGTCCGCCGCGCTCCCGGTCCAGGCGCCGCTGATGATCGGCACCGACCAGGAGTACGGCGTCGTCACCCGGATCACCGAGGGCGTCACCATGATGCCGTCGGCGATGGCCTTCGGGGCCGCGGCCCAGCCGTCGCTGACCGAGGGCGCCTGGCGGGCGGCCGGCGAGGAGCTGGCCGCGATGGGTGTCACGGTGGACTTCGCCCCGGTCGCCGACACTCTCGGACCGCAGGGCAGCGGTGTGATCGGTTCCCGGTCGTACGGTGCGGACCCGGCGGTGAACAGCGCCCAGGTCGCGGCGGCGGTCCGCGGCCTGCAGAGCGCCGGGGTGGCTGCCTCTCTCAAGCACTTCCCGGGGCACGGGCACACCACCGGGGACAGCCACGACGAGCTGCCGGTGATCGCGCAGTCTCGCGCGAAGTGGGAGAAGGAGGACCTGCCGCCGTTCAAGGCCGGGATCGGGGCCGGCGCCGGGGTGGTGATGTCCGGCCACCTCGACCTGCAGGCGGTCGACAAGGGCACCGCGGCCACGTTCTCGCACAAGGTGATGACCGACGTGCTGCGCGGCGAGCTCAAGTTCACCGGGGTCGCGATCAGCGACGCGATGAACATGGCCCCGGCGAAGAAGTGGCCGGCCGGTGAGGCCGCCGTCCGGGCCCTCAACGCGGGCAACGACATGCTGCTGATGCCGCCGGACATCCGGGCGGCGCGGGACGGCATCCTGGACGGCCTGAAGAGCGGCAGTCTCAAGCGGGAGCGCCTGACCGAGGCGGTCACCCGGATCCTGACGCTGAAGTTCACCACCGCGCAGAAGACCCAGCCCGAGTTGTCCGTGGTCGGTTCCGAGCAGCACCGGCAGGCGGTCACCGCACTGGACGCCGCCTCGATCACCGTGCTGAAGGGCCGGTGCACCGGCTCGCTGGTCACCGGGCCGGTCACGGTCACCGCACCCGGCTCCCGGGAGACCGCGCGTGCCAACCTGGTCCGGGCCCTCCAGGACGCCGGTGTGACCGTTCAGGCGGCCGGTGGCACGGTCGTGCACCTGGTGGGCTACGGCGACGGCCTGGCCGATCTGAACGCCGACGCCGGCGTCACCGTGATGATGGACAACCCGGGGCTGCTGGGGTCGGCCAAGTCACCGACCCTGATCGCCACGTACTCGTCCAGCAAGCTGTCGCTGACCGCTCTGGCCGCGGTGATCGCCGGCAAGGCGAAGGCACCCGGCAGGTCTCCGGTGGCCGTGCCCGGCCTGCCGCGGAGCGCCTGCGTGAAGTGACCGGACGCGAACGAGGAGGGCCCCCGGTGCAGCGCACCGGGGGCCCTCCTCGTCTGTACGGGCTGATCAGGCCTTGCCGAAGATCAGCGCCACGTTGTGCCCGCCGAAACCGAACGAGTTGTTCATCGCCGCCTGGATCTCGGCCGTCCGCGCCTTGTGCGCGGCGACCTCGAGGTCGAGACGCTCGTCCGGGTCGTCCAGGTTGATCGTCGGGGGGATGACGCCCTCGCGCAGGGCGAGGATCGTGGCGATCGACTCCAGGGCGCCGGCCGCGCCGAGCAGGTGACCCGTCATCGACTTGGTCGAGGTCAGGATCGGGTGGCTTCCGATCGCCGCCTTGATGCCGATGATCTCGCCCATGTCGCCGACCGGGGTCGACGTGGCGTGGGCGTTGACGTGCTGGATGTCCGCCCCGGTCAGACCGGAGTCCTTGATGGCCATCTTCATCGCCCGGATGCCGCCCTTGCACTCCGGGTCCGGCTGGACGATGTCGTAGCCGTCCGAGGTGATGCCACCACCGAGCAGGCGGGCGTGGACCCGCGCACCCCGGGCGGCCGCGTGGTCGGCGCGTTCCAGGACGATCGCGCCGGCGCCCTCACCGAGGACGAAGCCGTCCCGGTTCTTGTCCCACGGACGTGAGGCCCGTTCCGGCTCGTCGTTGCGGGTGGACATGGCGCGCATCGAGGCGAAACCGGCGATCGGCAGCGGGTGCACCACGGCCTCGGTGCTGCCGGCCAGCACCACGTCCGCCCGTCCGGCCCGGATCAGGTCGAGACCCAGGGCCACCGCCTCGGCCCCGGTGGCGCAGGCGCTGGCCATGGCGCGGACGCCGGCCTGAGCGCCGAGTTCGATGCCGATCCAGGCGGCCGGCCCGTTCGGCATCAGCATCGGCACGGTGTGCGGGCTGACCCGGCGCGGACCCGACTTCTCCAGGATGTCGTCCTGCTCGAGAAGGGTCAGCGCACCACCGATGCCGCTGCCGTAGGAGACCGCGAGCCGTTCCGGGTCGAGGCCGGAGCCGGCCAGCCCGGCGTCCGCCCACGCCTCCTTGGCGGCGATGATCGCCATCGCCTCGGCCCGGTCCAGGCGCCGCATCTTGACACGGTCGATGACCTCGGAGGGGTCGACCTTGAGCAGGGCGCCGATCCGGACCGGGAGTTGCTCGGCCCACTCCTGGGTGAGCGGACCCACCCCGGAGTGACCGGCGAGCATGGCGTCCCAGGTGGACGCGACGTCCCCGCCCAGCGGGGTCGTCGCGCCGAGCCCGGTGACGACGACGTCAACATTGCTCATGTCAGTGGTTCGCCTCGATGTAGGTGACCGCGTCGCCGACGGTCTTGAGGTTCTGGACCTCGTTGTCGGGGATCTTGACGCCGAACTTCTCCTCAGCCGCGACCACGACCTCGACCATGGACAGCGAGTCGACGTCCAGGTCGTCGGTGAAGGACTTCTCCTCGGCGACGTCGTCCGGGTTCACCCCGGCGACCTCCTCGAGGATCTCAGCAAGGCCGGAGGTGATCTCTGCGCGAGTTGCCATTTCGGATTCTTTCCTCTCGATGGTGCGATGTGTCGACGGAAGGGTGCTGCTCACGGGCAGCGGATGACCTGTCCGGCGTAGGTGAGGCCGCCGCCGAAGCCGAAGAGCAGCACCGGTGCCCCGGAGGGCACCTCACGGCGCTCGATCAGCTTGGACAGGGCCAGGGGGACGCTCGCGGCCGAGGTGTTCCCGGACTCGACGAGGTCCTTGACGACGATCGTGTCGGGCCCGACGCCGAGCTTCTTCACGATGGCGTCGATGATGCGGGTGTTCGCCTGGTGCGGCACGAACGCGGCCAGTTCGGACGGGTCGACCCCGGCCCGACGGCACGCCTCGAGCGCGAACGGCGCGAGAGCGGTGGTGGCCCAGCGGAAGACCGACTGGCCGTTCTGCTTGATGTACGGCCGCCAGCCCGCGATGGTCAGGGCCTCGCCCTTCTCCGGGGCGGATCCCCAGATGACCGGCCCGACGCCGTGCTCCTCGTCGTCGGCGGTGGCGGTCAGGACCGCGGCACCGGCGGCGTCGCCGAACAGGATGGCGGTGGTGCGGTCCGACCAGTCGATCACGTCGGACAGCTTCTCCGCGCCGATCACCAGGGCGTTGCGCGAGGCGCCGGCCCGGATCGCGTTGTCGGCGTTGCCCAGCGCGTACGAGAAACCGGAGCAGGCGGTGTTGATGTCGAACGCGCCCGGGGCGAGGATGCCGAGCCGGTGCGAGACCTCGGCGGCCACGTTCGGGCACCGGTCGATCGCCGAGCAGGTGGCCACGACGACCAGGTCGATGTCGGTGGCCGCGATGCCGGAGGCGGCGAGCGCCTTCTCGGCGGCGATGGTGGCCATGTCGGCGACCGACTCGGCGTGGTCGGCGATGCGCCGCTCGGCGATCCCGACCCGGTCCCGGATCCACGCGTCGTTCGTGTCCAGGGTCATGGCCAGGTCGTCGTTGGTGACCACGCGAGAGGGCTGGTAGTGGCCCATCGCGACGATGCGGGAACCCGTCATCGTGTTCCTCCTTGGGGCGCGGCGAGCGCAACGGGGTGGTGTGTGGGGTGTGTCATTGCTGTGCGCTGTGCCGTGCGATCAGGTCGAGGGCCGCGGGCAGGTCGTCCGGGGTGTTCAGGGTGACCGTCTCCGGGACGCCGATCGGCCGGAACTCGCGCTTGACCAGGCCGGCGAGCGTGCCGGCCGGCGGCAGCTCGATGATGCCGGTGACGCCCAGCTCCTTCAACGTGTTCATGCAGAGGTCCCAGCGCACCGGCGAGGTGACCTGCTGGACCAGGCGCCGCAGCACCTCCCGGCCCTCGGTGACGGCGGTGCCGTCGAAGTTGGAGAGCAGCGTCCGGCCGGGGTCGTGGGCCTCGATGCCGGCCGCGGCGGCGGCCAGCTCGGACTCGGCGGGCGCCATGTACGGCGTGTGGAACGCCCCGGCGACCTTCAGCGCGACGATCTTGGCTTTCTCCGGCGGCTCGGCGGCGAACGCGGCGAGCCCTTCGAGCGAGCCGGCCGCGACGATCTGGCCGGCGCCGTTGCGGTTGGCCGCGTGCAGCCCGTGCTTCTCGATGGTGGCGACCACCTCGTCCGGGTCGCCGCCCAGGACGGCGCTCATGCCGGACTGCTCCAGGGCGCAGGCCGCGGCCATCGCCCGTCCGCGGACTCCGGCCAGCGTGATCGCGGCCTCCGCCGGCAGCACGCCGGCGACCGAGGCCGCGCCGAGCTCACCGACGCTGTGGCCGGCGACGACGACGGAGCCCGCGAGCGGCAGGTGTTCCGCGGCGAGCAGAGCGGCGGCTATCAGCAGGGGCTGAGTCCGCGCGGTGTCCTTGATCTCCTCGGCGTCCGCCTCGGTGCCGAGATGGATCAGGTCGACGCCGGCATGGCCGGACCAGTCACGGAGACGGTCGGCAGCACCGGGGAGGTCGAGCCACGGAGTGAGGAAGCCTGGCTTCTGTGAGCCCTGGCCAGGCGAGAGTACGGCGAGCACGTTGTTGACTCTCCCGGATCGGAGGCCGTTCCGGGGTTGCCGGGGGCTACCAATCCCTACGATGAGGGTTGTAGGAAACCTACAAAAGGGTGGACGACTTGGGTAACTTTATCCGCTTTTGGGGTCGTGGTCGTTTGTTGCTGGTAGGCGATACGCCGGTCGTTCACCCGGAAGAGTGACCCTCTTGCGGGTTCAGGACACCGGATCCATCCGGCCGATCGTGAGCGCCATCCGCAGGGCGAAAGCGTCCCGGCCGTCCAGCGGGGACAGCGCGGTCACCTCCGCGACCCGCTTCAGGCGGTACCGCACGGTGTTCGGATGCACGTACAACTCCCGGGCGGCACTCTCCAGCACGCCCCCGGCCGAGAAAAATGCGTCGAGCGTCTCCAGCAGTCCGCTGCCGGCCCGCGACAGCGCCCCGAACACGTCGTGCCGCAGCTGCCGCCGGGCGTCCATGTCGCCGGCCAGCACCCGCTCCGGCAGCAGGTCGTCGGCGGCCACCGGGTTCGGCGCCCCCGGCCACGCCGCCGCCACCCGGAACCCGGAGAGCGCGGCGCGGGCCGACTCGGTCGCCTGATCCAGGGACGGCACCGCCGGGCCGACCACCACCGGGCCCTCGCCGAAACTGGACGCCAGGGCGGACGCGGTCGCCAGCGGGTTGGCCGCGCCACCGGCCACCACCACCAGCCGGTCGCCGTGCACGCCGCCGATCACCTCGAGCCGGGCGCGCCGCGCCGCCCGGTAGACCGCGTGCAGCACGGCGGCGATGTCCCCGCCCGGCGTACGCCCCACCACCACCGTCACCGGCGGCGCGTCCGCCCAGCCCAGTGCGGCCGCCCGGCTGGCCAGCACGTCCGAGGAGTCGCCCCGCAGCAGCGCGTCGACCAGCAGGGCCTGCAGCCGGGCGTCCCAGGCGCCCCGGGACTCGGCGGCCCGCGCGTACACCCGGGCGGCCGAGAAGGCGATCTCCCGGGAGAACCGCAGGATCGCCCGCAGCAGCGCCTCCTGCTCGCCCTCCTCGGCGAAACTGGGCACCTCGGCCTCGGCGACGTCGATGGTCACCTTGATCAGCTGGACGGTGTGGGTCAGCGTGATCACCCGGGCCAGGGCGCGCGGCGCCGCGGCGAACACCTCGTCGGAGATCTCCTGCGTCTCGGCGACCGTGCCACCCGAGCGCAGCCACTCGACCAGCGACCGGACGCCGGCCTGTGCGACGAGCATCACCCAGGCCCGCTGATCGGCCGGCAGTGCCCGGAACCAGGGGAGGGTCTCGTCCATCCGGCTGATCGCGCCGCTGGCGAGGGCTCCGGCCTGCCGTTCTATCCGGCGCAGCGTGTCCGGGCGCAGCGGATTCGCATCCGGTGCGGGGGGAGGAGGATTGTCGTTTCGGGCGGTGTCTGCCACCGGCCCAGGGTGTCACGGCGGGTCCGGCCGGTGTGGGTACCCGCCTCCGGCATGCGGATGACACGCCGGGAGAGCCCTCCAGGCCAGAACTTTAGGCGTTTTTATGACATTTGACGGGAGTAGCGGTGCGCCTCTGCCGCGATTTCGGTCGGTGACCTGGCAAGGTGTCGGACGAGTGCGGTCCGGGCTGAGGGTTAACACCGGGCGCCCCGGTGCCGATGAAGATGCGGTGCCGGGGGAAGCCGGTGTCGAGGACACGGATCGAGGAGGCGAGATGATGGAGCGGGACGAGTCGTTTCCGCGTACCGACAGCGAAGCCCCCCTCGACGACATGCCGGCGGTCACGCCGGCCGACGAGGAGCCTGTCGACAACGAGGTCACCGGGCGGGTCGGTTGCCGGACCGAACTGCGCGGATG
Organism: Actinoplanes rectilineatus; assembly: GCF_000962825.1. Classification (GTDB taxonomy): domain Bacteria; phylum Actinomycetota; class Actinomycetes; order Mycobacteriales; family Micromonosporaceae; genus Actinoplanes; species Actinoplanes rectilineatus. The sequence goes on from NZ_JZKF01000025.1 coordinate 37,950, forward strand.
GGCCGGCGCACATCTGCACGGCGCGGTGCGGCCACGGCGTCGTGCAGCCGGGCGAGGCCGGCCTCCGGGCCGTTGGTGCTGATTCTCTTGGGGGTACGCGTCAGCCGCCGTCGCATCTGACGCCACACCTCCCCCGGTCGTCCCCGAACGAGTGAGCGGAAGCCTGTTTCGGGCGCGTTTCCCGGGCCGCGGGGTCCGGGCCTGATCAGGTTGTCGCGGTGGACGACAAGAGGCGGCTGATTCTCGACCAGGCACTCGCTCTCGTGGACGAGCGCGGACTCGCGGCCATGTCGATGCGGGCGGTCGCCGAACGTGTCGGGCTCACCTCGATGGCGTTGTACCCGTACGTCGGTGGCAAGGACGCCCTGCTCGACGGCCTCGTCGACCTGCTCAACCTGGAGTTGGGCTCGGCGGTCGGCGGCGATCTCGCGGACATCGACTGGCGACGCCGGCTGCGTGCCCTCGGGCGGGCGGTTCGCGCGCTGGCCGGGGCGCATCCGAGTGCTTTCCCGCTGCTGCTCAACCGGTCGGCGGCGGGCGCGTCGGCGTCGTGGCTGACCGCGGCGCTGCGCGGGGTGCTGCACGATGCGGGCGTGCCGCCGGCGGGGGTGCCCCGGATGGCCCGGATGATCTGCGCGTTCCTGCTCGGCTACACCACCGGGGAGGTGACCGGTGGCCTGCCCGCGGCGCCCGTTCCCATCCCACCCGTAACTCCCGGCCCGGAACCCGGCCCCGCCCCGCCCCGGACCTCCCGGTTCGCCACGGCCTCCATCGGGCAGCCTCCCGAGCCGGCGTATGCGGAGCGGGTAGATCCCGAGCCGGCGTATGCGGAGCGGGCAGATCCCGGGCCGGCGTATGCGGAGCAGGTGGATCCCGGGCCGAAGGATATCGAGCGGGCGGATTCTGGACTGACGGACCCTGATCAGGAGGAGCCCGATCCGGCCGCCGTCCGGGCGCGCGCCGACGCCGAGTTCGACGCCGACCTCGATGATCTGGTGCGCCTGGTCGAGTGCGCTCTCCCGTACCCGAGAAAGGTCTGAAAGGGCCTGCGCGGAAAAGCGACCGGGCCCGGCCGATGAGTCGGCCGGGCCCGGTGATGTGCGTGGTGTGGCTAGATCCGCCGGCGGATCAGGAACGCCATGCCGGCCAGGCCGACCATGATCGCCAGCAGGACCGCGCCGTTCAGCAGGAACAGCTGGCGGAACTCGGTGAACGCGTCGTTGACGGTGTCCATCGGGTCGACTGCCTTGATGTCCTCGCCGAAGCCGCCGCCGATGCCGCCGTTGACGACGTCCGGCTTGGCCTCCAGCGGGGCCCCGCCGAGGCGCAGCGCCTCGGACATGGACAGCCGTCCGTAGAACCAGCCGGCGGTCTTCTTGCCGGAAGGCTGCTTGGCCGGCCGGTAGGCCCGGGGGCCGCCGGTCGCCAGCGGGTAGAGGTCGTAGACCTGGCTGGGCGATTCCTTGACCAGCAGGGTGACCGTGTATTTCGGTCCGAGTTCCGACGATTTCGGCGCCGTGGTCTGCGGCTTGGCCGCGGACAACCAGCCGACCTCGCTGAACAGCATCTGGAACAGGCGAGGCTGAGCCTCCTCCTGCACCATGATCTCCTCGGCGATCTCCTTGCCATCGATCTTGATCGCCGTGGGTTTCGTCGTTTTCGGCGCGGCGTGTGCCGCGCCCGGCACGACGCCGAGCAGTAGCGCGAACGTCACCATCAAGGCTCCGACCGCGGACACCGCCCTCGTGACCGTCCCTCGCACCATCCGACCTCCCGCCCCGTGTGGATGGACATGGACCAGTGAACACGCTGCTCATGAACCGGCGGTAGCGCCGGTGCGAAGGCCCAGGTCTCCAGCCTCCCCGGACACCGCCCCGCGCGCATCTCGAGGCAGGGTGAATTGGAGCCATGAGGGGGGACGGAGCCGGAACGGCCGTTGATCAGCCGCCGAATAGTACCCATGTCGTGCAACCGGCGGGGGCAGCGGTCACCCTGGTAGCGGACAGTTTCGTCCCGTTCGACGACCGGTGGTGTTCCCCGGTCGTCGAACGCGACTATTGTCGGCGAATCAGGACGAAAGCTTCGCCAGGGCGGCGTCCAGGCGGGTGATGGTGCGCTCCCGGCCGAGGGCCTCGAGCGACTCGAACAGCGGCAGACCGATGGTGCGCCCGGTCGCGGCGACCCGGACCGGCGCCTGAGTCTTGCCCAACTTGAGACCTCGGGCCTCGCCGACCTGCTCGAGAGCCGCCTTCAGCGCGTCGGCCGACCACTCCGGCAGCGCGGCGAACGCGGCGGACGTGGCGGTCAGGATGTCCGCCGCGCCCTCCTTCATCGCCTTGGCCCAGGAGGCCTCGTCGTGCACCGGCTCGTCGAGGAAGAGGAAGTCCACATAGTCGACGATCTCGGAGAGCACCGCGATGCGGGTCTGCGCCAGCGGGGCGATCGCGGCGAACACCGCGATGTCGAACTTCGCGGTCTCCCAGCGCGGGGCCGGGATGGTGTCGGTGCCACTCAGCCAGGGCGCGCAGACCTGGATGAACTCGTCCTGGGTGAGCGCCCGGATGTACTCGCCGTTGAACGCCCGCAGCTTCTTGACGTCGAAGAACGCCGGCGCGTGGTTGACGTCCTCGATCCGGTACTCCTCCTCGACGACCGACCACGGGACGATCTCCCGGTCGCCGGTGGGCGCCCAGCCGAGCAGCATCAGGTAGTTGCGCATCGCGGCGGCGAGGTAACCCTCGTCGCGGTAGGACTCCAGGGCGACCTTGTCGCGGCGCTTGGAGAGTTTCTGCCGCTTCTCGTTGACGATCACGGGGACGTGGCCCCAGACCGGCGGCGTGACACCCAGCGCCTCCCAGAGCAGCTGCTGCTTGGGGGTGTTCGGCAGGTGCTCCTCGGCGCGGAACACGTGGGTGATGCCCATGCTCATGTCGTCGACCACGTTGGCCAGCAGGAACACCGCCGAGCCGTCGCTGCGGGCGATGACGAAGTCCTCGATCAGCTTGTTCTCGAAGGTGGGCTTGCCGCGGACCAGGTCGATCACCACGGTCTCGCCGGTGTCCGGCGTGCGGAAGCGCAGGGCGCGACCCTCGCCGGGGCCGAGCGCGCGCTCACGGCAGAACCCGTCGTAGCCGGTGTGGGTGTTGCCGGTCCGCGCGATCACGTCGTCGCGCTTGCAGTCGCAGTAGTACGCCTTGGCCTCGCCGTAGAGCCGGGTGGCGGCGGCGGTGTGGTCGGCCGCGTAGGAGGACTGGTAGTAGGGGCCCTCATACGTCCCGCGTTCGATGCCGATCCAGTCGAGTGCCGAGATGATGCCCTCGGTCCACTCCGGCTTGTTGCGGGCTGCGTCGGTGTCCTCGATCCGGAGCACGAACACCCCGCCCTGTTGCTGGGCGTAGATCCAGTTCTGCAGCGCCGACCGGGCGCCGCCGACGTGGAACATGCCGGTGGGGGAGGGTGCGAAACGTACGCGAACAGTCACCGCCCCAGACTACCCAGGGCCGAAAGCCGTTTCCGCCCGGCATCGTGGGATGCCGGGCGGAAACGCCGGATCAGACCGTGAAGCGGCCGACCAGCCCGTCGAGACGCTGGGCGGTCTTGGCCAGCTCGTCGGCGGCCTGGTGCGAGATGGTGACCGACTCGCGGGTGCTCTGCATCGCGCCGCTGACCGTGCCGATGCCCTCCGCGATGTCCCGGCTGCCGCCGGCCGCCTCGGAGATGTTGCGGGCCATCTCGGCGGTGGTGGCCGCCTGCTCCTCGACCGCCGCCGCGATCGCCGTCTGGTAGTCGTTGACCTGGGCGATCCGCTGCGAGATCGCGTCGATCGCCTGGACCGCGCGGGCGGTGTCCGAGTCGATGGCGGCGACCCGGGAGGTGACGTCCTCGGTGGCCCGGGCGGTCTCCTGGGCCAGCTCCTTGACCTCGTTGGCGACGACCGCGAAGCCCTTGCCGGTCTCGCCGGCCCGGGCCGCCTCGATGGTGGCGTTCAGGGCGAGCAGGTTGGTCTGCTCGGCGATGGTGGCGATCAGCTGCACCACGTCGGTGATCTTCCCGGTGGAGGCGCGCAGCTCGGTGATGACGTCCGCCGCGGCCGCGGTGAGGCCGACACCGTCCCGGCCGGCCTGCGCCGCCTCCTGGGCGTTGTGCGAGATCTCGCCGATCGACGCGCCCATCTCCTCGGCGCCGGCGGCCACCGTCTGCACCACGTGCGAGACGGTGTCCGCCGCGTTGCTGACCGTGCCGACCCGCTCGGCGGCGGTGTCCGCCGCGTACGTCAGCTCGCTGCCGGTGGTGGCGACCTGCTGGGCGGTGTTGGACACCTCGGCCGACGCGGAGGTCACCTCCTGCATCACCGTGCGCAGCTGGGCCGAGGCGGTGTTCAGCGCGGTGGCCGCCTCGCCGATCTCGTCGGTGCCCTTGTCGTTCACCGTGACGGTCAGGTCCCGGTCGGCGAGTCGGCGCAGCGCACCGGTCAGGCCGCTGATCCGCCCGGCGATCCGGGACGCCTGCCACCAGGCCACGGCCGCGCCGAGCAGGGCGAGCAGCACGGCGGCGACCACGAACCAGGTGAGCATCGCGCTGCGGCCGTCGCGGACCACGGTCACCGCGGTGGCGGAGTCCGGCCCGTAGCCGCCGACCGCGACCGCCCACTGGTACGGCGCGTAGTAGGCCACCGTGATGGTGGTCGACGCGGGTTCACCGCCGGCCGCTCCGGCCAGTTTGTAGGTGCCCTGCCACGTCTGGCCGTCGGTGAGGGAGGGCGCCGCGGCCACGATCTCCTGGACGTACGTGACACCGTTGGCGTCGGTCGCGTCGAGGAAGGTCTGGCCGACCGCGGCCTCGATGCTGGAGGCGACCACCCGGCCGGCGTCCGCGGCGGCGGTGCTGTACGTGGCGAGCCAGCCGTTGGTCTGGATCGTCGTCTCGCCGATCGCCGAGGTCAGGGTCTCCAGTGCGGAACTCTGCGGCACGCCGACGAAGAGCGCGCCGATCACCGTGTTGCCGCTCTTGATGGGCTCGTAGACGGTGATGTACGGCGTACCGACCACCGAGGCGACACCGCGGTAGGTCTTGCCGGCCTTGATCGCGGTGTACACCGCGTTGGCCTTGCCGTCGGCGGACGACGGGATGTACGTGCCGATCGCCCGGGTGCCCTTGGCGGACTTCACCGTGGTGGCGATCCGCAGCAGGCCGGTGTCGCCGTTCATCATCTGGAAGATGGTCACGTCGGCGCTGGTCAGTTGTTTGACCCGGTCGACGTAGGGCGTGGTGACCTTGAGGTTGGTGTTCTGCCCGAGCGCCTTGCCGTCGATCGCCATGCGGGGCAGGGTGACGCTCTTCGCCGTCGTGGTCACCTGGTTGATCGCCGACCAGGTGTAGGTCCCCGCGGTCTTGACCATTCCACCGAGCTGCGAAAGCAGGCCGGAAGCGGTCGTCATGCTGGCGTCGACGCCGTTCTGCACCTCGTCCCCGACCGTCTGGACCAGGGTGCTGGCGTCCTTGGCGCTCGCCGCCAGCGAGGCCTGGTTCTGCTTCAGCACCTCCTTCTCGGTGCTTTCGGCGAACTCGGCGCTGCGCCAGGCGCCGACCAGGACCAGCACGAGGGCGGTCGCCAGGACGCTGCCGAGTCCGAGAAGAAGCAGTTTGTGACTGATGCGAAGGCTCACAAAGGGTGTATCGGCGAATTACTCCCGGCAATGAGCGAAGCCCGCCGCATGCACGGCGGGCTTCATCACATCGTGATCGGTTCAAGCGCGGCGATCAGCTGTCGCCACCGGTCTCGCCCACCGGCGCCGCGTTGACGTCGTCGATCGCGTACTTCTTGGCGGCCTCGGCCGGCACGTGCGCCGGGATCTTGCCCTTGAGGGCCAGTTCCCGCAGGGTCGCGACGGTGACCGACTCGCCGTCCACGTGGAAGTGGCGGCGCAGTGCGTGCCGGGTGTCGCTCATGCCGAAACCGTCGGTGCCCAGCGAGGTCCAGCCGTTCGGCGCCCACCGGGCGATCAGGTCCGGAACCGCCCGCATCCAGTCGCTGACGGCCACCGCGGGACCCTCGGTGTCCTCCAGCTTCTGCAGGACGAACGGCTTGCGCGGGGTGTCGCTCGGGTGGAGCAGGTTGTGCTCCTCGGCCTCGATCGCGTCGCGGCGCAGCTCGGTCCAGGAGGTGACCGACCAGACGTCGGCGCTCACGCCCCAGTCCTGAGCCAGCAGCTCCTGGGCCTTGAGCGCCCAGCGCATGCCGGTGCCGGAGGCGAGCAGCTGCGCCTTCGGGCCGGTGGTCGACGGACCCTCGCTGTACCGGTAGATGCCCTTGAGCAGGCCCTCCCGGTCCACGTTCGCGGGCTCGGCGGGCTGAAGCGCCGGCTCGTTGTAGATCGTGAGGTAGTAGAAGATGTTCTCCTGCTTCTCGCCGTACATCCGGTGGAGGCCGTCCTCCATGATGTGCGCGATCTCGTACCCGAACGCTGGGTCGTACGACACGACAGCCGGGTTCGTCGCCGCGATCAGCAGCGAGTGCCCGTCCTCGTGCTGCAGGCCCTCACCGTTGAGCGTGGTCCGCCCCGCGGTCGCGCCGAGCAGGAAGCCCCGGGTCATCTGGTCCGCGGCCGCCCACAGCTCGTCCGCGGTCCGCTGGAAGCCGAACATCGAGTAGAAGATGTACAGCGGGATCATCGGCTCGTCGTGCGTCGCGTACGACGTACCGGCGGCGATGAAGCTCGCGGTGGAACCGGCCTCGTTGATGCCCTCGTGCAGGATCTGGCCGTTGGTCGCCTCCTTGTAGGACAGGAACAGGTCCCGGTCCACGGAGGTGTAGTTCTGGCCGTGCGGCGAGTAGATCTTCTTGGTCGGGAAGAGCGAGTCCATGCCGAAGGTACGGGCCTCGTCCGGGATGATCGGCACCCACCGGGCGCCGAACTCCTTGTCCTTCATCAGGTCCTTGAGCAGGCGGACGAAGGCCATCGTGGTGGCGACCTTCTGCTTGCCGCTGCCCTTCTTGAGGAAGCTGAACGCGTCGGAGTTCGGGATCGCCAGCGACTTGGCCTTGGTGCGCCGGCTCGGGATGGACCCGCCCAGCTCACGACGGCGCTGCAGCATGTACTGCATCTCGTCGGACTTCTCGCCGGGGTGGTAGTACGGCGGGAGGTACGGGTTCTCCTCGAGCTGCTTGTCGCTGATGTCGAGGTAGAGCCGGTCGCGGAAGCCCTTGAGGTCGTCGAGGGTCAGCTTCTTCATCTGGTGCGTGGCGTTGCGGGCCTCGAAGTGCGACCCGAGCGTCCAGCCCTTGATGGTCTTGGCCAGGATCACGGTCGGCTGGCCGGTGTGCTCGGTGGCCGCCTTGTAGGCCGCGTAGAGCTTGCGGTAGTCGTGACCGCCCCGCTTGAGGTTCCAGATCTCGTCGTCGGTCATGCCCTCGACGAGCTTGCGGGTCCGCTGGTCACGGCCGAAGAAGTGCTCCCGGACGTACGCCCCGGACTCGCCCTTGTAGGTCTGGTAGTCACCGTCGGGCGTCACGTTCATCAGGTTGCGCAGCGCGCCGTCGGCGTCCGCCTCGAGCAGGGTGTCCCACTCGCGGCCCCAGACGACCTTGATGACGTTCCAGCCGGCGCCGCGGAAGAAGCCCTCCAGTTCCTGGATGACCTTGCCGTTGCCGCGGACCGGCCCGTCGAGGCGCTGCAGGTTGCAGTTGACCACGAAGGTGAGGTTGTCGAGCTCCTCGCGGGCGGCCACGCCGATCGCGCCGAGCGACTCGACCTCGTCCATCTCACCGTCGCCGAGGAACGCCCAGACGTGCTGCTGGCTGGTGTCCTTGATGCCGCGGTTGTGCAGGTACCGGTTGTACCGGGCCTGGTAGATCGCGTTCATCGGGCCCAGGCCCATGCTGACGGTCGGGAACTCCCAGAAGTTCGGCATCAGGCGCGGATGCGGGTACGACGGGAGACCGCCACCGGGGTGGCTGAGCTCCTGCCGGAAGCCGTCGAGCTGGTCGGTGCTGAGCCGGCCCTCGAGGTAGGCCCGCGCGTACATGCCGGGGGAGGCGTGACCCTGAAAGAAGATCTGGTCGCCGCCGCCGGGGTGGTCCTTGCCGCGGAAGAAGTGGTTCATGCCGACCTCGTAGAGGCTGGCCGACGACGCATACGACGAGATGTGCCCGCCGACGCCGATCTCCGGGCGCTGCGCGCGGTGCACCAGCATCGCGGCGTTCCACCGGACGTAGGCGCGGATCCGCCGCTCGACGAACTCGTCACCGGGGAACCAGGGTTCGTCCTCGGGAGCGATCGTGTTGATGTAGTCGGTGGACCTCAGCGGCGGAACGCCGACCTGTCGCTCCCGGGCCCGTTCCAGCAGCCGCAACATCACGTACCGGGCTCTTTTGGTGCCCCGTTCGTCGATGACTCCGTCCAGCGACTCGACCCACTCGGTGGTTTCCTCGGGGTCGATGTCCGGAAGCTGGCTCGGCAGGCCGTCGCTGATCACCGGGCGCTTGCGCTCCGTGGCCACAGGCATTACCTCTTGGTTGAGTGTCGGGAACCGGGCGACCTAGGTGGCGAATCGCTCGGAATAGGCTTCCATCCTGCCCCCTCACGGTGGGCCTCGTCACGCCTACCCGAGGTGTCAGCGACGCGGGACACATGTACTGACCAGTAATTTGCCGGTTCCGGGGCGACTGGCAGGCAAAAGAGGTACCGTCCGGCCCTTGCCCGCGGGCCCGGTCCGGCGTGGCGGGACCCCCGGACGGCCCTCATGGGACGGACGGCGCGCTCCGGCGCGTACCCCCGGAAGGGGATCTCACCCCGCCAGGAAGGAGAAACGCACCTGGCGTGTGGGGTTGTCGCCGTTGGTGTCGACCAGGCAGATCGACTGCCAGGTGCCGAGCGCGATCCGCCCGCCGATCACCGGCAGTGAGGCGAACGGGGTGATCCAGGCGGGCAGCACGTGGTCGCGGCCGTGACCGCGCGAACCGTGCCGGTGCTGCCAGATGTCCTCGGTGGGCAGCAGCCGGTCGATCGCGGCCAGCAGGTCGTCGTCAGAGCCGGCGCCGGTCTCGATGATCGCGATGCCGGCCGTCGCGTGCGGCACGAAGACGTGCAGCAGGCCGTCCTTCTCGGAGGCCACGAAGGACCCCGCCTCGGCGGTGATGTCCCGGACCACGGGCGAGCCACCGGTCCGGACAGTGATCAGTTCAGTGCGCATGTGTCATGTATAGAGATCGAGCCGGAACACTTCCGCACTGGCAGGGTTCGCGCGGTTCGGCAATGCTGAATCGCGTGACCACCCCGCAAAACCTCGACGAGCGGTTCCGCGACGCGGTCTCGGCCCTGCCTCTCCCCGCCACGTCGCGTGCCCCCGGCGACCCGGTCCGTGACGGTGTCACGTTGACCGGCGACCAGGCCCGCGAACTCTTCGACGCCCAGCTCACCAGCCGTCACCTCGACCTCGCCGCGCGCTGGCTGCGCAGCTTCAACGAGGGCTTCCACAGCCTCGGCTCGGCCGGTCACGAGGGCAACGCCGCGGTCGCCGCGGCGCTGCGCGGCGATGATCCCGCCCTCCCGCACCATCGATCGACAGCATTCTTCTGTGTACGCGCGGCGCGCGGTCCCGCAGCGGACCCGTCCCTCGAGGAGGCCGCCCGTGACGTTCTGCGCGGTGTCGTCGCGTCGGTCCGCGACCCCGGCTCCGGCGGCCGCGACTTCACCCTGGGCAGCCCCGCCCTGCACCTGATCCCGGCGGTCGGCGGGCCCGGCGCCCACCTGCCCCGGGCCGCCGGACTGGCCCGGGTGCTGGCCCGCGCCGCCGGCACTCCCTGGCCGGACGACGCCATCGTGGTCGCCTCGTTCGGCGACGACGGCCTGTCCGGGCCCGGTGCGACCGCCGCCCTGCACTCGGCCGGCTGGGACGAGCGTTCCGGTGTGCCCCTGCCGCTGCTGCTGGTCTGTGAGGACGACACCCCCGGCGGCCCCGAGCCGGACGGCTGGGTCGCCGCGTCCCTGCGCGCCCGGCCCGGCCTGCGGTACTCGTTCGCCGACGGCTGCGACCCCGCCGCGGTGTACGACGCGGCGGCCGATGCGGCGGCGTTCGTCCGCGCCGAACGCCGTCCCGCCCTGCTGCACCTGTCCACCGTCCGGCTGCTCGGCGGCCCCGGCGAACCGGACACCACCCCGGGTCTCGACCGGGACCCGCTGATCGTCGCCGCCGGCCTGCTGGTCGCCGCCGGCCTGCTCACCCCCGACGAGACGATCAGCCGGTACGACGAGGTGGGCTGGCAGGTCCGCAAAGCCGCCGAGGAGGTCCTCGGCGAACCGAAGCTGGCCTCCCTCGCCGAGGTGGCCGCCACGCTGGCCCCACGACGGCCGCTGCGGGTCGCACACGCCGTGACCGAGTCCGCGACCCGGGCTGCCGGTCCGGGACGCTCCGGCCGTCTGAGGGCCTTCGGCGGGCGTCTGCCCGAGGACGCCGGGCCGATGACACTGGCGCAGACCGTCAACGCCACCCTCACCGACGCGCTGCTCGCCGACCCGGGACTTCTGGTCCTCGGGCCGGGCACCACCCGCGGCGGGCGGCACGGGGTCACCACCGGGCTGCGCGAGCACGCCCCGGACCGGGTGCTGGACACCCTGCCGGACACCACGACCATCCTCGGCACGGCCCTCGGCGCCGGGCTCGCCGGCATGCTGCCGGTGCCCGAACTGACCGGCCAGGCCGACCTGGACACCGGCATCGACCAGTTGCGGGCCGAGGCGACCGGGATGGCGTTCCTGTCCGCCGGGGCCTACCGGAATCCGCTCGTCCTGCGGATCCCGGCGTTCGCCCAGCCACTCGCCCCCGGCGGCCGGCTCGCCAACGACAACACCGTCGCCGCGCTGCGCGACGTGCCCGGCCTGGTCGTCGCGGTGCCCGCCCACCCGGTCGACGCCGCGCCGATGCTGCGCACCTGCCTGGCGGCGGCACGGGCCGACGGGACGGTCTGCGTCTTCCTCGAACCGGTCGCCCTCTACCCGACGAGGGACCTCTATCAACAAGGCGACAACGAGTGGCTGGCGCCCTATCCGGCCCCCGGAACCTGGTCCGAGGACCACGTGCCGATCGGCCGGGCACGCACCTACGGGCTGGGCACCGCCCAGGATCTGACCATCGTGACGTACGGCAACGGGGTGCGGATGTCGCTCCGTGTCGCTGCCCAACTCGCCGCCGAGGGGTACGGTTCCCGAGTGGTGGATCTCAGGTGGCTCAGCCCGCTCCCCGCGGCTGACCTGGTCCGAGAGGCCTCGGCAACCGGGCGGGTGCTGATCGTCGACGAGACCCGGCGATCCGGCGGCGTCGGCGAGGGTGTCCTCGCGGCCCTGGTGGACGGGGCATTTGTCGGATCCGTACGCCGAGTGGCCGCGGCTGACTCACCCGTTCCGCTCGGACCAGCAGCCCAACAGGTTCTCGTGGGAGAGGATGCCATCACACAGGGTGCCCACACGCTGCTGGCGCGGTAAATTGCCACACACTCGGTGCGCCACTTGCGCCCGAGCCCCGGAGTGTGTGGACTACCCCCAGGTTCCGGTGCATTTTCCACGGATTTCAGGCTAGGAGGATTTGGACAGTGAGCGCGACCGCGGGTCAGGCCGACGGCGTACGCAGCCTGGCGGACCGGTTCGGCTTCGAGCCGAACATGGTGGTCATGGAGATGGGTTACGACGACGACGTCGACGAGGATCTCCGTGACGCCCTGACCGAACGCGTTGGAGAGTTGGTCGAAGAGGACACCGACGAGGTCGTCGATGCGGTGCTGTTGTGGTACCGCGACGGCGACGGTGACCTGTTCGAGATTCTCACCGACGCCCTCGGCCCCCTCGCCGACAACGGTGTGGTGTGGCTGCTGACCCCGAAAGCCGGCCGCGACGGACACGTCGAGCCGAGCGAGATCAGCGAGTCGGCCCCCACCGCGGGGCTGCAGCAGACCTCGACGGTGAACGCCGGCAAGGACTGGACCGGCGCACGCCTGGTCACCCCCCGGGGCGCCAAGAAGAAGTAGCGACACTGCCACCTCGCCGAGGTCGGCGTCCGCCCAGGCCTAAGCTGAGCGGATGCCGATCTCTGTTGGCGTGCCCGCGCCCGACTTCACCCTCAAGGACCAGAACAACCAAGAGGTGAGGCTGGCCGACTTCCGGGGACGCAAAGCCGTCCTGCTGATCTTCTACCCGCTCGCCTTCAGCCGTCGCTGCCACGGCGAGCTCACCGAGATCCAGCAGAACCTTCCGGCGTACGCGAACGACGACGTCCAGGTGCTGACCGTCAGCGTGGACTCGTTCTTCAGCCACAAGGTGTGGGCCGACCAGGAGGGATTCGACTTTCCCCTCCTCGCCGACTTCTGGCCGCACGGCGAGGTGGCCCACGCCTACGGCGTCCTCGACGAGCAGGCCGGGGTGGCCGTCCGCGGCACGTTCCTCATCGACCGCGACGGCATCATCCGCTGGGCCGAACACGCCGAGATAGGCAAGTCCCGCGACCAGCAGTCCTGGCGCGACGCCGTCGCCGCCCTCGGGTAAGATTGGCGGCTCCGGCCGGTTTGTGGTCTGTGCCGGGCGCGTAGCTCAGTGGGAGAGCACCCGCCTTACAAGCGGGGGGTCGTAGGTTCGAAACCTACCGCGCCCACGAGCTCGGGCGGATTGTGTCCGCGGAATGCGCGGACCTTGGTCGCTCGTCTTGTCTGCTCCGGGGGCCGAGCCCCCGGACGCCCCGCGTTATCGCTTGCTGCCGGCTTTCTGTTCGGTTGCTGCCTGGCTTTCGTCTGATCGACGTCGGCTTTCGCCTCCACTACCCAGGTCTGTTGCGGGATTCTCCGGCGGGGTCTCCGCGTGTCGGGTGGGTCTCGGGTTCGGCTTATTGGCGGGTCAGCCCATCGGCGGCTGAGTGCAGTGGTTTGCGGCTGAGCCGGGGCTGCCTCTGGAGCCGGGCGTCCCGTGCGGCGGGTCGCGTGGTCGTCAGTGTTGCGATTCCTGCTCTTGTTCCGGACGAGAAACACCGCCTTGCCGCCATCATTTCCTGGGGAGCGGGTCCCTGGGTGTCGGCGTGTTTTCGTCACAGAGCTTTCAATGCCACTCCGCCTACTCCGGGTGGCGATGACCAGGTGTTACGCGATCACCGCTTTGTGCCGACCCTGCGGCAGCTCATGACGCCCGATACGTCGCTGTGTTCGCAGAGCTGCTCGGGGTTCAGTTGCTCGTTGTGGTACTGCTCCCGGCCGATGACCGACCTGGGGCGGACGGCGGACGAGGGCCGGGCGGTATTCGGGGCCTGGCGGCAGACCGGGGCGGACGGCAGACCGGGGCCGGGCGGCATGTCGGGCATCCCGGCCGTCGCCCACGGTTCGCCCGAGACGCCGACAACTCTCGGCGACGGTGACGGCCGTCGTTCAGGGCCGTTTTCGGCTTGCGGATGGACCGTGTTCGACGGCTCGCCTGACCCGGCCGTCGGCTGTGGTTCGTCTGTGAGTCGGATACGGCCGTGGGTGACGGCTGGGTGATCCCGGGCCGTCGGTCATGGCTGGTTCTTGTCCGGCGAACAGCCATGACCGACGGCTGGACTGTCTCGGCCGTCGTCTGCGGCTGCGGCTGCGGCTGCGGCTGCGGCTGCGTCTCGGCCGTCGTCTGCGGCTGCAGGACCGCGGGCTTCGGCTACCGGAGCCGGTCACGTCGGTCGGGCGTCGGCATCGGTTCGCCGACGGGTTCGAATCCTGGCGTGCCGATCGGTGGCGATCAGTTCCGGGAAGGCGCCGACGTCGAAGGCCGGAACGAGATCCCACGAAACCAGTGACTACCGGAGCCGGGCGGTTCCCGGCACCGGAGCCCTGGCGTCCAGCCGGGCGGTTTCCGATACCGGAGCCCTGGCGTCCAGCCGGGCGGTTCCCGGCACCGGAGCCCCGGCGTCCAGCCGGACGGGTCAGTAGCGGAACGTGCCGACCGTGGTGCGGAGGTTCTCGACCACGGTGGAGACGGTCGACGTGGTGCGGGCGGCCTCCGCGGCGGCCTCCGACGTCGAGGAGGCGCCGCCGGCCACCTGGGAGATGTTGCCCGCTATCAGGTTGGCGCCGGATGCCGCCTCGGAGACGTTGCGGGACATCTCGTTGGTGGTGGCGGTCTGTTCCTCGACGGCGGAGGCGATCGTGGTGGAGTAGTCGCTGATCTTGGTGACGATCTCGCCGATGGTGGAGATGGCGTCCACGGCGGCGGTGGTGCCGGACTGGATGGCGGCGACCCGCTGGGTGATGTCCTCGGTGGCCTTCGCGGTCTCCTGGGCCAGCTCCTTGACCTCGCCGGCGACGACCGCGAAGCCCTTGCCGGACTCGCCGGCCCGGGCCGCCTCGATGGTGGCGTTCAGGGCGAGCAGGTTGGTCTGCTCGGCGATGCTGGTGATCAGGGCGACCACGTTCTCGATCTCGGAGCTGGAGTCGGCGAGTGCGGTGACCGTGCCGCGGGCGGTGGCGGCGATGTTGACGGCGGTGTTGGCGACCTGGGCGGCTTCGGCGGCGCTCTGGGCGATCTCCCGGATCGAGGCGGTCATCTGCTCGCTGCCCGCGGACAGGGTGGAGATGTTGCGGGAGACGTCCTCGGCGGCGTCGCTGGCGGCGGAGGCCTGACCGTTCGTCTCGCCGGCGTTCGCGGACATCTCGGTGGTCATCGCGCTCAGCGTGTGGACCGAACCGCCCAGGGTCTCGGCGGCGTTCGCCATCTCCTGCACCAGGGTCTGCACCCGGCTGATGAACCGGTTGACGGCGCGGGCCACGTCGCCGGTCTCGTCGCGGGCGGTCTCCGGCAGGCGGGCGGTCAGGTCGCCTTCGCCCTCGGCGATGTCCTCCATCCGGGTGCGCAGGCCGGTCAGCGCGGACCGGATGCCGCGGACCAGGAACCAGCCGATGCCGCCGAGCACCACGGCCGCGACGATGAGGGTCACCACGACCATGACCCGGACGCCGGTGGCCCGTTCGGCGGCGGCCTCGTCGCCGGCCGCGACCGCTTCGGCGAGTTGCTGGCGCATGGCGGCCAGTTTCTCGCCCAGCGCGTCGGAGGTCGCGGTGTC
This sequence comes from Actinoplanes rectilineatus, assembly GCF_000962825.1. Taxonomy (GTDB): domain Bacteria; phylum Actinomycetota; class Actinomycetes; order Mycobacteriales; family Micromonosporaceae; genus Actinoplanes; species Actinoplanes rectilineatus. Next base: position 53,013 of record NZ_JZKF01000025.1, read on the forward strand.
CTCGGCGATCAGCGCTTTCGCCGCGGCGGACGCCGGGTCGAGTTTCACCGCGGTCGTCATCTTCTCCTGCACCGCGGTCAGGTAGTCGCGGTAGCCGCTGACCACCTCGGCGAGCGGGGAGGACAGTGCGGTCGGCAGCGTGACGGCGGTCAGCTCGCTCAGGTCGGTCTCGATCTTCTCGACGACCGAGGTCATCAGGTTGTTGGCGGTGGTGCCCTCGGCCTCGGTGGTGGCCAGCAGCCCCCAGCTCAGCGCCAGGCTGGCCATGCTCTGCTGGAGGTCGAGGTCGATCAGCTGGGCGTTGGCGCCGTTCAGCGTCGCCTGTTCGTCGGCCTGGGCGCGCAGTGAGGTGATCGAGGTGATCGTCATGATCCCCAGGCCGGTGAGCAGGAGGATCGCCAGTACCACCATCGCGGTGATTCTGAAGGCGATGGTGGGCCGGAACCGGCCTGCTGGCACTGCTGCGGTGGTCATCGCGGGCTCCCGGACGGCGACAGGACTCCCGGTCAGGGAACCACGGCGAGGGTCGCCGGGTCGGCGGAACCCGGGAACCGGCGCGGACCGGCCCATCGGCCGGCTCGCCGCGGAGGCAACCGGCACGCAACGCGGGCGGGCTCAAGTCGGCCCGCCCGTCTCCGATCCCTTATGACACCTGCGGGACGCCCCGCAGGTGGGCGGGTCCGGCCGGTTTCCCCTCGGCGGTGCGGGCCCGCCCGGATGAGATCGACCGGCCTCGCAGCCGGGACAGATCCGGACGAACGCCCTGCCGATTCGGGATGAAGCAGCATTTTCGTGAGATAACTACCCACTCACTCATGCATATCATCCCTTCGTGTGATTCCCTGATCACCGTACGAACACGGTATCTTGCTCCTTGACATGTGTAACCGTGTTAAGCCCCGGCGGCAGCCGCCCACCACTGGTGAGGCGGCGGGCGGGCATGCCACGGTGTCAGGCCGAGCGGCGCGACGTCGACAGTTGGCGGGGCACGACGAGCGGGCCCGGCCCGCGCGCCGAACCGAACACGGCGGCGAGCGACTGCTGCACCTCACCCGCGTCGGGCAGGCGCCAGCCGGTCCGGCCGGGCGGGTTCACCCAGCGGACCGGTCCCTCGATCATCCGGCTCGGCGGTGCCGGGATCCATGAGCCGGTGCCGTGCCGGACCACGTCGAGGCGATGTTCCAGTTCGGACCGGAGCGGGCGGCCGGGTGCGACGAAGAACATCCAGCGTCCGGTGGCGGTCACCGCGACGGGCCCGGCGGCCGGGGCGAACCGGCCCATCGCGGCGGGGACCTCCAGGACGTCGAAAGTGGTGCCGGTGGTGAGCAGGACGGCGTACGGGCGCCGTCGCCACCACGCGGTGATCCGGGCGGGGTCGGTGGTCGCCGACTCGGTCCAGGTGTCGAGCGCCGGATGGCAACCGGTGATCCGGCAACCGGGGCGGCCGCAGTCGAAGTGGTGACCGGAGAGCCAGGCTCCCGGCGTGACGGACCAGCCGTGTTCCGCGTACCGCAACGCCGTGCGGCGCAGACGAAGGCGATCCAGCCGATCGAGGAGTGACGGTGGGACGAACGGTTGACGGTTGTTCCACTGCATGGCTCGATAACCCCCGGATCCGTATCCCAGCGCGACGGTCGTCGTTGGGTCGGTCAGATCCACCTACTGCAACTTGCATGAAAAACTACGAGCTTCGGTGCGCAGGAGATCACACACGCTGTGCGATCCGCACGGACGTGAACGGTCCACACTGCGGGTGACACCGGATGGCTCGACCGGCGGGTATGAAGAGCCACCGGTCGAGTGGGGAGGCACCGTGGACGAGCTGCCGATCGGCCGCCGCGTCGCCTACTGGCGGGGCCGTCGAAAAATGTCCCAGCAGGTCTTCGCGGACCGGCTGGGCAAGTCCAAGAGCTGGGTCGACAAGGTGGAACGGGGCGTCCGCCGACTCGACAAGTTCTCGGTCGTGTACGACATCGCGGATGTGCTGCAGGTCGATGTCCAGCTGCTGCTGGGCAAAGAGGTGGAGCGCAAACCGGAGACGCAGAACTGCATCGATCAGGTCGAGGTCGAGGAGATCCGCGCGGCGCTGGAGCGGTATGACCAGATGAGCGCGTTCTTCCAGGCGGTGCCGCATGCGCCGCCGCTGTCCGAGATGAAGAAGGCGGTCAGCCACGCCTGGCTGACCTATCAGCACGCGAAGTACGGCGTACTCGCGCGCACCCTGCCCAAGCTGCTGCGTGACGCGCAGGCGGCGGACAGCGCCTACGCGAACAGCGACGAGGCGTCGACCGCGGCCCACCTGCTCGGGCAGGTCTACCAGATCGCCTCGTCGGCACTGCGCAAGGTCGGCGAACACGAGCTGTCCTGGCTGGCGGCGGACCGCTCCATCGCGGTCTCGCAGCGGGCCGGCGACCAGCTGCTGGCCGGTCTGGCCAGTTACCGGGTGGGCAGTGCGCTGCTCGCGCTCGGCCGGGTCCGTCCCGCGCTCGAGGTCAACGTCAACATCGCCAACCGGCTGGCGCCGGGTCCGGAGCGTCCCCGCGGGGAACAGCTCTCGGTCTACGGCATGCTCCTGCTCAACGGGGCCATGGCGGCGGCCCGGATCGGGGACAGCGCGACCGTGCGCGACCTGCTCTGCGGCGCCGAACAGGCCTCGCTGGAGTTGGGTGGCGACTTCAACCACTACTGGACCTGCTTCGGCCCGACCAACGTGCAACTGCACCGGGTGGCGACCGCGGTCGAGCTGGGCGACGGGCGGACCGCCGTGGAGACCCACGAGCGGATCGACCTGGCGGGGTTCCACGCCATGCTGCCGGAACGCCGCGCGCACCACTACCTGGACATCGCGCGGGGCTACACGCAGATCGGCGACATGGAGAAGGCCGGCGAGATGTTGCTCGAGGGCGACCGGCTCGCCCCCGCCGAGATCCGCTGCCGGCCGCTGGCTCATGAGGTCCTTTCCGACGTGCTCCGGCGTACCCGTGGCACGCCACCGGCTCCCATCGCGGAGCTGGCCGAACAGATGGGAGTCGGGGTATGAGGTGGGTCCGCACGTGATGGTCAACCCCTCTCCCGGTGTGCTGTATGTGCTGGTGTGCGGCTCACCGATGGCCCGGGACGTCGGTATCCTCGTCGCGCTCGCTCAGGACGAGGGCTGGGAGGTCTGCGTGATCACGACGCCGGACGGGCGCAAGTTCGTCGACGTCGCGGCCCTGCAGGCCCAGACCGGCCATCCGGTCCGCTCCTCGTACAAGAGTCCCGGCGACCCGGACGTGCTGCCGGCGGCGACCGCGATGATCGTCGCGCCGGCCACCGTCAACACGGTCAACAAGTGGGCCGCCGGGATCACCGACACCCTGGTGCTGGGCCTTCTCGTGGAGGCGTACGGCTACGGCGTCCCGATCTCCGTGGTCCCGTACACCAACAAGGTGATGGCCCTGCACCCGTCGTTGCACGAGAGTGTCGCCAAGTTGCGGGACTGGGGAGTTCACGTGTTGTACGGCGACGAGTACTGCCGTCTCGGCGGCCCCGGGCAGACCGACCGTTTCCGCGGTCAGTTCCCGTGGCGCCGGGCGCTGCAGGCGGTCAGCGGCGCGGTCACGACCGCCGCGGGCCGTGTCGAGCCGGGGGCGGTCTCCTAGCCATAGCCAGCGCCGACGGCCCCGGCCCAGCGATATAGAGTTTCGCCGTGACGGACTGCACCGAGCGGAATGAGACCACCGTCCGCGATCTGGTCGGCGCCCTGGACGAGCGTTACCCGCGGGCCTGGGCCGAGTCCTGGGATCGGGTCGGTCCGGTGCTCGGCGAGTTCGACGCCACGGTCTCCCGCGTCCTCTGCGTGGTGGACTGCGTGCCGGAGACCGTCGACCAGGCGCTGGAGATCGGCGCGGACCTGATCGTCGCGCACCATCCGCTCTTCCTGAAGCCGGTGTCCTCGCTCGCGCCGGACACCTTCAAGGGCCGCCTCGTGCACCGGCTGATCCGGGCCGGGGTGGCGCTCTACACCGCGCACACCAACGCCGACGTGGCCGATCCCGGCGTGTCCGACGCGCTGGCCGCCCGTCTCGGCCTGACCGCTCTGCGCCCGCTGGCGCCCGCCGAGGGCGCGGCCGCCGGTGGAGGCCGCGGTGTGGGCCGGATCGGTGAGCTTCCCGAGCCGATCACCCTGGAGGAGCTGACCGTTCTCGCGGCCGAGCGCCTGCCGGCCACCGCCGCGGGGGTCCGCGCGGCCGGCGACCCGGGCCGGGTGATCCGCACGCTTGCCGTCTGCGGCGGTGCCGGCGACTCGTTCCTGTCCCTCGCCGCGCGTTCCGGCGCCGACGCCTACCTCTGTGCCGACCTGCGGCATCATCCGGTGAGCGAGCATCTCGCCGCCGGTGGCCCGGCTCTGCTCGACGTCGCACACTGGGCGAGCGAGCGTCCGTGGCTCGACGAGGTGGCCGCCTGGCTGCGCGGTGCGTTTCCCATCGACGTCGTGGTGTCAGACCTGGACACCGACCCGTGGACCGTCCATGCCGCCTCCGCGGCGGACCGGCCGGTTCATGCCGCTTCTGAGGAGAAGGAGAACCACCCGTGAAGGCCGCCCCGGAAGCCCAGCGCCGCCTGCTCGACCTGCAGGCCGTCGACACCGCCCTGGCCCAGCTCGCGCACCGGCTCAAGAACCTGCCGGAGATCGCCGAGATCGACGCCGCCGCCCGGGAGATCTCCGCGCTGGAGGACGAGCGGGTCCGCGCCCAGGTCGCGGTCGACGACCTGGACCGGGACATCACCCGGTTCGAGAAGGACATCGATCAGGTCCGCCAGCGCAAGGAGAAGGACCAGAAGCGCCTGGACGCCGGTGGCGCGCTGCGCGAGATCGAGGGCCTGCAGCACGAGCTGGCCACGCTGAACCGCCGGCAGTCCGAGCTGGAGGACGCCGAGCTGGAGCTGATGGAGCAGCGGGAGGCCGCGGTCGCGACGCTGGCCGAGGTGCAGGGCCGGCTGGCGTCGGCCGCCGCCCGCCGCACGGACGCCGAGCGCCGTCGTGACGAGAGTTCCACGGAGATCACCAAGGAGCGGGAGTTCAAGACGGCGGCGCGGGTTCCGCTCGCCGCGGATCTCCCGGCCGATCTGGTCACCCTCTACGACAAGATCCGGACCGAGAGCGGTCTGGGCGCGGCTCTGGTGTACGCCGGGCGCTGCGGCGGCTGCCGCATCGAGCTGTACGGCGCCGACCTGGCCCGGGTCAAGGCGGCCCCGCGTGACGACGTGGTCCGTTGCGAGGAGTGCCGCCGGATCATGGTGCGCAGCTCGGAGTCGGGCCTGTGACGGATCTGCACGTCATCGTCGAGGCAGACGGCGGGTCCCGGGGCAATCCCGGGCCGGCCGGGTACGGCGCTGTGGTCCGTGAGGCGGCCACCGGTGAGGTCCTGCTGGAGCGGTTCGCCTCGCTCGGCGTGGCCACCAACAACGTCGCGGAGTACTCCGGTCTGGTCGCCGGCCTGCAGGCCGCCGCCGAGCTGAACGCGACCCGGGTCGACGTCCGGATGGACTCGAAGCTGGTCGTCGAGCAGATGTCCGGCCGTTGGCAGATCAAGAACCCGGGTCTGCGCCCGCTCGCCGCGGAGGCGGCCGTGCTGGTCGGCAAGTTCGCCCGGGTGACGTTCGACTGGATCCCCCGGGAGAAGAACAAGGCCGCGGACGCCCTGGCCAACCGGGCGATGGACGAGGCCGCCGGCAAGCCGGTGCGGGACACGATCGAGGCCTCCGCCCCGGTGCTCGGCGACACCAAGCCGCCGCTGTCCTGGGCGCCGCCGTCACTGGACAACGCCACCCGGATCATCCTGGTCCGGCACGGTTCGACGCCGTTGACCTCGGCGGGCCGCTACTCCGGCCGCGGTGACGTGCCGCTCACCGACGAGGGCGAGGCCCAGGCGATGGCCGCGGCCGGGCGGGTGGCCGGCATCTGCCGCGACGTCACGGCCGTCCTCAGCTCACCCCTTCAGCGGTGTACGCGGACCGCCGAGCTCATCTCGGCCGAGGTGGGCGGACTGCCGGTGACCGTGATGGACGACCTGATCGAATGCGATTTCGGGGCGTGGGAGGCCCGCACCTTCGCCGAGGTGCAGGAGGGCTGGCCGGACGAGATGGCGGCGTGGATGGCGTCGACCAGCGTCGCCCCGCCCGGCGGGGAGTCCTTCCAGACGGTGGCGAAACGCGTCCGTGGCGTCCTGGCGACCGTGCTCAGCACGTACCCCGGAAAGACCGTGGTGATCGTCTCGCACGTCTCACCGATCAAGCTGATCCTGCGGGACGCGCTCGCGGCCGGTGACGCGTTCCTGCACCGGCTCTACCTGGACGCGGCGGGCGTCTCCACGATGGACGTGTGGCCGGACGGCAACATCGCGGTGCGGTCGGTCAACGAGACCGCCCACCTGCGTTAGACGCACCCATAGGTCAAGGAACGAGACGGTGTGCCCATTGGGCGCACCGTCTCGTCCGTTGGGCGCAGTGAGGATCGCTCCGGCGTCCCATCTCTCGTTAGCGTGACGTAGGACACACGCTCTGCTGACGGAGGAGGACTCATGGCTGAGCCGGAGCATCCGCGAACCGATAGAAGTCCCTGGAACTGGCTGCTCGTGGTGCCGATCGTGGTGCCGCTGCTGACCCCGCTGTACAACTTCGACGAACCGCGACTGGGCGGGTTTCCGCTCTTCTACTGGCTGCAGTTCGCGTTCATCCTCCTCGGCGTCACGACGACGACCGTCGTCTACCAGATGACCAAGCGAGGCCGTCGTGGGTGACCACATCGTCGAGATCTCGGTCTTCGCCTTCCTGTTCCTGCTGGTCAGCGTGATGGGTTTCATCGCGTCGCGGTGGCGGGCCCCGCAGGACATGGCACACCTGGACGAGTGGGGGCTGGGCGGCCGCAGCTTCGGCGGCTGGATCACCTGGTTCCTGGTGGGTGGCGACCTGTACACGGCGTACACCTTCGTCGCCGTACCCGCGCTGATCTTCGGTGCCGGCGCCGCGGGGTTCTTCGCGGTGCCCTACACGGTGGTCATCTACCCGATCTTCTTCCTGATCCTGATCCGGCTCTGGTCGGTGTCGCACCGGCACGGGTTCGTCACGCCGGCCGACTTCGTACGCACCCGGTTCGACTCGCCGACGCTGGCGCTGCTGATCGCGATCACCGGCATCACCGCGACGATGCCCTACATCGCGCTGCAGCTGATCGGCATCGAGGCGGTCCTCAAGACGATGGGGATGACCGGGGAGAGCGCGTTCGCCCGGCACCTGCCGATCATCGTGGCGTTCGCGATCCTGGCGGCGTACACCTACCAGTCGGGTCTGCGGGCGCCGGCGCTGATCGCGTTCGTCAAGGACACCCTGATCTACCTGGTGATCATCGTGGCGGTGCTGTGGTTGCCCTCCCAGTTGGGCGGCTGGAGTGCGATCTTCGACGCCGCGGACGCGAAGTTCCAGGCGTCACCGGCACCCGGGGACGGGATCATCCTCAACGCCAACAATCAGATCCAGTACTTCACGCTGGCACTCGGGTCGGCGCTGGCGCTGTTCCTCTACCCGCACAGCATCACCGGGGTGCTGGCCAGCAAGAACCGTAACGTCATCAAACGGAACATGTCGGCGCTTCCGGCGTACAGTCTCCTGCTCGGCCTGATCGCCCTGCTCGGCTACATGGCCATCGCGGCCGGGGTGAAGCCCCTGCCCGGGGCGAAGCCCGGCAGTGTGGACGGCAACACCGTCGTGCCGCTGCTGTTCGACATGCACTTCCCGGCCTGGTTCGCCGGAGTGGCGTTCGCCGCGATCGGCATCGGCGCCCTGGTCCCGGCCGCGATCATGTCGATCGCCGCGGCCAACCTGTTCACCCGCAACATCTACAAGGAGTACCTGCGGCGCGACGCCACCCCGGCCCAGGAGGCGACCGTTGCGAAGGTCACCTCGCTGGTGGTCAAGCTGGGCGCGGTGGCCTGCATCATCTTCCTCGATCCGCAGTTCTCCATCGACCTGCAGCTGATCGGCGGCGTGATCATCCTGCAGACCGCGCCGTCGGTGATGGTCGGCCTCTTCACCCGGTGGCTGCACCGGGGCGGGCTGATCGCCGGCTGGGTGGCCGGGATGGGCCTCGGTTTCTGGATGCTCTGGCAGATCCCGAACGCGGTGACCGGCCGGGCACACTTCGGCGGGTCGGCCTTCTCGCTCGCCGAATTCGGCTTCGACACCACCCGGACGGTGTACGCCGGATTCGTCGCGGTCCTGGTCAACCTGCTCGTGGCGGTGATCGTCTCGGTGGCGCTGCGGGCGGCGGGCACGCCGGAGGGGACCGACGGCACGAAGCCGGACGACTACTTCGCCGACGCCGACGACCCGCGGATCGACCGCGACCTCAGGCTCGACGTAGCGGAAGGTGCCAAATAGGCAGGTCGGACCGGTAGGACAGCTCTTCCGGCGATCGGTGGCCGGCCTCGTCCCGCAACCAGATGACGAGGTCGGTCGCCAGCTCCGCGTAGTCCGCGCCCCGGGCCGGCCAGGCCAGGACCCGGGTCGTGCCGCCGATCGTGACGGTCAGCCGGTCGGCCGCCTGACTGAGTACCAGGTCGTCGGTCAGCCACACCACGGTCCCGGCGGGCAGCGAGGCGGCCGCGTCAGCGAGCCCCGCCTCCAGATCCGCCCAGGTGGGCGCGCTTTCCAGATCAACGACGTTCCTCGGGTACGCCGTGCGTCGCGGTCCCGGCCGCAACCAGAGGTCGAGGGCACCCGGCTTGTCGACCACCTCGAGCACCCCGGAGGCCACCGGCCAGCCGGCGCTCGGATCCGGTCCGGGATGCGGCGTCGCGGGCGGTCCGAGCAGCCCGGTCACCACGTCGACCGCGGCGGCGAACGCGTCCCGGCGGGCCAGCACCGGCGCCGGGGTGGGCCGGGCCACCAGGCTCAGCCAGACCGCGGTGACCTCGTCGCCGAACAGGAACGCGCCGGCACCCGCGCCGAAGTCGCAACTGACGTTCCCCTCGGACGGGGCGCGGTAGGTTCGCCCGGCGGCGACGACCAGCCGCTCGAGATCCTGGAGCGACCAGTTCCAGCGCATCGCGGCGAGCGCCGGGACGGTGTGCGCGAGCGCTTCGATCACGGTTGTCATTCTCGCGTACCGGTGAGATCCGATCCCCCAGGGGCCATAGAGCCCAAGAACGCGAAAAATGCGTATAAAGGCCTTCAGGTCCGGTAGCGTCGTTTTTCGGCGCCGACCACGGCCTTCCCCGCCTCGGTCTTTTGGAGTCAAACCCTGATGACCCTGACGCAGCAGTTCGCCACCGAATACGCCAAAGGTGCGGTGCCCGGCATGCTCCGGGCCATCCGCACCAGCAAACGCGCCAACCAGCTGATCCTGCTCGGCGCGCTCGGTGCCAGCTACCTCCACCAGGCCCACTACCTGGCCAGTCTCGGCGCCGGCATGTTCGCCTGGATCGTGCCCGGCGTCTTCGACCTGGCCATGCTCTCCATGCTGACCATCGCCGGCACCGCGGGCATGGCCGCCGACGCCAAACGCGCCGCCATGAAGATCCTCGCCGTCGTCGTGGTCATCTCGGCTGCGGTCAACTTCGCCGCACCCGGCCCCCTCGGCCTGCGGATCATCTTCGCCCTGGTGGTCGGCCTGGTGGCCGGCGTCGAATGGGTGGCCGCGAAGATCCGCCCGGACTTCGCCGCGATCGAGGCCCGCGAGGTCGAGGTGATCGCCGAGGTGAGCGCCCCGATCCGCAAACTCGACCCGGAGGTGGCCCGCGAACGAGCCGCCAAGGCAGCCGCCACCCGCAAGGCCAACGAGGCCGCGAAGCTCGCCGAGGACGAGGCCCGGGCTCGAGCCGAGGCCGCCCAGGCCCGAGCGGCCAGGGCCGCGGAAAGAGCGAGGGTGCGCACCGAGAAGGACGCCCGCGAACAGGCCGAACTCGAGCAGATGTTGGACGGGGTTCAGCCGCATCCGGTGCTGGCCGGCCAGCACCGGGCCGACTGAGTAGGCAAGCATCTGGCTTTCGCGGCCGACTTTCGGTGGCGATCAGTCGATATGATTGCCGGCGAGATGCTGCGCTGAGCCGGCCCCTCGGGTCGGCCTGGTTCTTGCTCTGCATGATCGGTGCGTACTGCTTGACCTACTACGCCCAGGTGGGCCACGTGAGTGTGTCCAACGCCGGGAGGGAGGCGCGCATGAGGGGACCCAAGGCAAGTGTGAGCGTCGTGCTGAATGTCAGTGCCGCTGTCCTGGTGAACTTTGCAGCAGCAGAGGCGGGCTGAGCGCAGCATCTCATCACCGCCAGATCGACCGCGGCCCGGCCTGTTGGTCAGGTGCGGGTTTCCGCTGGAGGGAGTGTGTATTTGGATGTGGTGATCTCGCGTACGTGAAAGTACGCATGCACCGCAGCTGTGGACCATTCGGCTGGATTACCCCCTGCGGATCCTTTTCCAGGGGTGAACCGGGCCTCCTGGGGTCATCAAATGACGCCTGATGTTGCCCGCGGCCGACCATCAATGCCTGTGCGCAAGATGAGGTCAGCACCGTTTCGGCGCCTCTGGCCTGGGGGGCGATGGACGAGTCGGCCTGTACGCCGGATTCTGTCCCGGAGGCCGAAGCCTCCATGGGCGGCCATCCATCTCGGCCTGCCGTTGCCGACAGGCTCATGCAGCCTACCCGCAGGCTCGGGCGAGCAGCCCTCGAACGCCTGCGCCGGCCACCGCCTCGCGGCTGTGGCCTTGCTTGGCCTTGCTCCGGGTGGGGTTTACCGAGCCACCCCGGTCGCCCGGGGTGCTGGTGAGCTCTTACCTCACCGTTTCACCCTTACCGGCGCCGCGCCGTGGCGCGTGCCGGCGGTCTGTTCTCTGTGGCACTGTCCCGCGGGTCGCCCCGGGTTGCCGTTAACAACCACCCTGCTCTGCGGAGTCCGGACGTTCCTCGGCGATGCTTTGAGGGCACCGACGCGGCCGCCCAACCGGCTCGTCCATCGCGTCCGCCATCGTAGCCGAGCCTCGGCGCGGCCCGCCGACCAGCGTCATCAGCAGGTCGTGGGCGTCTTCGTCGCCGAGGCCGTGGAGGCTGCGGCAGGACATCCGGCGCAGTTCGGGCGGCGGTCCGGTGTCGTCGAGTCCTAGAATGATCACCTGGTCGGTGAGGGTGGCGAGGGCTTTCCAGTCGGGTCCGGCGCCGTGGTGTTCGGCGGAGAGCAGGAGCAGCACCGGTTCCGGGCCGGATCGCGCGTGGACCAGCCGATCCGCGAATCCGGCGTCGGCGGGGTGGAGCCGGACGTCGTGGCCGGCGGCCCGCAGCTCGACGGCGATCCACTGTGCCCAGGGGTGATCGGGGGGTGCGTAGGACACGAGGATGGGCACGTCCCCAGCATGCCGGACGACTCTCCACAGTGCTCGCCCATCCGTCGACGGGTGTCGCTGAATTCCTGTGACAATGTCGTCCGTTGACGTGCAACTTGCACAACTCATAGTGTCGACCCAGTGACTACGGGTGGACTCTAGTGAAAACGGGGCGACCTGGTCACGAGTCATATGCTGACAAAGCATCCGAATCCGAGGAGCGCTCGATGACTGTCACGATCGGGATCAACGGACTCGGGCGGATCGGCCGAAGCTTGACTCGGATCGTGGCGGCCGCGCCCAACCCGGGTGTCGAGATCGTCGCGGTCAACGACCTCGCCTCCACCGAGAAACTGGCGTACGGCCTGCGCCGCGACAGCATCCGCGGCGCCTTCCCCGGGACGGTCTCCTCCCGCGGCGACCAACTGGTGGTGAACGATCGCACCATTCGGGCGTTCCACCACGAGCGTCCCGAGCGGATCCCGTGGGCCGAGGAGGGCGTCGACGTCGTCATCGAGGCCACCGGGCGTTTCCGGGCCGGCACCGCGGCACGCAGCCACATCACCCACGGCGGCGCCCGCAAGGTGGTGATCAGCGCCTCCGCCGACGACCCGGACGCGTTCCTGGTCTACGGCGCCAACCACCTCAGCTACGACCCGGACCTGCACGACGTGGTCTCGCCCGCCTCCTGCGGCGTCAACGCGCTCACCGTGATGGCGAAGGTGCTGCTCGACCGGTTCGGCCTCAGCTCGGTCAACACCTCGGTGATGCTCGCCGCCCAAGGTTGGCAGCGGGTGCAGGACTCGCTGGTCGGCAATTCCCGGGAGGACCCGCGGCTGGGCCGGGCCGTCGGGGAGAGCATCGTCCCGCACAACTACGTGGTCGGTGACCTGGTCCGGGTGGCGCTGCCGGAGATCGGCGAGATGCGCTACAGCTACTACTGCGTGCCCACGCCGGTCGGTTCGCTCGCCGAGCTGTCCGGGCAGACCCGCCGGCCGGTCACCATCGAGGAGGTCAACCGGGCGATGGCCGAGGCCGCGGCGGGCCCGCTGCGCGGGGTGCTGGCGTACGACCCGGACCCCACGGTCTCCATCGACGTCAAGAACAACTCGGCGTCCTGCCTGTTCGACCCGTCCGGCACGCAGACCACCGCGTCCGGCGGGGTGAAGGTGCGCGGCTGGTTCGACAACGAGTGGGGCTTCTCCAACCGGCTGCTCGACCTGGCACGACTGGTCGGCGAGCGACTGCCGGTGCCGTCCAGCCGGATGAACTGGAGCGTCGTCGAGGACCTAGTCTCGAACCAATGATCAACACTTCTGACGTACGGGATGCCGCCCGGCGCCTCGAGGGGCGGCTCCGGCGTACCCCCGTGTTCGCCACCGCGCCGGACCGGTGGTTCAAGCTCGAATATCTCCAGCACGCCGGGTCGTTCAAGACCCGCGGCATGTTCAACCAGGTGCTCGCCGGCGTCGAGCGGGGCGCCGTCCCGGCCGCGGGCATCGTGGCCGCCTCCGGGGGCAACGCCGGGCTGGCCGCCGCGTACACCGCCCGCGAGCTGGGGATCACCGCCGAGGTGTACGTGCCGGTCACCGCACCCGCCGTGAAGGTGGCCAAACTCGGCAAGCTGGGCGCCCGGGTGGTGCAGGCCGGTGGCGAGTACGCCGAGGCGTACGCCGCCGCGACCGTCCGCGCCGAGCAGACCGGTGCGCTGTTCTGTCACGCGTACGACGACCCGGCCATGGTCGCGGGCAACGGGACCATCGGGCTGGAACTGGCCGAGCAACTGCCGGACGGCTTCGACACCGTGCTCGTCGCGGTCGGTGGCGGCGGGCTGATCGCCGGGGTGATCGCGGCGCTGCGGGACCGGGCGCGGATCGTCGCCGTGGAACCGGCGACCTCGCGGGCTCTGGGGGCGGCGCTGGCGGCGGGCGGACCGGTGGACGTGCCGGTCTCCGGGGTGGCGGCCGACTCGCTGGGGGCCCGTCGGTCCGGGCGGATCGCGTACGAGATGGCAGCCGACGCCGGAATCACCTCGGTGCTGGTCGAGGACACCGCGATCGTCGAGGCCCGCCGGCGCCTGTGGGACGAGCACCGGATCGTGGTCGAGCACGGCACCGCGGCCGCGCAGGCGGCCCTGATCTCCGGCGTCTACCGTCCGGAACCGGGGGAGCGGGTCGTCGTCCTGCTCTGCGGCGCCAACTCCGACCCGGCCGATCTGGCCTGAACCGCCCTCGTGGGACCGTCCGGTCGGCCAGTCTCAGGAAATGGCCGACGACAACGACGGGCAGATCAGCTCGGTACGCCAGTTCCGGCGCTTCGCCACGGTGGTGTGCGCCATCGGTGTGCTGGTCCAGCTTCTGCTGACCACCTATTACCTGGGCATGGGGCACAAGGCGGCGCCGCATCATCTGCCGGTCGGGCTGGTCTCCGCCTCCGGCGAGCAGAAGGCCAGGGTCACCGCGATGCTGGAGGACGGCGGTTCCTTCAAGGTGTCCGGGTACGGCGATGCGGCCGCCCTGACCACGGCGATCCGGGAACGGGACGTCTACGGCGGCGTGGACCTGACCGGGGACGCGCCGATGCTGTACGTGGCCAGTGCTGCCGGCACCGCGGCGGCGACCCTGCTGAAGAGCACCTACGCGACGGTCATGCGGCAGCAGAAGACCGCGCAACTGGCCGCGCTGACGACGGCCACGGTGCCGGTGACCGAGGCCCAGGCGCTGGTGGCGGCCGATGCGATGACCGACGTGGTGCCGCTGCCCGCGGACGACGTCAACGGGGCGTCGCTGGGTTTCCTCACCCAGGCGCTGTCACTGGGCGGCACGATCGCCTCGATGGGACTGGGCCGGCTCATTCCGCGTACCCGCAGAAGCTGGAAGCGTGGCGTCGCACATCTCACCACGCTGATCCTCTATGCGATCGGTTCCGCGGCGGTGGTGCTGTGGTCGATGAGCTGGTTCGGTGTCGGAGCCGACGCGAACCGGTGGGAGATGCTCGGCATCTTCTCGCTGATCTCGCTGGCGGTGACCGGGTCGACGGCCGGCGCGGTCGCCCTGATCGGCCCGGCCGGCGCGCTGGTCGGCGCGTTCTACTTCACCGTCGGCACGGTCATCTCCGGGGCCAGCATCCTGCCGGAGTTCCTGCCCGACTTCGGCCGGCGTCTCGGCGAGAACCTGCCGACCGGCGCCGGGGTGCAGGCCGTCCGCGACGACCTGTACTTCCCGGATGCCGCGATCGGCGGGCATCTGCTGATCCTCTCGCTGTACGCGGTCATCGGCTCGCTCCTCATCCTGATCACCAATTTCCTGCCCAACCGGAGCGACGCCACATCGGAGGTTGATCTCAAGATCACCGGCAAGTGAACCGGGAAGCACTCTCGGTCCGTACTTGACTTGAAATATCAAGTGCAGGGAGAGGGCATGCCGGTTCGTACTCGCGTCACCGTTCCGCTCGAGTTCGCCGACGGTTGGGGAACCACCGCGGAGGTCATCACGTTCACCGGCCTGGCGGACGGCAAGGAGCACCTGGCGCTCGCTCTCGGGAACGTCACCGGGGTGCCGCTGGTCCGGATGCACTCCGAGTGCATGACCGGGGACGTCTTCGGTTCACAGCGCTGCGACTGCGGCCCGCAGCTGCGCGAGGCCGTCGAGGAGATCGCCACCGCCGGTGGGTACCTCCTCTACCTGCGGCAGGAGGGCCGGGGGATCGGCCTGTACGCCAAGTTGGACGCGTACGCGCTGCAGGACCTGGGGATGGACACCTACGAGGCGAACCGGGCACTCGGTCACGCCGACGACGAGCGGGACTACACCGCGGCCGGGCAGATGCTGGAGGCGCTCGGTGTCACCGAGGTGGACCTGCTGACCAACAACCCGGACAAGTCCCGTCAACTGCGCGACCTGGGCGTCGGCGTCCGGTCGGTGCGGGCCACCGGGGTGCACGCGTCCCCGGCGAACGTCCGCTACCTGCAGGCCAAGGTCGCGCACACGCAGCACACGATCGACCTGCCCGCGGCCTCCTGAGATCCGCCCTCAGCCCGGTCGGCCGGTTGCCGAACGGGAGGACGTGGGCATCGAGGCAGTGACGTCACGCATGGCGGAGATCCAGACCCGGATCCTGTCGTTGCAGCAGCCGCCACCGGTTGCGGCTCCTCCTGTTCCGGCGAAGGAGCCGCAACCGGTCACGGCCTTCGCCGAGCAGTTGCGGAAAGCGGTGGAGCAACCCAGGACCACCGCCCGCCTCGACGGCCGTGGCATCCCGGTGGATCTGGCCGGGTTCGGCAACGGCCGGATCCCGGCGGACGCCCTGAGCCGGGTCGGTGACACCCGCCACCTGCTCTGGGACCCGGCCGCCCGGTCGTTGACGGCGCTGATCGAGGCGGCCCGCGCGGACGGGGTCACGATCGGGGTCAACAGCGGCTATCGCTCGTACGACGAACAGGCTCATCTGGTCCGCACCAAGGGTCTCTACTCCCGGGGTGGGCTGGCGGCCCGCCCGGGCACCAGCGAGCACGGCTGGGGGATGGCCGCCGACCTGCACCTGAACCGGCAGGCGTTGTCCTGGATGCGGCAGAACGCCGGGGCGTACGGCTTCGTGGAGAACGTCCCCCGCGAATCCTGGCACTGGGCCTACAAGCCCTCTCTCTAGGCCCGGCAGATGATCTCGCCGTGGGTCAGGGCGAGCCAGCCGTCCTCGTCGGAGGACCAGCGCCGCCACCCGTCCGAGATCCGCTGCAGGTCGGCGTCGGTGGCTCCGGCCCTCCGTGCGCCGCCGGCCATCTCCGACTGCAGGATCCGGTCCGCCCACATGCCGCCCCACCACCGGCGTTCCTCGCCGGTGAAGCACCACACGCTCGCCGTCGCGGTCACGTCGGTGAACCCGGCTGCCCGCGCCCACGCGTAGAGCCGCCGTCCCGCGTCCGGCTCGCCGCCGTTGGCCCGCGCCACCCTCTGGTAGAGCGCCAGCCACTCGTCGAGCTCCGGCACCACCGGGAACCAGGTGAACGTGGCGTAGTCGCTGTCGCGCGCCGCCACCACCCCGCCCGGTTTGGTGACCCGCCGCATCTCGCGCAGCGCCGTGACCGGGTCGGTCACGTGCTGCAGCACCTGATGGGCGTGCACCACGTCGAAGGAGTCGTCCGGCAGGTCGAGCGCGTGCACGTCGCCGACCAGGAAGTCCACGTTCGTCAGGCCCTGCCGGCCGATCTCCTCGCGGGCCAGGCCGAGCGCGGCCTCGTGGTGTTCCAGGGCGGTGACGCGACCCGGTGTGAGACGCGTCGCCAGGTCCGCGGTGATGGTCCCGGGACCGCATCCGACGTCCAGGAGGGAATTTCCGGAGGAAAGATGCGGCAGCAGGTATGCCGCCGAATTCTCTGCGGTGCGCCAGCGGTGTGAGCGCAAGACCGACTCGTGGTGTCCATGGGTGTAGGTCGCCATGCCCTCGAAGCTAGCCCCATTGTCCCCCAATGTGAGACACCTTTCCCGCATCGTGGGCAATGAGATTTCTCCCCGCGCAGTTCAGGCCGTAGTTTGGTGTCCATGAGGATCGGTATCGTGGGCGCCACGGGACAGGTCGGTGGCGTCATGCGCCGCATCCTGGCCGAACGCCAGTTTCCCGTCAGTGAGCTCCGGCTCTTCGCCTCCGCGCGCAGCGCGGGCCGCACCATCGGCTGGGGCGACGGCGAGGTGACCGTCGAGGACGCGGCCACGGCCGACTACCGCGGTCTGGACATCGTCCTGTTCTCCGCGGGCAAGGGCAGCTCCAAGGAGTATGCCCCGCGCGTCGCCGAGGCCGGTGCCGTCGTGGTGGACAACTCGTCCGCCTACCGGATGGACCCGGACGTCCCGCTCGTCGTCGCCGAGGTCAACCCGGACGCCGCGCGGAACCGTCCGAAGGGCATCATCGCCAACCCGAACTGCACCACCATGGCCGCCATGCCGGTGCTGCGCCCGCTGCACGACGAGGCCGGCCTGGTCTCCTTCGTCGCCACCACCTACCAGGCCGTCGGTGGTGCCGGCCTGGCCGGCGTCGCCGAGCTCGACGAGCAGATCAAGAAGGTCGCCGACCGGGCCACCGAGCTGACCCACGACGGTTCCGCGGTCGAGTTCCCCGAATCCAAGGTCTTCCCCCGGCCGATCGCCTTCAACGTGGTCCCGCAGGCGGGCTCCTTCGTCGACGACGGCAGCTTCGAGACCGACGAGGAGCAGAAGCTCCGCAACGAAAGCCGCAAGATCCTCGATCTGCCCGGCCTGCTGGTCTCCGGCACCTGCGTCCGCGTCCCGGTCTTCACCGGCCACTCGATCCAGGTCAACGCCCGCTTCACCCGTGCGCTCAGCCCGGCGCGCGCGCAGGAGCTGCTGGCGAACGCCCCCGGCGTCGAGCTCTCCGATGTGCCCACCCCGCTGCAGGCCGCCGGCCGGGACCCGTCCTACGTGGGCAGGTTCCGCGTCGACCCCACCGCGGAGAACGGCCTGGCCTTCTTCATCTCCAACGACAACCTCCGCAAGGGTGCCGCCCTCAACGCGGTCCAGGTCGCCGAGTTGGTCGCCGCCGAACTCCGCTGACCACACCTGCGTCACGCCCCGGCCGATTCCAGGCCGGGGCGTTTCTCTTGCGCTTGTCTTTCTTGTACGACCTGATGGTCCCCCACCGCAACCACACCGCCCGGACCGGCCGCCACCACGTGCGGTGGGCAAGGCCGTAGGGCCCGCGCCGGGCTGCGCTGCATGGTCACCCGCCAAGCCGTCCACTACCGCGCAGTCTCACGCCGGGTGACTGTCTCATCCGGTTCCACAGTGGAAAATTGTGGACTTTTTGCCCGAATCGGTAGCGCTTGGCCGGTTTTAGCGGCACAGTGATGGAATGAACGACAGTGGGCTCGGCGAGGCACTCTATTTCTGGTGCCTCCGCGATCGTCGGGTGGAGAGCGGGGACGACGTGTGTCCCGCCCAATTCCGGCTCGGTCCCTACACCACGGCTGAAGACGCGACGCGGGCACTCGAGACCGTCGAGAAGCGCAATGCCGAATGGGATGCCGAGGACGCCCGCTGGACAGGGGAAGCCGGCTGACGCCCGGTTCCGGCCACGCGTCCAAGCCGGAACCGGGCAACTCCAGGCGCAGACGTGCCCGCAGTCATTCGCAAGGAGGAACACCTCGATGCCCGCTGCCACCAAGAAGGCCGCGACCAGGCCCGCCGTCTCCGGCGCGGCCGCACCCCGCCGCACGGCGGCAGCGTCGCCGGCCCGTACGGTCGCACCCAAGCCCACCACCAGGGCCGCCGCCGCTGCGAAGCCGGCCGCGTCCCGAACCACCGCGCCGAAGCCGGCAGCCACCAGGGCTGCGGTCACCAAGAAGGCAGCTGCCGCCAAGCCCGTGGCGGCCAAGTCGGCGGCGAAGGCTCCGGTGAAGGCTCCGGTTGTCAAACGGCCGGTGAAGGCCGCTGCCAAGCCCGCGGCCAAGCCTGTCGCCAAGCCCGCCGCCAAGCCCGCCGCCAAGTCGGCTTCCTCCAAGGCCGCCATCGTGAAGCCCCGGACTCCGGCCGGCTCTCCCGCGAAGGCCGCCAGAACGGGCCGACTCGTGCCCGCGCAGCAGTCGAAGACGACGGCCACCAAGGTCACGGCACCGAAGAAGGCGGCTTCCAAGACCGCCACTCCGTCGAAGACCGCGGTCACCAAGAAGTCAGCAGCGAAGGCCACGGTCACCAAGAAGCCGACGGTGACGGCGAAGCCCGCTGTCGCGAAGAAGCCCGCTATCGCGAAGAAGGCCACCGTCGCGAAGGCCGCCGGGAAATCCACTCCGGTCGCCAAGAACGTCACCCCGAAGCAACCCACCCGCACGTCCCCGAAAGCCGCCCAGCCCGGAACCGCCCGTGGTTCCCGGTCGGCCACGGCGATCCCGGCGGCCCGTTCCCAGAGCGGTGGCACCTCGACCCGCCGCACCGGCAACGGTGACGGCATCCTCGCCCTCGTCGGCGGCCGTTCCCGGTCCGCGACGCCGAAGCCGGCCGTCGCCGCTCCCCGCCGCGCCCCGGGCCGCCGCTCAGCAGCCGCCGCCCTCGCCCAGGCACAGATCACCGCGTCGACCGGCGACGGGCAGAACCCGCAGGAGCCGATCGCTCTGCCGAGCGGCCCCGTCCACGAGAACACCACCGGGCCCGGCAGCTCACTGGACCGCCCGTTCGAGGTCGCCTGGATGCCCCCGCGGTCGGACCCGTCCGGCCCGGACACGACCGGCTCGGAACCGTACCGCTCCGACCCGTACGACCCGGATGCGAACGGTTCGGACGGCACCGGTGCCGACCCGGACGGTGCCGACGAGAACGACGCGGACCAGTACGACGTGGACCCGACCGGCTCAGACCCGAACGGTGACCTGCGCAACGCGGACCGGCACCCCGGCGACGACCCGGCCAACGCCTCCGACCAGGACCAGGACTCCGACCAGTGGGGTGCGAACCGTCCCGACCTGGAAGTCCTCGGCGACGACGAGGACACCGACGGCACCACGGTTCCCGGGCCGATCCTGGCCCAGCCGCGGCCGGACGACCCCACGCAGGCCGTCGACCAGGAGGGTTCGCGCCGTCTGCCGCCCGGAACCATCGCCACCCCCGACGAGGTGAGCCGAGCCGGTGCCGCGGCGCTGGCCTCCTACGCGGCGGGCGCCCCGATCGTGCGCCGGTTCGGCGTGGAACCCCGCGAGAGTTCCGAGACGATCGACGGCGACCTGGCGCCCGAGTACGACGAGGACGAACCGGTTCGCGCGATCGGCGTCGCCAAGGTGGCCCCGGTGATCGACGAGGACGTCGAGTTCGCCCCCGGCGTCGCCGAGGTCCTGGAGATCGACGTCGTGGGCGGTCACGGTTTCGAGGACGACGAGACCCACCCCGCGGCCCGGACCACGGCCGCCCGTCGTGCCGCAGCCCGCGGCGAGGGCACCGGCGGCACCCGCATGTTCGGCACCGGCACGACCATCGGCGGGGCGTCCACCGCCCCGTCGTCCGACGACGAGTTCGACGACGACGACGTCGACGCCGAACCCGCGCGTCCGGCCGGCCGCCGTCGTCCCCGCGCGTCCGGCGCGGTTGCGAAGCCGTCCCGTACGGCGTCTCCGAAGAAGACCACCGGTTCGACGGCCCGGACCACCGGCACCGCCGCGACGAAGAGCATCACCAAGCCCGCGGCGACCAGGTCCACAGGCGCGAAGTCCGTGGCGTCGAAGCCCGCAGCCTCGAAGTCGGCAGCGTCGAAGTCCACCGGGTCGAAGGCCACCGCGTCGAAGGTCGCTGGGTCGAAGGTCGCTGGGTCGAAGGCGACCGCCGCGAAGAAGGCCGCGACCAAGGTCACGGCCACGAAGGCGACGGCAGCCAAGAAGACAGCCGCAAAGGTCACCGCCTCGAAGGCGGCTCCTGCGTCCAAGGCCACCGCGTCCAAGGCCACCGGGACGAAGGCAGCGGCAGCGAAGGCGACAGTCACGAAGGCCGCCGCCGGTAAGGCGGCAGCGACCAAGGCGACCGCGGCCAAGTCCACAGCCACCAAGATCGCAGCGTCCAAGGCTACGTCGAAGAAGGCCGCGCCCAAGGCGACCCCGGCCAAGACGACCCCGGCCAAGACGACCCCGGCCAAGACGACCACCGCGAAGAAGGCCGTCGCCAAGGCGACACCGGCCAAGAACGCCACGAAGGCCACCGCGAAGGTCACCACGGCGAAGAAGACCGCTGCCAAGTCCGTCACGCCCAAGAAGGCCGCGACCAAGGCCACCGCAGCCAAGACCGCGGTTTCCAAGGCTGCTGCCTCCAAAGCCACACCGGCAAGGGGCACTGCGGGCAAGGCAACTGCGGGCAAGGCAACGGCGGCGAAGACCACCAAGGCAACGGCGGCCAAATCCACGGCGGCCAAGACGACGGCGAGCAAAGCGACGGCGACCAAGGCGGCCGGAGTCAAAGCGACGGCGGCCAAGTCGACCGGAACCAAGGCAACCGGAACCAAGGCCACAGCCGCCAAGAGGCCCGAAACCAAGGCCACGGTGGCGAAGTCGACCGGGGCCAAGACTGTCGGTTCCCAAGCCACCAAGGCCCAGGCAAAGTCCCGTCCCGCCGCGAAGTCGACCTCCACCAAGTCGACGGCAGCGAAGTCGGCCGCCACCAAGTCGACGGCGGCCAAGTCGACTGCTGCCAAGTCGACTGCTGCCAAGTCGACTGCTGCCAAGTCGACTGCTGCCAAGTCGACGGGGGCTAAGGCTGCAGCCGCTAAATCGACCGCTACGAAGGCGACCGCTACGAAGGCCGCTGTGGGGAAGGCCGCGAACGCCAAGGGAAGCACCACCCGAGGCGCCACCGGCAAGGCGGCCAACAAGGCGTCGTCCACCACTTCGACCCGGTCGACTGGTAACACCGCCAAGCCGAGCCGCGTGACCCGTACCTCGGCCGCCAACAGTTCGGCCTCAGGCCGGGCGCAGACCGCAACGCGGAGTACCCGAAACACCGCCAAGGCCGCTCCGACCAAGGCGACCCGTACCGCAGCCCGTTCCCGCTAGACACCTTCGCAGTCAGGGTCTGCCTCTGTGGTGATTTCGGGCGCTCAGCGCGCCCGTATTCACCACAGCCACAACAGCGTGGTGATTTCGGGCGTCCAGCGCGCCCGTATTCACCACAGCCACAACAGCGTGGTGATTTCGGGCGTCCAGCGCGCCCCAATTCACCACACCACCAGGGGTGTGGTGAATTGGGGCGTCGAGCGCGCCCGAAATCACCACACGGATGGGCTTCGCACCCTGACCACGAAACGTGTCTAGCCGACCGGCTCCACCCGTACTATCCGATCCTGCGAGCGGCTTGACCGGTGTTCTCGGTTGCTCGCGAGTATTCGATACAGCGTTGGGCCTCAGCCGGATCCACTCGGTTGATGCCCAACGCTTGTTCCACGGCTCTGCTGTCCAGTGCTGCCGCACAGCCTGACACCGCAGAGCTCGGGATTTCGGGTGCGTTCACCCTCCTACGGGGTGCGGGACGGCGGGAAGTGTCGGTGGGGCCTGGTAGGAATGGGCCGTGCCGATGAAAAGGGTGGTGGCGCCGCAGATCGACTTCTCGGTGCTGCGGAGAGAACTACGGCTGCCGGACGAGTTCCCGGCGGCGGTGCTCGCTGAGGCGGGGGAGTCCGCGCGGGACACGCCGCTGCCCGAGGCGGATCTGACGGAGGTGCCGTTCCTGACGGTCGATCCGGCCGGGTCCCAGGACCTCGACCAGGCGATGCATCTGAGCCGGCGGGACGGCGGCGGTTACCGGATTCGTTATGCGATCGCTGACGTGTTCGCCTACGTCCGCCCGGGCAGCCTGGTCGAGGCGGAGAGCTGGGTGCGCGGCCAGACGATCTATCTGCCGGACGG
The DNA here is from genome assembly GCF_000962825.1 of Actinoplanes rectilineatus. Lineage (GTDB taxonomy): Bacteria > Actinomycetota > Actinomycetes > Mycobacteriales > Micromonosporaceae > Actinoplanes > Actinoplanes rectilineatus. The sequence goes on from NZ_JZKF01000025.1 coordinate 75,745, forward strand.
CCGGGTCCCGCTGCACCCACCGGTGCTCAGCGAGGGCGCGGTGAGCCTGCTTCCGGACGTGGTCCGGGCCGCTGTCGTCTGGACGATCGACCTGGACGCCGTCGGCGAGACGGTGGGTGTCGCACTGGGCCGGGCCCGGATCCGGAGCCGGGCCAAACTCGACTACGCAGGCGTGCAGCAGCAGATCGACGCCGGCACAGCCCCCGACGAGCTGCTCCTGCTGCCCGAGATCGGCACGATCCTGGCCGAGCGAGCCGCCGACCGTGGCGCGGTCAATCTGCCTCTGCCCGAGCAGGATGTCGAACGCGACGGTGACGGCTGGCGCCTGGTGTTGCGCGCGTCCCTGCCGATCGAGGAGCACAACGCCCAGATCTCCCTGCTGACCGGCATGGCCGCCGCCCAGATCATGCTCGCCGGCGGCATAGGCCTGCTCCGCACCATGCCCGCCCCCAAACCGGAGGCCGTCGCCACCTTGCGTGCCGCCGCCGAGTCCCTGGACGTCCCGTGGCCCCCGGGAGCCTTAGTCGGCGCAGTCGTATCCTCGGTCGACCCGGCCAGTCCTCGCGGCGCCGCGTTCCTGGACCAGGCAGCCGACCTGTTGAGGGGCGCCGCCTACACAGCCTTCGGCACCACCTCCGAACCATCGTCCCCGGCAGTCCCGCCAAAGTCGGCAACGCCGGCTTCAGCTGCTCCGGCTTCAGCTGCTCCGGCTTCAGCCGCTCCGGCTTCAGCCGCGCCAGAGATATCGGCATCAGCAGCCCCGAACGCGGTGAGCATCGCTCCGGAAAGCCCAGTCTCGACGAACGCAGATGCCGGAAATGCTGCTCCTGGGAACGCTGGTCCTGAAAGCGCTCGTCCTGAAAGCGCTCGTCCTGAAAGCGCTCGTCCTGAAAGTGCTCGTCCCGGGGACACCGGGCCTGGGCGCTCGCCTTTTGAAGGCGCTGGGCCGGGGAGTGGCGGCGGGTTGCCCGCTGAGGTGGGCCATGGTGGGGTGGGGGCGCCCTACGCGCATGTGACGGCTCCGTTGCGGCGCCTCGCGGACCGGTATGCGACCGAGGCCTGTCTGGCTCTGTTCGAGGGACGCCCGGTTCCGGACGACGTGCGGGAGGCGCTGGGACGGTTGCCGAAGACGATGGCGACCACCGACCGGGTGGCGGGAGCGGCCGACCGCGGTGCGATCGATCTGGCCGAGGCGGTGGTGCTGGAACACCGGGTGGGGGAGACCTTCGAGGTGGCCGTATTGGACCGCGACGAGGGCAACAGCAAGCGCCCACCCGGTGGGACGGTGGCCCTGGACGATCCCGCGGTCCGCGCCAAGTGCGCCGGCGACCTGCCACTGGGCCGCCGGATCCCGGCACGCCTCACCGCCGCCGACCCGTCAACCCGAACCGTCCGCTTCGAGCGGCTCTGATCTCCGGCCGTCCGTCCTGAATCGACCGCTCCGAGCGGCCTTCGAGCGGCCTTCGAGCGGCCTTCGAGCGGCCTTCGAGCGGCCTTCGAGCGGCCTTCGAGCGGCTCCGAGCGGCTCCGAGCGGCTCCGAGCGGCTCCGAGCGGCTCCGAGCGGCCATCCAGACGCTGGCGCTGGTGGGACGGGGCGGGCTGTGGCTGGGCGGCCCACCCCGTACACCGAGGGAGGGTTTAGAAGGTGTGTTCGGCTGCCGGGAATTCGCCGCCTCGGACTTCGGCGGCGAACTGGCGGGTGGCCTCGGCGAGGGCGCTGTTCAAGTCGGCGTACTGCTTGACGAAGCGGGGCATCCGGCCGGTGCGCAGGCCGGCCATGTCCTGCCAGACCAGCACCTGTGCGTCGGTGTCGGGGCCCGCGCCGATGCCGACGGTGGGGATGGTGAGTTCCTTGGTGATCTGCTTGGAGACTTCGCCGGGGACCATTTCGAGGACCACGGCGAAGGCGCCCGCCTCGGCGACGGCCCGGGCGTCCGCGATGACCTCGGCGGCGTCCTCGTCGCGGCCCTGCACGCGGTAGCCGCCGATGGTGTGTTCGCGCTGCGGGGTGAAGCCGATGTGGGCCATGACGGGAATGCCGGCGCCGGTGATCGCGGCGATCTGCGGGGCTACGCTGCGGCCGCCTTCGAGTTTCACGGCGTGGCAGCCGCTCTCCTTCATGAACCGGACCGCGGTGCGCAGGGCCTGGGTGGGGCCCTCCTCGTAGCTGCCGAACGGCAGGTCACCGACGATCAGCGCGGTGCTCGTGGACCGGACCACCGCCTTGACCAGCGGTAGCAGCTCGTCGACGGTGATCTGCACGGTGGTTTCGTAGCCGTAGACGTTGTTGGCGGCCGAGTCGCCGACCAGCAGGACCGGGATCCCGTTCTGGTCGAAGATCTGCGCCGTGTACATGTCGTAGGCGGTCAGCATCGGCCAGCGGTCGCCGCGAATCTTGGCGTTGAGCAGGTCACGGGTGCGGACGCGGCGGGTTGCTGGGCCACCGTACAAGGTGGGAATCTCCGACATGACGCACTTCTCCCTTCCCTCGAGGCCGCTGAGGTGCGGTCCCCGGGTGTCCGCACATCGTGACACCGGGGACCCCCTGAAAGTCAGGCCTCAGTAAGGGTTTTCACACCCCTTCACGAAACAGGTTGGTAATAGGGAGGCGACGATCGCGGCCGAACGCCTTGCCGGAGATCTTGGTGCCGGGGGCGGCCTGGCGGCGTTTGTACTCCGCGATGTCGATCATGCGAAGGGTCCGGTCGACCAGGGCCGGGTCGTTACCGGCCTCGATCAGCTCGGCCCGGCCCATGTCCTGATCCACGTAGCCGCGGATGATCGGGTCGAGGATCGAGTAGTCCGGGAGCGAGTCCGAGTCCTTCTGGTCCGGGCGCAGTTCGGCGCTCGGTTCCTTGGTGATCGAATTCTCCGGGATCGGCGCGTCCGCCTGGGTGTTGCGCCAGCGGGCCAGTTGCCAGACCATCGTCTTCGGCACGTCCTTGATCGGGTTGTAGCCGCCGACCGAGTCGCCGTAGAGGGTGGAGTAACCGACCGCCAGTTCGCTCTTGTTGCCGGTGGTCAGCACCAGGTGGCCCTCCTGGTTGGAGAGTGCCATCAGGATCACGCCGCGGACCCGGGCCTGCAGGTTCTCCACGGCCAGACCCGACAGTGACATGTTCGCCAGGAAGCCGTCGACCATCGGCTGGATCGGCTGCACCCGGTAGTCCAGGCCGGTGCGTTTGGCCAGGTCGGCGGCGTCGTCCTTGGAGTGCTCCGAGGAGTAGCCGCTGGGCAGTGAGACGCCGACCACGCGTTCCGGGCCGAGGGCGTCGACGGCGATCGCGGCGACGACAGCCGAGTCGATGCCGCCGGAGAGCCCGAAGACGACGCTCCGGAACCGGTTCTTGTCGACATAGTCGCGCAGGCCGACGACCAGGGCGTTCCAGATCTCGGCGTCGTCGGACAGCGGCGGGGCGATCTCACCGCGTACCACATCGGGGTTGTGATCCAGATTTTTGGGGATCTCCACCCGCGTGATGGCCATGTCGTCGGGCCGGTCCTGCTCGACTCGCGGCTTCGCCGCATCGGTCTCGCCGGGGGTGTTCGGCGCCGCGTCCGCCTCCGGCAGATCCAGATCGTGTACGAGCAGAGCCTCCGTGAACTGGCCCGCCCGGCAGAGCAGCTCCCCGCTCGGCGACACGATCATCGAGTCGCCGTCGAAGACCAGCTCGTCCTGCCCGCCGACCATGTTCACGTAGGCGATCGTGGCCCCGGCCTCCGCCGCCCGCCGTTGTACCAGGGGGAGACGGACGTCGTCCTTGTTCGCCTCGTAGGGTGACGCGTTGATGTTGACCACGAGTCCCACGCCGGCCCGCCGCGCCGCGGTGAACGGGCCGCCGGCCTGCCAGATGTCCTCGCAGACGGTCAGTGCCACGTCCACGCCACCGATCCGCACCACGGTCAGCGCGGTGCCCGGCTCGAAGTAGCGGTCCTCGTCGAAGACGCCGTAGTTGGGCAGGTGGTGCTTGTAGTAGGTGGCGGCGACCTCGCCCCGGAACAGCAGCGCGGAGGCGTCCCGCCGTCCGGTGCCCGCCTCGGCGTCCGAGCTGATCGCGGCCGGGCCGTCGGCGTCCACATATCCGACGATCACCGGCAGCTCACCGAGGCCGTCCGCGGCCAGATCGGCGGCGAGACCGCGGAGGGCCTGCTGCGAGGCGGTGACGAACGAGCTGCGGAAGACGAGATCCTCGATGGGATAACCGGTCAGCATCATCTCGGGGAAGGCGACCAGGTGCGCCCCGGCGTCTGCGGCCGTCCGTGACCACCTGCGGATCGAGGCCGCATTGCCGGGTATGTCACCGACTGTCGAGTTCACCTGAGCGAGAGCGATGCGCAGCGTTGGCATGGACCTTATTGTTCCCCAATGCCGCGGTTTCAGTTCCGGACCCGGGCCGACCTCACAGGCTCTGGTCAGCGTAGTCTCGGCTCGATAGGTAGACACGGGAACTAGGGGTGGAAGTGGACCGTCAGCAGGAGTTCGTGCTTCGCACGCTCGAGGAGCGCGACATCCGTTTTGTCCGCCTTTGGTTCACCGATGTGCTGGGTACGCTGAAGAGCGTCTCGGTCGCCCCGGCCGAACTCGAGTCCGCGTTCGAGGAGGGCATCGGGATCGACGGCTCGGCGATCGAAGGATTCGCCCGGGTCTACGAGTCGGACATGGTCGCCATGCCCGACCCGACCACCTTCCAGGTCTTCCCGTTCGAGGGCGGGGTCAGCGGCGAGAGCGCCCGGATGTTCTGCGACATCCTGCTCCCCGACGGCAGCGCCGCCTGGGCCGACCCGCGCCACGTGCTGCGCCGCGCCCTGGCCAAGGCCGCCGAGAAGGGCTTCACCTTCTACACCCACCCCGAGGTCGAGTTCTTCCTGATCCAGGACGGCGCGAACGACGGTTCGGTGCCGGTCCCGGTCGACACCGGCGGCTACTTCGACCACACCACCCACGCGGTGGCCCGCGACTTCCGCCGCCAGGCCGTGCTCTCCCTGGAGCGGATCGGCATCTCGGTCGAGTTCAGCCACCACGAGGTCGCGCCCGGCCAGCAGGAGATCGACCTGCGGTATGCGGACGCCCTCACCACCGCCGACAACATCATGACGTTCCGGCATGTGGTCAAGGAGGTGGCCGTCACCCAGGGTGTCCGGGCGACCTTCATGCCGAAGCCGTACACCGACCAGCCCGGTTCCGGCATGCACACCCACCTGTCGCTGATGGAGGGCGAACGCAACGCCTTCTACGACAGCGAGGACCCGCAGAAGCTGTCCAAGACGGCGCGGGCGTTCATCGCCGGCCTGCTGGTGCACGCGCGGGAGTACACCGCGATCACGAACCAGTGGGTCAACTCGTACAAGCGGCTGTTCCCGCTGCAGCTGCCGGACCGGATCACCGAGTCGCCGGCGTTCGTCAGCTGGGGCCACCTCAACCGGTCCGCCCTGGTCCGGGTCCCCGCCTTCGGCAAGCCTAGCTCGGCGCGCGTCGAGGTCCGCTCGATCGACTCGGCGGCGAACCCCTACCTGGCCTTCGCGGTCATGCTCGGTGCCGGTCTCAAGGGCATCGAGGAGGGCTACGAGCTGCCGCCGGGCGCCGAGGACGACGTGTGGTCGCTGTCGCCGGCCGAGCGTAAGGCCGCCGGTTACGAGGCGCTCCCGGAGAACCTGTCCGAGGCGATCGACGTGATGGCCAAGTCCGAGCTGGTCGCCGAGGTGCTCGGCGAGCACGTCTTCGACTTCTTCCTGCGTAACAAGCGGGCCGAGTGGGAGCAGTTCCGCCGCGAGGTCACGCCGTACGAGCGTCAGCGTTACCTCGGCGCGCTCTGAGCGCAGCTCGAACCCACAGCTCGACCGGAGGCCGGGGCGGACGACCGCCCCGGCCTCCGTCTCGTTCAGCGCCGGCGGTCCGCCGTGCTGTGGTCCTGCGCCTGTGTTCCGTCACGGTGGTGCTTCTCCTCCACCTCGGGTAGCCCGGGATACGCCAGACGGCGGCGATCCGGGGATCGCCGCCGTCCGACTGGTTCGGCTGCCTGCGCAGGGTGGGGGCAACCCCGTTGTCAGCCGACCTTACAAGGCATCCGGTGGACCGCCCGTTCCCCAGATCCAGTCCACCGGATGCCGGCTCTCACCGGTGAGGCTCCTGGTCGCCCATGACCTGCCTCACCTCTCCCTCGACCCGCGGTCCGTCCGCACGCCGTCGCCGGCCGACGGGGTGCGGTGTCCGTTCCGGGCGGCGAATCCGGCGGGGATCCGTCCGTTCCGGGCGGCGAACCCGGTGGTGTCCTGCCCGTTCCGGGCGGCGAACCCGAGGGTGTCCCGTCCGTTCCGGGAGTCGCCGGTCCGCGGATCGCCGTCGCGGGGATGCCCCTCCGAGGGCCGGTCGCTCGACGGTCGGCCGCCGCCGGGACCGTGGCCGGCGGGATCGCTGGTGCGGGGAGCCGCGGACCGGGTGGCATCGGGTGTGCCGTCCCGGCGGAGGTCACCGCAGAAGCGGCCGACCTCGTCCCGCTCGCCGGCCCGGTCGACCAACTCGCCGTAGTACCCGGCGTCGAGCGCCCGATCCCGCTCCTGCTCGTCCTGCCCGGTGAACTCGGTGCAGAGCTGCGCCAGCCGCTGCGGTGTGGCGGTGGCCGACGGTCCCGGCGTCGCGCTCGCCGTCCCGAGGCCCGCCGTTTCCGGACCCGTCGCTTTCTGGCCCGCAGCCTCCCGCTTCGCCTCCTGACCTGCCTCCCGGCCTGCCGACGCCAGGTCGGAGACGGGGGACGAGGCCGGCGGTGCCGCGGAGAACGTGCCGGTGCCGGCCGCCAGGGCCACCCCACCGATCGTCGCCGTCGTCGCGAACGCCGCCGCGGCCACCTTGAGACTCAGCAGCCGTGTCAGAATCGTCGACCGGCGGCGGATCCGCGCGTCGCCGGGGGCGTGGCCCGCTGCCCGGAACGCGGCCACCGCGGCGTCCTCCCCGGCCAGCTCGTGCGGCCGGCCCGGAGCCTGCGCCGCCCGGAGCACCTGGGCCAGACCGTCCGGCAGCGCGGACAGATCGCCCCGCAGGGCGCCCTCCGCCGTCTCCCGGTCCATCGGTCTCCCGCCCTCGGTCGTCCTGTCACGTGCGGCGCCCGGCCGGTGACGGGGGACGCGCTCGCTGGTCATCTCATCTCCTTCAGCGCCGCCGTTGCCGCCGGTGTCACCGGCGCCGTCCAGGTCGCGGATCGGCGCTGCTCAGGAGGCTTGGGATCGCGGGCGGTCAGGCGCTGGGCGAGCTGTCGCAACCCGCGGTACGCCGCGGTGCGGACCGCTCCGGCCCGCCGTCCGAGGATCAGCCCGGTGCTCTTCGCGTCCAGCCCGGCGACCACGCGCAGCATCACCGCCTCGGCCATCTCCGGCGGCAGGGTGGCGATCAGGGCCACCGCCTCGTCGGTGGTGACCAGCTCCAGGGCGCGTTCGGCGGTGTCGTCGCCGGCCCGCAGACCGTCCAGGCCCTCGACCGGTGCGCCGGTCTGCGGACGGCGGCGCTGGGCCCGGAGCAGGTCCATCGCCCGGTGCCGGGCGATCGTTGCGGTCCAGCCCCGGAAACCGTCGCCGTCGCCCGCGAACGAGCGCAGGTCGCGGGCGATCTGCAGCCACGCCTCGGAGGCGACGTCCTCCGCGTCGTCGCCCACCAGGACCCGCAGATATCGCAGCAGCACCGGCTGCTGCAATCGGTAGAGCTGCCGGAACGCGTCCTCGTCGCCGGTCTGCGCCGCGCGTACCACAGCGCCGAGGTCCTCCGGTGCCACCATCACACGACCTCCGCGCCTCTCGCCGATCGCGCCCCCGAGGATGCGGGCACCCGTAGGTACAGCGACACCCGGCCCGAAAACGTCACAGGCTATCGTCCGAACCCCGGGCTAGATCGGCTCCGATACCGTCGTCGGGGAGAACACGCGACAAGGGAGAAGCCGTGCTGCAAGATCTGCTTGAGGGCGCTGGGCGCAGTATCGCGTTCGGCATCGTGGGCATCGGACTGATGGCGGTCGGCTACGTGCTGATCGACCTGCTCACGCCGGGCAAGCTGCGGGACCTGATCTGGGCCGAGCGCAACCCGAACGCCTCGCTGTTGCTGGCGGCCAACCAGTTGGGCATCGCGCTGATCGTCTTCACCGCGATCTTCACGTCGTACGAGTCGTTCGCCCAGGGCCTGGCGTCGACGGTGCTGTTCGGCCTGGTCGGCATCGGCATCATGGGCCTGGCGTTCCTGGTCCTGGACTGGATGACCCCGGGCAAGTTGGGCGAGGTCATCTGCACCCCGGAGCGGCACGGCGGCGCCCTGGTCAGTGCGGCGTCGCACTTCGGCGCGGCGCTGATCGTCTGCGCCTGCATCTCCTAGATCGACGACGGTCGACGGTGGTCGACGACGCTCGAGGATGGTCGACGACGGTCGAGGGTGGTCGAGGACGAGAAGCGGCGACGAACTACTTTGACGCGGAGTGGCAAGATCAACTTTATGAATCTGGACGAGATCCGCCTGGAGCCGGTCACCGAGGCCAACTGGCGCGAGTGCGCCGCCCTGACCGTGCATCCTGAGCAGAAGCAGTTCGTCGCGGACGTCACCTACTACCTCTGCATGTGCAACTACGGCGATCTGTGGAAGCCGTACGCCGTGACCCGCGACGGCAAGGTGGTGGCCTTCGCGATCTGGGCCGTCGACGACGACGCCAGCCGCTGGATCGGCGGCGTGGTGGTGGACGCCGAGCACCAGCGCCAGGGCATCGGCCGCGAACTGGTCCGCCAGCTGCGGGACCGGCTGATCGCCGTACCCGGCACGCCGAACGTGGCCCTGAGCTATCAGCCGGAGAACACCGCGGCCCGTGACCTGTACCTGAGCCTCGGTTTCGTGGAGACCGGCGAGACCGACGGTGACGAGGTGGTCGCCCGCTGGACACCGGGCGACTAGCCTCGAGACGTGAGTGGCGCATTAGTCATCGAGAACGACCCCAGTGACGATCTTCGCCGACTGGGCGACTGGCTGACCGAAGCGGGCCTGGACCTCACCGTCCTGCGCCCGCACGCCGGCGACCCGCTGCCGGAGACCCTCGACGGGTTCTCCGCGCTGGTGGTGCTGGGCGGCGGGCAGAACGCCTACCCGGACCCCGGCGGCGAGCCGGGCGCGCCCTGGTTCCCCGCGCTGGAGGGCCTGCTGCGCAAGGCGGTCCGCCACCGGGTGCCGACCCTCGGGGTCTGCCTCGGCGGGCAGATCCTGGCCCACGCGCACGGCGGCCTGGTGGAGCGCAGCACCGCCGGCCCGGAGATCGGTCCCGGGCTGGTCGCCAAGCGGGACGCCGCCGACACGGATCCGCTGTTCAAGTGGGTGCCGCTGCTGCCGGACGTGCTGCAGTGGCACCACGACGAGATCACCGAGCTGCCGGCGAACGCGACGTTGCTCGCCGCTTCCAGCCGCTACCCGCATCAGGCGTTCCGGATCGGTGACCGGGCGTGGGGCGTGCAGTTCCACATCGAGTGCGACGCGGCGATGATCGAGGACTGGAGCCGCAGCGACGCGGCGACGCTCGCCGAACTCGGCATCGACCCCGAGGTGCTGGTGGCGGCGACGTCGGCGGTCCTCGCCGACGTCGAGGAGGTCTGGCAGCCGTTCGCCGTCCGGTTCGCCGCGCTGGCCCTCGGCACCCTGCCGGACGCCGACATCCCCCAGCAGAGCACCGGCCGGACCCTGCCTCTGCTGGGGCACTGATGACCCGGCCGACCCGGCTCGCCCGGTACGGGTTCGCCGACAACGGGGCCAGCGCCACCGACCTGCTCGGCGACGAGGGCCTGCGGATGTGGGATCCGCGGATGCAGGGCCCGGTCGACGAGCGGGCCGCCGAACTGCTGGACGGGCTCTCCCGGTCGGCCGATCCGAACCTGTCGCTGCGCCAGCTGCACCGGCTCGTCGACGCGGTCGGCCGGGCCGCCGAGCGGGGCAACGGCGGCCGGATCGTCGGCCCCGGCGGCGCGCTGACGGTGAACGCGGCGACCGACGAGTTCTTCGTCGAGCTGCACCGCGACCACGGTCTGCGGCGCCGGCTGCTGGCGGTGCTCGGCGCGTCGTCCACGCTCGGCGACAACCTGGTGGCCAATCCGGACGAGTGGCGGACACTGTCGACCGGGCGCAGCGGTCTGCCGCCGGACGCCGAGGGCCGGCTGGTGTTCGACCCGGAGACGGGCGTGCCGGGCCTGCGGGCCGCCTACCGGCTGGCGCTGCTGCGGATCGCGGCCGCGGACCTGACCGGCGGGCGGGGACTCGAGCCGACCATGGCGGCGCTGTCGCGGCTGGCGGACGAGACGCTCGCGGCCGCGTACACGATCGCGGTCCTGGGTCTGAAGGGTGTGGCCGAGCCGCGGCTGGCGGTCGTGGCGATGGGTAAGTGCGGCGGCAACGAGCTGAACTACGTCTCCGACGTGGACGTGATCTTCGTGGTGGCCGGAGACGAGGATCTGAGTGCGGGCACCACGATCGCCGCCCGGCTGATCGAGATCTGCGGTCAGGTGGCCTGGCCGGTCGACGCGGCGCTGCGCCCCGAGGGCAGTCGCGGCCCGCTGGTCCGGACCCTGGCCAGCCATCAGGCGTACTACCGGCGCTGGGCCCGGACGTGGGAGTTCCAGGCGCTGTTGAAGGCCCGGCCGGCCGCCGGTGACCTGGCGCTGGCGAGTGAGTGGATCGCCGACCTGGCGCCCCTGGTGTGGCATGCCGCGGAACGCCCGGAGGCGGTCGCCGACGTCCGTGACATGCGCCGGCGGATCATCGACAACGTGCCGGCCAAGGAGGTCGACCGGGAGATCAAACGCGGTCCCGGTGGTCTGCGCGACATCGAGTTCGCGGTGCAGCTGCTGCAGCTCGTGCACGGCCGGGTCGACGAGACGCTGCGCGCCCCGGGCACCCTCCCGGCGCTGCGTGCGCTGGTTGCGGGCGGTTACGTCGGCCGCCAGGACGGCGAGACCCTGCTGCGGGGTTACCGTTTCCTGCGCGGCGTCGAGCACCGGCTGCAGCTTCAGCAGCTCAAACGGACCCACACCGTGCCGGACGACCCGGCCGGTCTGCGCTGGCTCGCGGCGGCCCTCGGCTACACCGCGCTGCCCGGTCGCGACGCGGTCGAGGCGTTCCGCTCGGACTGGGTGGGGCACGCCGCCAACGTCCGGCGCCTGCACGTCAAGCTGCTCTACCAGCCGCTGCTCGAGGCGGTGGCCCGGGTGCCCGCCGAGTCGCTGCGGATGACCCCGGAGTCGGCCCGCAAGCGCCTGGAGATCCTCGGTTTCGCCGACCCGGCCGGAGCGCTGCGGCACCTGGAGGCGCTGACCGGCGGTGTCACCCGGACCGCGGCGATCCAGCGCACCCTGCTGCCGATGCTGCTCGAGGACTTCGCCGACGCCCCCGAACCGGATCGCGGCCTGCTCAACTACCGGCACGTCTCGGACAAGCTCGGCAGCACCCCGTGGTACCTGCGGCTGCTGCGCGACGGCGGACCGGTGGCCCGCCGCATGGCCCGGGTGATCGGCCTGTCGAGGTACGCGTCCGACCTGCTCACCCGCGACCCGGAGGCGCTGCGGCTGCTCGCCGAGGACGCCGAGTTGCAGCCCCGCCCCCGGCAGGCGCTGCTCGACGGGTTCGCGGCCGCCGGCGACCGGCACCCCGATCCGGTGAAGGCGATCGCCGCGGTCCGTGCCCTGCGCCGGCGGGAGTTGTTCCGGATCGCCTGCGCCGACATCCTGCGGGAGGGCGGTGACCTGGCCCCGGATCGTCCGCTGGACGTCGACGGGGTCGGCATGGCCCTCTCCGACATCACCGATGCGACCCTGGGCGCGGCGCTGGGCATCGCCCGTCGCGGCCGGCCCGGTCCGGCGGGCCTGCGGTTCGCCGTCATCGGGATGGGCCGCCTCGGCGGGTACGAGATGAGCTACCCCTCCGACGCCGATGTGCTCTTCGTCCACGAGCCGCCGCCCGGTTGTCCCGAGGGGGAGGCCAGCGCCGCCGCCCACGCGATCGCCGAGGAGTTGCGCCGCCTGCTCAACGCACCCGCCCCCGACCCGGCCCTCGGTGTCGACGCCGACCTGCGACCGGAGGGCCGGCAGGGTCCGCTGGTCCGCAGCCTGCAGGCCTACCAGCAGTACTACGCCCGGTGGTCGCGGGTGTGGGAGGCGCAGGCGCTGCTGCGGGCCCGGTTCGTCGCTGGTGACGCCGAGCTGGGCCGCCGGTTCGAGGCCCTCGCCGACGGCATGCGCTATCCGGAGGGCGGCCTCACCCGCGAGCAGGTGATCGAGATCCGCCGGATCAAGGCCCGGGTGGAGACCGAGCGGATGCCCCGGGGCGCCGACCCGAACACGCACACCAAACTGGGCCGCGGCGGTCTGGCCGATGTGGAGTGGGCGGTCCAGCTGCTCCAGTTGCGGTACGCCCACGAGCAGCCCGAACTGCGCAGGACCCGCACTCTGGAGGCGCTGGACCACGAGTGCCGGACCGGTCTGGTCGGCGCCGCCGACGCGGAGGCGATGGCGGCCGGCTGGACCCTGGCCGCCCAGGTCCGTAACGCGCTCACCCTGGTCCGCGGGCGTCCGACCGATCAGCTGCCCCGGCACGGGGTCGAGCTGGCGGGCGCGGTGCTCCTGCTGGGCGGCGGCGATCCGGGTGAGTTCGTGGACCGGTACCTGCGGCTGACCCGGCGGTCCCGCGCGGCGATGGAACGGGTCCTCGACTCTTGAAAGCCCCAGGTCCTAGCAGGGTTGGGACGTGCCCTTGCCGCGGACGATCCGGTACGCCCCGTCCGTGCCGCTGACCACGTAGGTGATCTGCCACACCGTGCAGGTCTCGTCCAGCCGTCCGTCCGGGCCGTCTCCGGGCTCCTGTTCGCTGCGGAACCGGACGTCCGCCGTGGTGGTGCCGTCGCCGGCGGTGGACAGGGCGTGCAGCACCACCCGGGAGTCGCGGGCGCTGCCGGTGCCCTCGGCGAACGCCGCCATCTGGTCGGTGTCGCCGGGGTCGACCGCGCCGTCCGGGTCGAGTACCCGCCCCACCGCGACGTAGTCCTTGTTGTTGATCCCGGTGAAGTAGGTGTGGAACATCGCCGCGACCGCGGGTGCCCGCTTGTCGGTGACGGTGCGGTCCACGGTGACCAGGGCGGACGCCGAGGGCGTGACGGTGGCCCCGGTGATCGGCGAGAGGCTGACCGGGATGTTCTCCAGGATCGGCTTCCCGGTCACCGGCGGCGGTGGCGCCGTACTCGGCCCGGTGGAGGTGCCGATCAGGCGCGGGCCGCCGATCACCCCCGCGGTGATCAACGCGCCGCCGAGCACGGCCAGTGGCAGCGCGGGCATCAGCCGGGACCGCCGACGGCGCCGGGGTGCCGGGGCGCCGGGGTCGGCGGCCTCCGGGATCCAGGTCACGCCACTCTGATCAGCTTCGGTCTGCGTCATGCGGCTCGGGCCGGCGTGCCGGGGCGCGGCGTTGCGTGGTGCCGGTGGTGTGCCGGACCGGAATCCGGGTGCCGGCGCGGGCCGGGACCGCGGCGGTATCGGGTCCCGGGGGCGGTCTCTCGGCTGCCAGGGCAGCGGCTGGTCCCCGTTGTCCGGCTGCCACGGCTGGCCGCACACCGCACATCGCTCCGGCGTATCGGCGTTGTCCTCGCCGCAGTTGACGCAGTTCCACACGAGGATCCAGTGAATCGGTTGTCCCGGCCGTCCGTATCGTCCGCTTCGGGCAACGATTCTGCTGATCAACCGACCCGGGTGACGGCTTATCGTCCGGTTTACGGCCGGTCCTCATTCGATCGGATGACGCCGGGCTTGCGCGGCGGGCGCGGTCAGGTCTGTGGTGTGGCGGCGGCGATCACCCGGGTCAGGGCGGCGTGCACCGATCGCAGGTCCTCGACGGGCATGCCGAGGCGTGCCACCACGGCCGGGGGGATCCGCTCGGCGTCGGCCCGCAGCGCGCGACCACTGTCGGTCAGCGTGATGGCGAGGCTGCGCTCGTCGGCCGGATCCCGCCGGCGGCGCAGGTAGCCGATCGCCTCCAGCCGTTTCAGTAGCGGGGAGAGGGTGCCCGGGTCGAGTTGCAGCAGCTCGCTGAGGCGGCGCACGGAGAGCGGGGCATGTTGCCAGAGGGCGAGCATGACCAGGTATTGCGGGTGGGTCAGGCCCATCGGCTCCAGCAGCGGGCGGTAGATCGCCACCACACTGCGCGCGGCGACCGACAGGGCGAAACAGACCTGTTGTTCGAGTGCCAGGGGGTCGTCCGGATCACTCACTGGCGTGCCTCCTCATGTCATTGGGTATTCTACCGATAGTTGGTGCACCAACGATTGGCCCACCAAGTTTCTGAGGAGTCGCGCCGTGTCCAGGTTCTCGGACTGGTTCCACCGCACGTTCGACGACTGGTTCTTCCGCTCCATGATCGGCCCGGCGCAGACCAAGGGCGCTGTCCAGGGTTGCGACGAGTTCGCCCGCGAGCAGTGGAAACGCGACCTGGAGAACCGGAAGCGCTTCACCCGCGAACAACGCGAACGCAAGCGTGCGGAGCGCGAGGCCAGGCGGTCCTGATTTTCTGGTACGCGTCGACGGGAGTCCCGGCCTGGCACTGGCCGCGACCTGCGTTCCGGCGCAAGCGACTGCCGCGACCGCCGGGTCGTCCGGGTCAGAACAGGCTGCTGGTCACGGTGTAACGGCCCGGAGCCGGGACCCGGACCGTCGTCCACTCGCCGTCCGCGGTGACCGACGCGCCCCCGGAGGCGGTGAACCAGCGGTGGTGGCGGATGCGCAGGGACACCGGTCCGGCGGCCGGGGCGTCGAAGGTCAGCGTGGCGGCGTCCTGCGACACCAGGGTGGCCGGGGCGGCGACGATCGGGCGGGCGGACGCCACCTCGTAGAGCTTCCAGTCCGCGTCGGACCAGATCAGCGACAGGTAGGGGAGACCGGCCGTGACCATCGCGGCCTCCGCCCGGCCGGGCCAGGACAGCTCCGCCGACGGAACCGCCACGTACTGGACGGCCTCCTCGTGCAGCCATTCTTCGTAGGACGACGGCGTCAGATCCACCCCGGTCCCCGAAGCCCCCGGGACGACCGTGAAGAACAGCGGGTTGCGGTCGATGTCGGCCTGCCGCAGCCAGCCGCGGGCCAGCGGGACCGGCCCCATCGACGCCGCCTCCCAGTAGGCCCGGGTCGGCGGGATCTCCACCCGCCCGGTCAACGGGCGGGACGCCAGCTGGTCACGCAACGGGCGGAAGTAGGAGTCCGCCACGGTCGGGTTGCCGAGGTCGCGCAGATCGCCGACGACGACCGGCTGCTGCCACCAGATCACCGCTCCGATGAGGACGGCCAGCACCGCGCCGGGCCGGGGCACCAGCCGGTGGGCGAGCGTCGCGTAGGCGGCCAGCACCGGGACGCCGAACATCGCGGCGAGACGGGTCGCGTTCAGGCCGACCGGGGTGTGGATCAGCGCCGCCGCCAGCACCCCGGCCGACGACAGCAGAGCACCGAAGCGGACCGCCCGGATCGGGACGAAGGCGGCCACCACCAGGCCGGTCAGCATGGTCCGGACGGTGTCGGCGCGGCTGATGTTCATCCAGCCGCCGTCGCCGAAGAGCAGCGACGTCACCGCCAGCGGCAGCGCGGCCGGCACCCCCAGCAGCAGCCCGTCACGGTACCGGCCGGTCAGCACGAGGGCCGCTCCGGCGAGACCGGTGAACAGGCCGGCGACCGGGCTCGTCGCGGCGGCCAGGAACGCGGCCGCACCGGCGAGCGGACGCAGGCGTGGCACGGTCAGCAGGACCAGGGCGGCGACCCCCAGACAGATCCCGAGACCGTACGTGACCCGTCCACTCACCAGGTTCCCGGCGAATCCGAGTGTCCCGAGCAGCGCCCCCGCCCACGGCCGGGCCGCCCCGGTGCGCCGGAACAGCACCGCCAGCAGCACCGAGCCCGCGATCATCGCCAGGACGCCGGTCACGCGGACACCGAACAGCGCCATGATCGGCTGGGAGACGAGGCTGTAGCCGAACTGCTCCACCCCCGCGTACCAGCGGAGGTCGACCGGGACGAATCCGTGTGACGCGAAGAACTCGGCCCGTGCCGTCTGGGCCGCGAGGTCGGTGCCCATCGGTGGTAGGAGCAGGAAGACGATGCCGGCCACCGTCGCCAGCAGCGCGGTGATCCATTCCAACCGGTGCCGGGCCCACATCCCGCCGACAGTACCGGTTCACCGGTGGTAGCAGCCTGTCACGGTAGGGTCCTTGCCATGCCCCGTCCGTTCCTCGTCCGATACACGGGGCTTGCAGGCAGTCTGCTGCTCGCGGTGGCCGCCTGGCTCGGTGGCGCGAGCAGTCCGTGGGAACCCACTGTGACTCCGCGCACGATTCTCGCCGGGCAGAACGGTGTCGTCCTGCCGCTGGCGTGGCTGGCCGGGACGGGTCTGCTGGTCGCCGCCTGGGTGCTCGGCCGCCGGCGGGTGCCGTCGGTGCGCTGGGCCTTCGTGACCGCCGCGCTGTGGGCCGTACCCCTGCTGCCCGTCCTCCCGTTGGGCAGCTACGACGTCTACTCGTACGCCTGTCAGGGATGGCAGCAGTCCGCGGGCTTCGACCCGTACTCCGGCGGTGTCGATCTTCTGGGTTGTCCCTGGGCCGACGCCGTCGCACCCACCTGGCGCTCCTCGCCGGCCCCTTACGGACCGGTGTTCCTGGTCCTGGCGGCGGTCGCGGTGAAGCTGGGTGGCTCGCTGACCGGAGCGGTCGTGTTGCTGAGGGTGATCGCGGTGGCCGGTGTCGCGGTGATCGGTTGGTGTCTGCGTGGCGACAAGGAAGCGGTGTTCCTGGTTCTGGCGAGCCCGCTGGTCCTGGTGCACCTGGTCTCCGGCGCGCACAACGAGGCGGTGATGGTCGCCCTGATCATGGCGGGGCTGGCCATGCGAAGAAGCATGCTGATGATGGGCGTGCTGCTCGGCCTGGCGGTCGGGGTCAAGGCCACCGCGATCGTCGTGATCCCGTTCGCCGTGCTGTTCTTCCCCGGACGTTTCCGGCGCGCGGTGACGATGATCGGTGGGGGAGCGACGGCGGCGCTGGTGGCCGTCTCGCTCGGCTCCGGCCTGGGCCTGGGCTGGATCGCCGGGCTGACCGGCAGCGGCGTCTCGGTGCAGTGGACCGCCCCGTCGACCGCGATCGGCATGACCCTGGAGATGATCGGCGTGCCCGGTGCGGTCGCCGTCACCCGGGTTCTCGGCATGGCCGCGCTGGTCGTGGTGCTGCTCCTGCTCTGGGTGCGGGCGCTGCGCAAGGGCGATCCGCTGCTGCACGCCGGACTGGCGCTGGCCGCCACGGTGCTGCTCGCCCCGGTCTTCCACCCTTGGTACGCGATCTGGCCGCTCGCCCTTCTCGCCGCGACCCCGTGGCGCGACACCCTCTGGCTGGTCGCCCCGTGCGCGGTGGCCGGCGTCCTCTGCCTCCCGGACGGGTACAACCTGGCGCTCGCCACCAAGGCGCAGGGTGCGGTCGTGATGACCGCGCTCGCCGGATATCTAGCGTGGAAAGTTCTGCATGAAGCGAAACAGACAGATCGCGACCGTCGTCGTCCTGACGCTGATCACGGTGGGGATCGTCGTCCTCGCCGCGAGGCGTAACGGGTTCTTCGACTCGAAGGTCTACTACGGCGCGATCCAGTACTGGTTCCGCGGCGACGGCGGCATGGTC
Source organism: Actinoplanes rectilineatus (assembly GCF_000962825.1). Classification (GTDB taxonomy): domain Bacteria; phylum Actinomycetota; class Actinomycetes; order Mycobacteriales; family Micromonosporaceae; genus Actinoplanes; species Actinoplanes rectilineatus. The sequence continues at coordinate 93,430 of NZ_JZKF01000025.1, forward strand.
TACGACTGGCTGCGACCCGGTACGCCGTACGGCTTCACCTATCCGCCGTTCGCCGGACTGGTGATGCTGCCGATGGCGTACCTGCCGTTCTGGCCGGTCGTGGTGCTGGCCTGCCTCGGCACGGTGCTCACCACGGCACTGCTGGTCTGGTGGCTGGCCGGCCCGATGATCCGGGGCCGCGGGTGGACCGTCTGGTACGCGTACGCGATAGCCGTGCTTGTGGCCCTGGCTTTCGAACCGGTCCGCGAGACGTTCACTTTCGGCCAGGTCAACACGCTGCTGCTGGCCGTGGTCGCCTTCGACATGCTCTTCGGCGTGGCCAAGGACAGCCGCTGGGCGGGTGTCGGCATCGGACTCGCCACCGCGATCAAGCTGACTCCCGGCGTCTTCATCCTGTACCTGCTCGTGACGCGCCGGTGGCGGGCGGCGGCGACCTCGATCGGTGCGGCCGCCGCGGCGACCCTGCTGGCCGCGGCGATCTTCCCGAACGAGTCCCGCGAGTTCTGGTTCTCCGCGCTGCGCGACACCAACCGGGTCGGCCAGCTGCACTTCCTGTCCAACCAGTCGGAACGCGGGTTCCTGGCCCGGCTGCCGCTGGACGCCGTCGAGGCGCAGGTGTGGCTGGTCTGCGTGGTCGTCACTCTGGGCTTCTGGGCCTGGCGGGTGGCCCGGTCACCGCAGGACGTGATCGGCGGGCTGGCGCTGACCGGCGTGCTGGGCTGCCTGCTCAGCCCGGTCACCTGGATCCACCACTGCGTGTGGCTGATCCCGGCGCTGATCCGCTGCTTCGAGCACGGTGGACGGCAGCGGACCCTGGCGATCGCGGCCTACCTGCTGATGACGTCCCGGCTGACCTGGCTGTGGGAGAACCGTCCCCGGCCGCCACTGGAGATCCTCGGCGGCAACACCTATGTCTGGTTCAGCCTGGCTCTGCTGATCTGGACACCGCTCGGTACCCGGCGTTCGTCTGACGTCCATGAGACGGACAAGATCACCACGTAGGCAGAGCGCATGTCTCTCCGCCGTACCTCGTCGGCGCTCGTGTCCGTCCTGGCCCTGGCCGCAGTGGGCGCTGTGCCCACCGCGGCGGCCGCGCACGGTCGCGCCGACGGTTTCACCCGACTCTCCACGTTCCCGGCCTATCTGAACTCGTCGATCGGCGACACCGCGGCGGCCGAGATCTCCACGGTCACCGAGGACGGCCGGACGGTCGTCTACACCGACAGCCCCGGCGAGCGTCTCGGCTTCGTCGACATCACGAACCCGTCCAAGCCGCAGCCTGCCGGGACGCTGGCGATGGGCGGTGAGCCGACGTCGGTTGCGCATCTCGGCGGCCTGCTCCTGGCCGCGGTCGCCGACGGACGGCTCGTTGTCGTCTCGGCATCGCGCAAGATCGTCAGGACGATCGACCTGGGCGGCCAGCCCGACTCGGTCGCCGTGGCGCCCAGCGGCCGTTACATCGCCGTCGCCATCGAGAACGAGCGCGACGAGGACGTCAACGGCGGCGCCCTCCCGCAGGGTCCGGCCGGCTACCTGGCCGTGATCGACGCCAAGACGTGGAAGCTCACCAAGGTCGCGCTGACCGGGCTGTCCACGGTCGCGCCGACCGACCCGGAGCCGGAGTACGTCAGCATCAACTCCCGCGACGAGGCCGTCGTCTCGCTGCAGGAGAACAACCACCTGGTGGTGGTCTCCCTCGCGACCGGAAAGATCAAGAAGCACTTCACCGCGGGCGCGGTCACCGTGTCCGGCGTGGACACGGTCGACGACGACCGGATCGCGCTCACCGGCTCGATCACCGCGAAACGCGAGCCGGACGGCGTCACCTGGATCACCGACGAGCTGTTCGCCACCGCCAACGAGGGCGACTACGAGGGCGGCTCCCGCGGCTGGACGATCTTCAACGCGAAGACCGGCGCGGTCGTCTGGGACGCCGGCAACGCCCTGGAGCACATCGCCGTCTCCTACGGGCAGTACCCGGACAAGCGCTCGGACGCCAAGGGCATCGAACCGGAGAACGTGGCGTTCGGTCGCTTCCACGGCGTGCCCTATGTCTTCGTGAACTCCGAGCGCGGCAACTTCACCGCCGTCTACGACGTGTCCAACCCGCGCAAGCCGAAGTTCACCCAGCTCCTGCCGACCACGAACGGTCCCGAGGGCGTCGTCGCGGTGCCGTCCCGTGGGCTGGTCGTCGTCTCCAGCGAGGAGGAGGACGCGTCGATCGGCATCCGCGGCACGGTCCAGGTTTTCGGATTAGGCGCCAATCCGACAAATCAGCTTATCTCGCGGAATGGCATCCCATGGGGTGCGCTTTCCGCGCTCTCCGCCGTGCCCGGCCGCAAGGACCGCCTGGTCAGCGTCACCGACGCCGTCTACACGCCGACCCGTATCCTGGGCCTGACCACCGGCGGCACGATCGACTCGCAGCTGACCGTCACCAAGGACGGCACGCCGATCGGCTACGACGCCGAGGGCATCGTGGCCCGTAAGCAGGGCGGATACTGGCTGGCCGTGGAAGGCTCCGCGAGCACGCCCAACCTGCTGGTCCGGCTCGACGCGAAGGGCCGCGTCCAGGAGGAGATCACCCTCCCCGCCGACGTCGCCGCCACCATCACCACGAACGGCCTGGAGGGCGTCGCCGAATCCGGCACCTCGGTCTGGGTCGCCGTACAGCGCACCCTCAAGGGCGACCCGGCGAACACCGCGCGCATCGGCCGCTACGACACCGTCACCAAGACCTGGTCGTGGCTGCTCTACCCGCTCGACGCCGCACCCACCGGCTGGTCCGGCCTCTCCGAGATCGTCGCCGTCGACGGCAACATGTTCGCCGTGATCGAACGCGACAACCAGCGCGGCCCCCTCGCCGCGATCAAGAAGATCTACACCTTCGACGTGCCGCGCACCTGGTCCGGAACACCGACGGTCACCAAGAAACCGGCCAAGGACCTCCTGCCGATCCTCAAGTCCGGCAACGGCTGGGTCCAGGACAAGGTCGAGGGCCTCGCGATCGCCGGTGACGGCCGCACCTACGCCGTGACCGACAACGACGGCCTCGACGACGCCACCGGCGAAACCGTCTTCATGAACCTCGGCAAACTTCTTTAACCCTTCTCATCGTACGCCGAAAGGGCGCCGGGCGTTCTGTCCGGTGCCCTTTCCTGTGTCTTTCCTATTGGTAATAGTAGTCACGGAAAGTCGCGCCGATTATCTCGCGCGCCTAGATTTTCGGGACTTCTGAACAGGGGTTTCAGGCGATCGAGGGGAGGCTTCTGTGGTGATAGTCCTGTGGGCCTTTCCCGCCGTCGTGGAGTTGGGTGGGGTACTCCTCGTCCATGCCGGGATGCCCGATGTGACGGCCGGCCTTCCGGTCCGCGGGTCCGCCCTCTCGGCTCTCGTCGTGTCGCTGATCGCTGTCACCCTGACCGGCTTGGTTGCCGCCCGGATCGGAGTCCATGGCCGACTGCGCCTGGCCGTCGGGGGCGCGCAGTTCGTCGCCGCCGGACTCACGACGGCTCTCGGCCTCGCGCTGCTGACCAGCGGCGGCGTGCTCGCGGTCTTCACGCTCCTGCTGGCACACGCGGCCCTGTCGATGGCGATGGTCGGCCGTGCGGTTCTGCGCGCTCCCGATGCCCACACCGCAACGAAGGAGCAGGTTCGGTGACCGACGAGATGATGCGACGTCTGAGCCTGTTGCACGCAGAAACAGCCCGGTGGGGCGATCTGGCGGCGACGTTCACCGCGTCGGCACCCCGCCAGGCCGAGGGCAGCGACGAGTCCGGCCGGGTGACGGTGACGCTGGGCGCGAACGGGCTTCCCCGATCGATCCGCGTGCGCAACGACTGGACTCGGTACCTGCGGCCGGACCGTTTGGGCTCGGCGGTGATGGACGCTGCCACCGACGCCCTCCGGCGTGGCATGCAGGACTGGGCGTACGAGCTGGACGACCGCGGATGGCGCGGACGACTACGGGACGTCGAGGACGAGCGATTCCACCGCGAGCCGATCGGGCAGCCGCGGTCCCCGGCCGGCCTTGCCCGGGAACTCGGCGAACTGACCGAGGATGTCATCCGGGCCCTCCAGACGACGCGGTCCGCTGATCAGGAGCAGTCCGCCGAACCGGTGAAGGGAACCGGCGGCGGGGGACACGTTGCCGTGGTCCTGGGCCCAGCGGGGCTGACGGCCTGCACCGTTGACGCCGCGTGGGCCGAACGTAATTCCGGAGACGACATCACCGCGGCCCTGGGCCGGGCTCTTCGTACGGCGGAGGCCGCCGTACCCGCACCACTCACCCGTGGCCCTGACGATCTCCTCGGCACAGCACTCGCCACCCTGCGTACGGTTGCCGACCCGAACTGAGGACAGAGCCATGTCAGACACGCCACCGACCGCGGAGGAAGTCCGCGTTGCCACCGACATCCTCCGTCGTGAGTCCCTGACCTGGGACGACCAGAGCGCCGCATTGGCCGCTCTGAGGGCACGAGTGGACGGGATGGAACTCGGCCGGGTAGAGGCCGGGCTGTTCCAACTCGTGGTTGACCCGTACAACGATGTGATCCGGGCGGTCTCGTCCCGGGCCGGTGAGGGCGCCCGTGCCATGACGGAGATCGGCGACATGCTCGTCAAGGTCGCGGACATCTACCAGGCCGAGGACGAGGCGAACGAGCACTCGCTCCGCGGTATCTATTAGAGGACGGTCATGAGTTTCAGCGTCGCCCAGTTCGAAGCGGTCGTGGCGGAGATCCAGGGCGGTCTCAGCACCTTCTCCGCCGATCTCGACAAGGTCCAGCCGGCCGCCCGGAAAGCGACCGGCCACTGGTACGTCAGTGACAGCGTTGCCGAGGCGGTCCATGCGATCGCCGACAAGTCCGTCGAGGTCGGTAAGGAGATCATCAACTGGATCATCGATCTCCTCAAGGGGACTGTCGCCCCGATTTACATGGCCATCGACGCCTGGAACTGGATGGACATCCGCGGCGAGGCGAACGGTGTCAGCGGCAACCTCACCGACCAGAATCTGTCGATCGACGATTCCGACTGGTCGGGGTCGGCCCGTGACGCCTACGCGACGGTGGTGGCCGCGCAGTCGGCCGCGGCCGCCCGCATCGGTTCGATCGCGATGACCACGTCGGCCAACCTGATCGCCTGTGCGGTTGCCGGGGCGGCGTTCTACGTGTTGCTCGCCGCGGTCCTCCAGAAGCTGATCGCCGCGACCGTCTTCGTCATCGGGGCGCTCGGCAGCATCGCCTTCTCCTGGGTCGGACTGGGAATCATGCTGGAGGAGGCGGCTGTCAACACCGCGGCGATCTGGGCCGGGGTGGGTACCCTGACCGCTTTTCTAGGGGCTCAGGCCACCGCGATGGTCATGCTGCACGGCGAGGCGGTGGACCCGGCGTCCTTCCCGGGCGGATTCTGGCCGGTCTCCAACACCGCCACGTTCAGCGACTCCACGGTCAAGGACGGGGACGCCGACTGGTCGCTGAAGGGCGACTGACCGCCTGCTCAGTAGTAGCGGCGTCGGCCGAGGGCTCGGGCCGTACCCCAGAGAAGTTCGGCCCTGCGGGTGGCGGTGCCGATCGCGGCGGCCGGGTCGCGGGGGAGGCCCGAGCTGATCCACCGGCTGACCGGTTTCGCCAACGGGTTCTCGCGGGTGTCGCCGCCGGGGACGACCACGCCCAGGTAGGGGCGGCGCAGCAGGCGGGGTGCGATGGCCAGGATGCGGCGCAGGTGGCCCTGCTGGGCGACGATCGCCACCGGCCGGCCGTCGCCGAAGTGGCCCTCGTGGTCGGCGCGCAGCAGGTTCGTCACGGTGTCGACCGAGTGCCGCTCCACTCGGATCCGGGTGTCCGGGACGCCCGCCTCGAGCAGCCATGACCGCATCAGATCAGCTTCCGGCACGCCCTGGAAGGTCTCGTCCTGGTGGGTCCAGGGGGCGCCCTTGTCGTCGATCGGTGATTTGTAGCCGGAGCAGACGATCACACCCGGGACCTCCAGGGCCGCGGCGGCCCGGCACCGGTCGGCGCCGCCCGGGGTCAGGCCGGTCGCGTCGGCGTTCCGGCCGTGCCCGGGGACCAGTACGTGGGCGACGTCGGCCGGGGTGAGGCCGGGTGTGCCGGGCAGCACGGTCATACCGTTCATGATCGCCAAGTCTGCCTGATCGGAGGCGGTGACGCGGTCGGAGGCGACGGCCGTCGTCGTCGGCATGCCGGTCGCCCGGATCACGGATTCCGGCGGGCCGGAAGCGGGATCATCTCTGAACGCGGACGGCGGCGGTGACGGTGTCCCTGTCGTCGCCGGGCCGGATCGCGCCGCTGTACAGCAGCCTGATGAGCCGCTTGTCCATGGCCGAATATCCGGTGGGCGCGGGTTCGTATCCGCCGTAGAAGACACTGCCCGGATAGCGGTCGGAGTCGCGGAGCAGGCCCATCCCCTGGGTCAGCTCCTCGCGGATCAGGTGGCAGCGGATCCGTTCGGGGATGCCGGTGGAGCGGATCAGCACGGTCCCCTCGGTGATGGCGTGCGAATCCGACCAGTACACGTAGATGAAGCCGTCGTTGCCCTTGACGTAGTTCTTCTCGATGGATGCGAACTTGGACAGCGGCACGAAGTGCATCTCGAGGTCGGCGGGCTCGTCGACGAGCTTCAGGTCGGTGGTGGCGGTCAGCGCGTTGAAGTCGGCGATCACCGTGTCGAGGCAGTCGCGGGCCGCGGCGGTCGGCTTGCCGTTGACCCGGACGGTGACGACCGGCTGGGTCCACATGGTGGCGACGGAGAACTTGTCGCCGTACTCGCCGCCCAGTGCCACCTCGAAGAAGTACCGCAGAGTCTGCTGGTCGACGCCGGGCTGCGACGGCGACGGCGACGGCGACGGTGAGGCCGAGAACGAGGTGAAGGGCAGCGGCGCTGACGGGGACGCCGCCGGCGCCGACCGGGTGGCGGTCGGCGTGCACCCCGCGACGGTGATCAGCAGCGCCGCGAAGACGACAACAAGCTTGCGGCCCACGGGAACCCCTTCGATGAGAGGGGTCCCAATATAGAGCTCAGAACTGATCGAGCCAGAGGACGATTCCGGTGACGTCGTGCAGGACGGCGGCCACCCCGGCCCGGATCGCGGCCGCGCAGCGTTCCCCGGTGAACGACGCCGGGTCGAACGCGGACGCCGCGCCGAGGCCCTCGCCGCGGAACGAGGCACCGGTCCAGTCGACCGCGGTCACGTTGTGCGTGGGTTCGGCGATCTCCGCGCCGACGATGAGGAACTGCTGGTCGAGATGGTTGGGGCTGACCAGGGCGAGCGGGTCGATCAAATCGTTGCCGGCGCTGACGATCAGGTCGGGGCGCATCTGCATGGCCGCGACGATCGCGTCGACGGGTTTCGTCACGTCGGCGGTGACGGTCTTCAGCGAGACCTCCTCGGCGGCGGCCCAGTCGGTCACCGCGGTGACCAGCGCCCTGGTGGGGGCGTCCTCGCCGGCCGTGAGCAGCACCACCCGGTATCCCTCGGCGGGCCGGACCGACGACCACGATCCCGGGCTGGGCGTGATGACCGCCTCCGGGGTGGGTGGCGTGGCGGGGTCGGTGAAGCCGGCGCCGAGGACACCGGCCGGTGCCGGGACGGGACGTGACCGGGACCAGTCATCGGGGTCGGCGCAGGCGGCGACGGCGACGAGGAAGGCGACGGCGACGACGGTCCGGAGGAGGCGGTGCACGGTCCCCTTCCTACACGTTTTCGGGCCCGGGTCCAGGGCCGGCAGGGAGTTGTCGCCAGCGGTTCGCCGGACATCCGGATCTTGTTAACCCGTGGGGTGCAACGTGCCTTCGCATGTCACCGCACCGCCTGCTCGTCCCGCTGGTCGCCGCCGTCCTGATCGGAATCGGTGCCGGCCCGGCCCTCGCCCACGGCTTCACCTCGACCGTCTACGCGGACGTCTCCGGCGCGGACGACGGTCACGTCCGTACCGAGCTGGAGTTGGAGTACGACCTGTTCGTCGTGTCGGCCGCCGACTACGGCAAGGACGACGGCCTCTTCCAGGAGGGCACCGCGGCGTTCGAGGCCGGCGACGAGCAGGCGCAGGCGGCGGCGCTGGACGCGCACGCCACGGCGGCGGTCGGTTATGTGACCGACCGTTTCACCATCACCGCGGGCGGCGAGGCCTGCGTCCCGGTCCCGGTCGGTGGCTTCCGCATGGGTACGCAGGAGAACGTCCCCTACACGACTCTGACGCTGGACTGGACCTGCCCCGTCGACGGTGGTCACGAGGTGCGGAGCGGGCTGTTCCCGGAGTCGGAGGAGTACGTGCGGGACACCACCACGAAGGTCACCTACGACCTGGCGGGGGAGCGGGGCAGCGCCGTCCTGAACGCCGGGACGCCCGTTCTGACCCTCGGCGGCACTCCTGTGCTCGTCGTCACCGCGGCCGTCATCGTGCTGCTCATCGCGGTGTCCACGATGGTCTTGCTGTTGAGAAGGCGGAGAGCTTCCGGCGTACGCCATCAATGATCTTGATCTGGTTCATGTCCGGTTCATCGAGTACGACGAGCTTGATCTCCGCTTCCGCACCTTTCCCCATGGGAAGCGATTTCTCTCATCTACGGAACGGACACCGATGAGAACGCACCTCACCCGCAACCGGGTGGCCAAGGGCGCCGCGGCGGCGGCCCTCGGGCTGGCGGTGGCCTTCGGCGGACTGGGCGCACCCGCCTACGCCGCCGACCCCGCCACGCTGAGCGCCGTCATCCTCGGCGTCGGTGCCACCGAGACCCAGCGCATCGTGACCTGGTACTCCTCGGCGGACACCACCCAGTCGGTCCAGCTCGCCCCGGCCGCCTCGGTGGTCGGCGGCGAGTTCCCGGCGAGCGCGCAGACGTTCGCGGCCCTCGGGTCGGCGAACATCGCGACCAGCGGCGGATACAACCGGCACGCCACGATCACCGGGCTCGCCGAGCACACCGCGTACTCCTACCGGGTGGGCTCGGAGGGCAACTGGTCGCCGGCGTACACGTTCAAGACGCAGGACTTCGAAGGCGACTACGACTTCCTGTTCTACGGTGACCCCCAGATCGGCGCCTCCGGCAACGTCGCCAAGGACCAGGCCGGCTGGACCGACACCCTGGACGTCTCGCTGGCCGCCAACCCGGACGCCGAACTGCTGGTGTCCGGCGGCGACCAGGTGGAGACCGCCAACACCGAGTCGCAGTGGAACGCCTTCCTGGCGTCCGACAAGCTGCGGCAGTACCCGTGGGTGGCCACCATCGGCAACCACGACGTCGGCGGCAAGGCGTACGAGCAGCACCTGTTCACCCCGAACACGGACCGCTCGGGCGCCTACTACGCCAACGGCACCCCGTCGTCCAACACCTCGGGCGGCAACTACTGGTACATCTACAAGGACACCCTGTTCATCGACCTGAACAGCAACTCCTACGCCACCTCGCAGGGCGGCGGCGGTGACGCGGCGCACGTCAAGTACGTGACCGACACGATCAAGCAGCACGGCGCCGAGGCGAAGTGGACCGTCCTGGTCTACCACCACTCGATCTACTCCGCCGCGGCGCACGCCAAGGACAGCGACAACAAGGTCCGCCGGGTGGACTTCCCGACCACCTTCTCGGAGCTCGGTGTCGACCTGGTGCTGCAGGGCCACGACCACGTCTACACCCGCAGCTACCTGATCAAGAACGGTGCGAAGGCGAACGCGGCCGAGCAGCCGGGCGCCGAAGAGGTGTTCGCCGGTCCCGGTGGCGTCCTGTACGTCACCTCGAACTCGGCCTCCGGCTCGAAGTACTACGACATCACCACCCCGGACAACAGCGGCACCAGCGGCGCGGGCAACGGCGCCGACCCGCTCAAGCCGGAGAACTACTGGTACAACTCGGTCCAGAACCAGGAGCACGTCCGCTCCTACATCAAGGTCGGGGTCCGCAGCGACAAGCTGGTCGTGGAGAACGTCCGGAGTGGCACCTGCGCCGCCCCGAACGCCTCCGTCGAGGGCGGCAGCTGGTGCGACAACACCACCGCCGGCCAGCCGGTCGGGTCGGTCGTCGACAAGGTGACGGTCCGCCCGTACCACGGTGACAGCCAGGACATCCAGGTCGCCGTCCCGACGGCCGCCCCGGGTGAGTTCGGCTGGACCATCGACGGCCACAACGGCCTGGTCGACCTCGGTACCGCGGTCGAGACGGAGGGCGAGTACTTCGCCGCCGCAGGCAAGATCAACCCGATCAAGGTGTCGGACAGCCGCCGTTCCCTCTCGCCGTGGTCGATCTCGGCGAGCGTGGGCGACTTCGTCGACGCCGACAAGAAGTTCTCCGGCTCGTACCTGGGCTGGGGTCCGTACCTCGCCACCGCCGGTGCCGGCGCCAAGGCCGGAACCTCGGTCGCCTCCGGCTACGACGACGACGGCAAGGGCCTCTCGATCTCCCGTGGCCTCGGTTACGCGGAGCAGGGACACGCCCGTGGCTCGGCCGTCCTCGGCGCCGACCTGGATCTGAAGATCCCGGGCGAGGTCGAGAAGGGCAACTACCGCACCACTCTGACGATCACCGCGCTGAGCAGCTGATCGCACCCCGGTGGGCGGGCGCACTCCGCGCCCGCCCACCTTCTCTAGGAGTCCCCTGCATGAAGACCGCCGCCGCTCTGCTGGCCGCTTTAGTGATCATTTCCGTGCCGGTCCCCGCGCAGGCCGCTGAGGGTGACGTCACCTGGACGGTGCGGACCGCCTCCAACGACTTCGGCGCGACCCGGTCGAGCTACAGCTACGACGTCAGCCCCGGCACCACGACCACCGACGCGATGGTCGTCGCCAACAAGGGCAGGGAAGCGGTCAGACTCTCGGTGTACGCCGCCGACGGCTACACCACCGGCGCGGGCCAGCTCGACCTGCTCACCGGCGACCAGCAGTCGACAGGCATCGGCGCCTGGCTCCGGGCCACGACCACCGAGGTGACCGTGGCGCCCGGCAAGGTGGTCGAGGTGCCGTTCAGCATCGCGGTCCCGGACAACGCCACCCCGGGCGACCACGTCGGCGGGATCGTCACCTCGCTGACCGCCGCCGACCAGTCGTCGAACGTCAACGTGGAGCGCCGCCTCGGCATCCGGGTCAAGCTGCGCGTCGCCGGCGAGCTCGCGCCGGCCCTGGCGATCGAGGACCTCGACGTCGGCTACGAGGGTGTCGCCGACCCGTTCGGCGCGGGGACGGCCACCGTCTCGTACACGATTCACAACACCGGCAACGCGGTGCAGACCGCCGACCAGGCCGTCGCGATCAGCGGGCCGTTCGGCTGGCTGCGCACCGAGGCGACCGGCATCACCGCCCCGCCGGAACTCCTGCCCGGCGAGTCGTGGCAGGTCACCGTGCCGATCAAGGACGTCTCCCCGGCGGTCCTGCTGGCCGGCACGGTAACCCTGACGCCGCTGCTCACCGACGCCTCCGGATCGACGACCTCCCTCGAACCGGTCAGCGCCACGGCACGCGTGTGGGCGCTCCCGTGGACGCTCACCGTGCTCCTGCTCGTACTCGTCGGCCTTCTGATCGCCGGTGTGGCCCTGACCCGGCGCCGCCGCACCCAGCGCAAGCAGCGCGAGGACGAGCGCGTGCGCGAGGCCGTCGAGGCCGCCCTCCGCGAGAAGGACACCGCGAATTAGGGGGTACGCCGCGCGGCGGCCAGCCGGTCGGCCGACTCCCGGGTGTCCGGATGGTCGTCGCCCAGCACCCGCCGCCGGCGCTCCAGGGTGTCCTCGAGGAGGTCCCGCGCCCGCTCGTGGTCACCGGCCGCGGTCAGATCCTCGGCCAGGTCGGTCGCCGACAGCAGGGTACTCGGATGGTCGGCGCCGAACAGCCGGCGGCGCCGCTGGTAGGTGTCCTCGTTCAGCTCCCGGGCACGGTCGTGCTCGCCCACCGCGGCCAGCACCACCGCGAAGTTGTTGGCCGAGAAGAGGGTCGCCGGATGGTCGTCGCCGAGCACTCGGCGGCGTCGCTCGTAGGTGTCCTCGTCCAGGTCCCGGGCACGGTCGTGCTCACCCGCCGCGGCCAGTACGAATGCGAGATTACTGGCCGCGGTCAGCGTGTCGGGATGATCCATGCCGAGCAACCGGCGCTTGCGCTCGAGGGTGTCCTCGTCGAGCCTCCGCGCCTGGTCGGCCCGGCCCACCGCGGACAGGTTGACGGCCAGATTGCCGGCCGCGTTCAACGTCTGCGGGTCATCGGCTCCCAGCTCGGACCGATAGAGCCCGAAAGCCCGTTCGAACAGCCCGGTCGCAGCCCTGGGCTCACCGCGGACGTGAATGTAGGTGGCTGCCCGGTCGAGCAGCCAGGCCACCGTCACCGGGTCCTCGGCGGGACGCCGCACGTCCACGGCGGCCAGGATGTGCGGCAGCAGACGTTGCCACCGCGGCCAGACCGGCGGGTTCTCCCACGGATCCTCGGGCGCGGCGCGAGCCATCAGCCGCACTGCCACCGCGGCATGCTGCGCCTTGTCCTCGCTGCGGTCCCGGATCAGCAGGGCGGGAATCCGGTGCAGCACCACACTGTCGGCGTCCATCCGGAGCAGGCTGTGCTGCCGCAGCGACGCCAGCGTCACCGCCAGCCGCAACTCGTCGGCGGCCACCGCCTGCAACGGCTCAGGCAGCTCCGCCGGCCCGGCGATCAGCACCGTCCGGGGAACCGGCTCCGGTGCCAGCCACGCCAGCACCGTCAGCAGCTGGGCCGCCGCCGGATCGTCGGCGGTCAGCCGGTCGAAAGCCACCTGCCACGCCCCGGCCACCGTCGCTGGATAGCGGCCACCGAACTGGCGTTCCAGGACATCACTGCCTCGCTCGGTGACCAGCCGCAGATATTCCGCCACCGGCAACGCCGTGTCGGACAGGAAAGCGGCGGCCTGATCGATCGCCAGCGGTAGATCACCGAGTGCCTCCGCCACCCGATCTGCCTCGTCGGCCCGCAGTGCCGGAACCCGGCGGCGCAACAGGCGTACCGACTCCTCCCGGGCGAACACGTCCACCTCCACCGGCTCTGCCCGGCCCGCCCAGCCGGAATGCCGCGACGTGATGACCACCTGGCCGCCCGGCTGCCCCGCTCCTGGCAGAAACCGGTCCAATGCCTGTGGGCTCTCGGCGTTGTCGAACACCAGCAGCCACCGTCGGCGTCGGGCCAGCAGGCCGTACAACCGGGTCAGCACGATCTCCACCGGGTCGCCGGCCTGCACCAGCCCCAGTGCCCGGGCCAGACCGGCCAGCTGCTCCGGGATTCGCTCGGGTGTCTCCGCGTCCACCCACCAGCCGATGTCGAACCGGTCCGCGTGCCTGTCCGCGAACTGCAACGCCAGCTGCGTCTTGCCCACCCCGCCCATCCCGTGCACGGCCTGCACCACCACCGGCCGGTTCTGCTCCAGCCGGTCCAGCATCTCCTCCCGGCCGGTGAACAGGGTGCTCGGCGGCGGAATGTTCCACACCCGGCCGGCTTTCTCCGGCCGCCGCAACCCGGTCAGCGCCTGCAACAGCGCGGTCTCCAACTCGGCTGGCGAGGACACGGTGGTCACCGTGACACCGCTGTCCGGCAACCGGGTCCGGAACGCCTCCTGCCGACGGCCGTGCGTCAGATCGTTCAGCAACTCCCGGGTGCCGCTCACGTCGTCGCCGAGCAGGAACACCAGCCGCGGCTTGCCCAGTTCGGTGGCCGTTTCGAACTCCAGCTCGGTGTACGACAACTCGGGGCGCTCACGCACCGGCGACCCGTATCGGAACCCGGCGATCAGCACGTACACGTCGGCTTCGGCGACCGCGTCCCGGCACACCTGGCTCGGCGGCGTGTCCGTGGCCGCGAGATAGTGCATGTCGACGACGGCATCACCGGCCCGCTTGACCGCGTCCTCGGCGGCCGCCACGAAAGATCTCGGCTGGGGGAGTCGTCGAAGCTCGCCCGCATGCGACAGGAACACCCGTCGCGGTGCTCCCCGTCCAGCCACGCCGTCACCATCCGCGCTCGGCCCCGTAGCGTCGAATGTAGACCCGCGGCGGCACATGCGGCAGGCCGGAATGCATCGACCGATGGTGATGGCTTGGTCGGTGGCCGGATGTGCGGCCGCCCGACATCTCGGCACCATGACGAACGGCGGCCACGCCGGCCGGATCGGGCCGGGCGTGACCGCCGCTCTCAGCGTTCAGGCAGCGAGATCAGACGTTGTAATACATCTCGAACTCGTGCGGGGTCGGGCGCAGCCGCACCGGGTCGATCTCGTTGGAACGCTTGTAGTCGATCCACGTGGAGATCAGGTCGTCGGTGAAGACGCCGCCCGCGGTGAGGAAGTCGTTGTCCGCCTCGAGGGAGTTGAGCACGGCGTCGAGGGAACCCGGGACCTGCTTGACGTTGCCCCACTCCTCGGGCGGCAGGTCGTAGAGGTCCTTGTCGATCGGGGCCGGCGGCTCGATCTTGTTCTTGATGCCGTCGAGGCCGGCCATCATCTGGGCCGAGAACGACAGGTACGGGTTGCTCGACGGGTCCGGGACGCGGAACTCGACGCGCTTGGCCTTCGGGTTGCTGCCGGTCACCGGGATGCGGGTGCAGGCGGAGCGGTTGCGCTGCGAGTAGACCAGGTTGACCGGGGCCTCGTAGCCGGGCACCAGGCGCCGGTACGAGTTGACCGTCGGGTTGGTGAAGGCGAGCAGCGACGGCGCGTGCTGGAGGAGGCCGCCGATGTACCAGCGGGCCATGTCGGACAGGCCCGCGTAGCCGGTCTCGTCGTAGAACAGCGGCTCGCCGCCCAGCCACAGGCTCTGGTGGGTGTGCATGCCGGAGCCGTTGTCGCCGAACAGCGGCTTGGGCATGAAGGTCACGGTCTTGCCGTGCTCCCACGCGGTGTTCTTGATGATGTACTTGAACAACTGCATCTGGTCGCCGGCGTGCAGCAGGGTCGAGAACTTGTAGTTGATCTCGGCCTGGCCGGCGGTGCCGACCTCGTGGTGCGAGCGCTCGACGGTGAAGCCCACGTCGATGAGGCGGCGCACCATGGCGTCGCGCAGGTCGGAGTAGTGGTCGACCGGCGACACGGGGAAGTAGCCGCCCTTGTACGCGGTCTTGTAGCCGCGGTTGCCGCCCTCCTCCTCACGGCCGGAGTTCCAGGCGCCCTCGATCGAGTCGATGTAGTAGTAGGCCTGGTGGGCGGAGGTCTCGTGCCGGATCGAGTCGAAGATGTAGAACTCGGCCTCGGCGCCGAAGAAGGCGGTGTCGGCGATGCCGCTGGAGGCGAGGTACGCCTCGGCCTTCTTGGCCACGTTGCGCGGGTCCCGCGAGTAGGCCTCACGGGTGAACGGGTCGTGGATGAAGAAGTTGAGGGCCAGCGTCTTCTGGATCCGGAAGGGATCGATGAAGGCGGTGGTGACGTCCGGCAGGAGGAGCATGTCGGACTCGTGGATGGCCTGGAAACCGCGGATCGAGGATCCGTCGAAGGCGAGGCCGTCGGTCACGATGGATTCGTCGAACGATTCCGTCGGCGTGTTGAAGTGCTGCATCACGCCGGGAAGGTCACAAAAACGTACGTCGACGAACTTGACGTCCTCGTCTTTGAGGTATCGCAGGAGTTCCTCGGGATTGGCGAACACACGTCCTCCTGGCGCAGTTTTCCGATACCGCGGGCGGCCTGAACCACCACTGGGCAAGGCTGGTCGCGACGTTATGGGCCCGCGGTTGCCCCGGCGTATCCCTATTGTTTCTGTCGTGTTAAGGCGTGTTACGTCGCCGACACGAGCTGATCATCAAGATCCTATCGCGTAGGCTTGGCCGCCGTGGCGCCTTCCAGCAACGAGGTACGCAGGGCCGATGTGAGCGGAACGGGTCTGGAGCCGGCCGGTTTCGGACCCCGGCTGGGTGCTCTGCTGATCGACTGGTTGCTGTGCCAGCTCGTCGGCGGCCTCTTCGTGAGCCCGATGGAGCAGCCGTGGCTGGTGGTCCTCGTGCTGGTTCTCACCAACACCTTCTTCATCGGCCTTTTCGGTCAGACCGTCGGCATGCGCCTGTTCCGCATCCGCTGCGTCTCGATTCCCGACGGTGGGGTGCTCGGCCTCTACCGGGCGCTGATCCGCGCGGTCCTGCTCGGCCTCTTCATCCCTGCCATGATCATGGACGGGGACGGACGGGGCCTGCACGACCGCGCGATCGACTCCCTGGTCACTCGCACGAGACAGGCACCCGGACCGCGCTGATCAGTCCCGCCGGAACATTCGCCCGCCAGGTTCCTCCTCGTCGTCCTGGGCCGGCCGCCCGCTGATCACGCCACCGCCCGGCGTCCGTACCCCGAATGTCTCTTCGTGTGGATCTGCTGCCCTGCCCACGGTGCGCCGTCTTCCCAGCTCAGCCGGAACAGCGCCGGGCCGAGACGGCTCCGCCGGACTGCCGGCCCGCCCGGAGGCCGGACTCCGAAGCCCCTGCGGGCCCACCGCACCGGTCTCCCGCGACGGTGCCCCGATGATCGCCGGCCCGGCCTGGTTCCGCCCCTGCTCCGAGCGGTAGAGGTCCGACCACGCTCCCCGCGCCGTTTCCGGTGAAGGCGGCGCGGCCCGTGGTGGGGAAACCTCCGGCGAGGCGGTCCGGTCCGGCCCCTTCTCGGGTACGCGTAGAGGACCGTCCCCGCCCACTCCAGTGGCCGGCTGCCTCGGCGCCTGCCCCCCACCCGGCCCGGGGCTCACTCCCGCAGCCCTTGATCCGGCGGTTCCTACTTCTCCGGCACCTGGCCTGACAAGCCCGGGACCGCCCACGACAGGCCCCGTGACGCCCGGTTGCAGGCGGGGGCCGGCCGTTGTGGACGGCGGTACGTAGATCTGCCCCGGCCCCGAGAGCGAGGGCCGGATCGCAGCCCCACCCGTTTCGACCGGCACTCCCGGCGCCCGCAGCGCCCGGCCGGGCGGCGCCTCTGATCCCGGCTGCTGCGTGGCGTCCGCACCGAACCGGCCGATCTGCCCCGGCTGCCGAGGCCGGAACAATGGCGGCGGCAGCGTGGTGGTCCCCGGCGGAATCGTCCCGATCGGCGTGGACGCCGGCGGCGAAATCGTCCCCGGCACGGCGCCTGGCGGCGGCGTCCCGGGCGACGGCACCGTTCCCGGTCCCGGCACGGTCCCGCCAGGCGGCAGCGTTCCCGGTCCCGGCACAGTTCCGCCGGGCGGCAGCGTCCCCGGCCCGGGCACGGTGCCACCGGGCGGCAGCGTGCCCCGCGGCGGAAACGCCTGTCCCGGCGGCGGTACGGCCCCCGGCAACCGCCCGGCCCCACCCGGCGGAAGAATGCTCGGCGGTACCGTCCCCGGCGGCCGAATCCCGGGCGGCAGCGTCCCGGGTGCCTTACCGCCGGGCACCACGACGCCCGGCGGGACGACGCCCGGCGCGGATGAGCCGGGCGGAACCGCCGACGGCGGCGCCAGTCCCTGGGGCGAACCCCCGGATGCCGTGGCCTCGTTGCTCACCGACATGAACCCGTGCGACCGGAAAGGGTGGGGATCAGTGAACTGCGGTGTGCCGACGAAGCGCCAGTCGGAGAGCTTCAAGGGGGAGAGCGGTGGTTTGTACTGCGGCCCGAGACCACTCGACACCCGGAAGATGTACGGGTAGATCTCCTGGCCGTATCGCGCGGCCAGCTGTTGGGCCTCGTGGTTGTACCGGTGGTCGAGTTCGGCCTGGAGGGCGCCGCCCTTCAGCGTCTTCGCCGTCTGGAGCTCGAGGTCGTTCCCGTAGACCAGATGGGCGGTCTGGGCGATGGCGAGAGCCGGGATCCTGGCGGCCTCCGCCTGGTAGTTTCGCACCAGGTTGTCCACTTCGGCCCGCGCGCTGTCGGTGATCGAGACCAGATGCCGGAGTGCGGTCACGTTCTGCTGGGCGCCGTCGATCCAGGCGTCCAGGAAGGTGAGGGTCCGGCCCGGCCCCTGTTTCAGGAACGCGTCGCGGGCCGCTGACGATCGCCAGTGCTCGTCCTGCAGCACGGTGCTCTGTTGCACCAGGAGGTGGCGGGCGTTCGTCAGCAGTGTCACCGCGTTCGACCATTGGTCGGCGAGTGCCGCCATCGACTCCGGGTGCATGTTCCGGATCCTCGCGGCGACGCCCGCCAGGTCGAGAGGGTTGCCGGGCCCGGCCGCACCGGTGTGGGTGTTTCCCGAGGGCACCGGGGCGGTGAAGTAGCGCTTGAGTTGGCCGTCTCGGTCGTAGAGGTCGCTCGGGCCGATGACGGCACCCCAGTATTCGCCCATGGTCAGCCTCCCAGCGGGGACGGTCCGGCGGTGCGCGGGCCGACGACTATCCGGTTCGTCTCCTCCAACAGTCCGCTTTCGCCGGGGCGGAGCGTGACCACGGTGTTCTCCTTGGTGCCGGGGTCGAGGTTCTCGGTGGTCAGTTCGGTGGTCCGGCCCTTCCCGTCGACCGACTCGACCTGCCGTGCGACGACCTCGTCGCCGACGTGGGTCGTCCGGGTCTCGATCTTGCTGACCAGCGCGCCGTCACCGTCGTACTTCTCCTGGGTGATGGTCTCGACCGGGCCGTCGGTCCGGGTCGAGGTCAGGGTGGTCGAGGTCGAGAGGAGTACGCCGTTCGTGCCGTGGACCGTTTCGGTGGTGACCACCGGGCTGCCCGGCACGCTGAGGGTCTTCAGCTGGAGGTGTTCACCGTTCGGTCCGGTGGCCACCTGGACGATCTGGTTGTTGGAGCCGGGGGCGTTCGGGTCGGGCCGGTAGACGCCGTCGCCGAACTCGGGTTTCCCCGTTTCCGTCGTAGTGCCGGGAAGCGGTGTGGCGAACGCGGACGACACGTCGTTGATCGACGCCGCAGAGGTCGCATCGGTGTCCTGGAAGATGTCGGCGATCCTCGACGCGACGACGCTGATGTCACCGAGCGCCAACCGAAGTGCATCGAGATAGACCGCCATCTCCCGAGCGTTGGCTTCCAAGGTGGTCCGGATCGTTGCCACCTCGCCCAGGAGGAGATCGCCGGCGAAGGCTTCCGCCGGATACCCCGCCAGCACCTGCAGGTCGTCGGCCCGGGATTCGAGGAAGTTCCGTTGCTCGGCTATCCGGAGGGCGTACTCGCGGAGGCCGTCCAGGTCGACGTCGACCGTGGGGCCGTCGCCGAGCCAGCCCGCGCTCGTGTTCGCCGCGGTCTGTTCCGCGTAAGGGTTCGCCTCCATCACGCCTCCCGTGTTCGGTCCTTCGCCGGGGTGTACACGAAATCTTGGTGACTGGTTCGAACCGTTCGGACACGGTGGGTGTACGACCCGGCATAGACCACTCGGCGCCACCACCGTTGCGCGCCGAACGAGAACCGGGGAGTAGGACCGTGGCAGGAACCGCGGGCATGGGTCAGGTCCATGCCACTCAGGAGCAGCTCACCGCGATGGCGCAGCGTTGCGACGACACCGGGCAGAACATCTCGCAGGGGATGCGGCAGCTGCTCGGACAGATCCAGGGACTCAGCGGCGCCGGTTTCCAGGGCACCGCGAACAACGCCCTGCAGGACGTGTCGGGACAGCTCAACGACGGCCTCGCGAAGATCATGAGCGCGTTGAGCGAGCTCGGCGCCAAGATGTCGTCCGCGTCGACGCAGTACGGCGTGAACGACGAGGAAGCCGCCCAGTCCATCCGTACCGCCGGAGTCGTCGACGGTTCCGTCGCCGGCATCCTCCGCGGCTGACTCGACTCGAGGAGAACCGACATGAACATCACCTACAACTTCGGGCAGATCGCCGACGTCTCGGCGTCGATCAACACCTTCCAGGGCCGGATGGACAGCGACCTCAACGACCTGTACGCCGCGTTCACCGCACTGTTCGCCCAGGACTGGACCGGCGCGGCCGGCACCGCCTGCGACGAGGCCCGGCAGAAGTGGAACCAGGGCGCCACCGAGATCAAGACGGCGCTGGCCGCGGTCGGCGTCAAACTGGGCGCCTCGGCGGACCGGATGCAGCAGGTGGACGCCCAGATCGCGTCGTCCATGTGACATGGACACCACTGCGATGACCGGCCGCCGGACCCGCATCGGTGGCCGGTCCATGGCCATCGCCGTCGCCGCGGTCGTCGGCGCTCTGGGCATCGCCCCGGGCGCGTCGGCGGCCCCGGGGCAGAACTGCGCGGAACCGGGCGAGGCGAAGATCGACGCGTTCTGGCCGCGGCTCGCGCTCGGCGCCGAGGCACTCGAGCCGGTCGCGGACGGAAGTAACGTCAAGGTGGCGGTGCTGTCCACCGGGGTGGACGCCGGTCATCCGCTGCTCGACGGCAAGGTGAGGGCGGGCGTGGACGTGGCAGGCGCGGTGACTCCGATCGGACAGGACTGCACCGGGAGCGGGACGCAGGTCGCCGGCGTGATCACAGATCTCGCTCCGGGCGTGGAGATCGTGCCGGTGCGTACTGTGGTGGATGATCCGGCCGGGAACCCGAACCCCGGGCCGGCCGCGATCGCCCGGGGTATCACGGCGGCGGTCCAGCGGGGCGCTCGTGTGGTCGTGGTGGCTGCGCCGGCGATCCGGGATGACGAGAGTCTCGCGGATGCGGTACGGGCCGCGGTCGACGCGAATGTCGTGGTGATCAGCGCGGTCGAGGTCCCGCGCGACGAGGCCGACGCCGGGCAGCAGTCTTTTCCGGCTGCCTACGACGAGGTCATCGGGGTCGGCGTCGTCGATCAGTTCGGCGCGGTGCCCGGCCTCCAGGGCCGGTCGGTGGATCTGGTGGCGCCGGGAATCCAGGTACCGACCACACAGACCGGTGGCGGACTGGTGGAGGTCAGCAGCACCGGGGTGGCGGCCGGTTTTGTTGGTGCGGCGGCCGCTCTGGTCCGTGATCGGCGCCCCGGGCTACGCGCGGAGGGCGTACGCCGGCAGCTGATCGCGACGGCCTCCGCTGCCCCCGCGACCAGAGGATTCGGCCTGGGCGTGGTGGATCCGGTGGCCGCGGTGACCGGTCTGGTGGAGGCCGGCAAAGGCCAGGCGCCGTCGCCGGTGTCGGCGCCGGAAGTGCCGGACACGGCTGCGCAGGTACGGGCCCGGAACGTCGCGCTGGCCGGCAGCGGGGTGGCGCTGGCGCTTGTGGGAGCGGTGCTGCTCGGGGCCGCGGCGGTACGCCGTAGCCGGGCCAGCCGGTGGCGTCCCGCGCTGACCGCGCCGCTCGAGGCGCCGTCGGAACCGTTGGAGCCCGGGCCCCCGGTGATGCTCCTGGACACGGCCGCCGGAACGACGCGGTAGCCCACGGGCGAGCGGGGTAGCCGTACCCTCGAAACGGCCCGTCAATTTTCCTGGGGCGCCCTCTTCCGGGCTTGTGCGGAAGTCAGCGTGACACCGGCGGGAAGTGTGTTGAGCAGGGCCGACGGCACCTCGGTCGCGTTGTCGGCGGAGTAACCCAGGAACCGCAGGTCGTCGGCGGACGGCACCGGATGCCGCAGGCCCAGATCAGTGATCAGGAACAGGCCACCGGAGGCGCGGGCCAGCGCGAACCTGCCCGCCGGAACCTGGACGCGATCGGCGGTTCCCGGCCCGCCGCCAGTGCTGATCGCCGCTGCGTAGGCCGACTCGGGAACGTCCACCGTCACCTTCGGCGGCTTCTCGGGCGTGGAAGTCGTTGCGCACACCGAACCACCGGCGTTCTCGAGGAGCTGCGGGACGGTGGCGGGACCCGAAGCGGGGGAGCCGTCGGCCGGCAACACGTCGGACACGTCGCCCACCGCGATCTTTTGAGCCTCGTCCCTGGTGGGCGCCAGTTGTACCCGCTGCTGCAGATCGCTGATCGGAAGCAGGCCTGCATTTTTGACCAGGTAGTACTGGCGGCCGTTGCCGGTTTCGGTGAAGAGCACGTCGCCGTTGGTGAAGCGCGAGGCGGCCGCGGATCTCCGGCCGGCATTGCCGACTGGCAGCGGACCGATGTCCGATCCGGTGGGCAGGGTGTTGAGCCAGGTGGGGTCCACCCGGATCGGGGTTGATTCGTTGAACAGAATCCGGGCCGTGGCGGCGCCGATCAGCAGATGCCGGCGGCCCCGCCAGATCATGTATTTCTGATCGCCAACGGTCACGGCCAGAGATTGTTCTTCCAACGCATCGCCGACCGGGCCGGTGTCGCCCACGAACAGCGCCGACTCGGGGGCGTCACCGAACGCGAGTGCACACATCGTCCACGGCAGACCGACCTGTCGGCCCGGACCGGGCAGGGAACCGGGCGCACCGGCGATGCCGATGGTGGCGTCGCGCGGGGCGTCCTCCAATTCCTTGGCCGAGACGCGGAACACCGCCGGATCGGCCTTGCCTGCGGCGAGTTTCGCCGAGGCCAGGTTGAGGGCGGGGGTGAGCCGTCCGCCGATGACGGCGAAGCTGGCACCGGTCTCGCGTTCGACGACGACCGAGCCGTCCGCCTTCCACGCGTCCGTGCCGGAACGGGTGAGCACGCCGTAGATGCCGAAACCGGCGGCGACCAGGACGGCGACCATGATGCCGGCGAACAGCGCGCCCACGCCACGGCGCAGCGGTGACTGGGCCGGATCGGTCTCGCGCATGATGAACGCCGAGATGACCCGCTGGTTCATGAACTGGTAGGACTGCATCTGGTCGCGGCGCGACGTCACCGGGCGGTCACCCGCCGATCGAGGCGAACAGGTCGCGGACCCGGTCGAACAGGCCGGCCACCCCGCAGGCGAGCGGGATCAGCGCGACGATCGCCGTGACGTCGAGCAGGTCGGCGGCCCGGCCCAGGTAGGGCGAGGGCGGGCGCCGGCTGTACACCAGGGCGGCGGTGAGCGCGACGGCGGCGGTGAGGCCCGCGCCGGCCAGCACGAACAGCACCGACGTGGTGCGGAACAGGCCGAGGATCAGGACGGCCAGCCCGAGGAAACCGGCGACCAGCAGCGGAACCCGCTGGTGCGGGGTGGCGAAGAGCCGGGCGCGCAGCAGCAGCGCGACGATGGCGGTGGCGATCAGCAGGATGCCGACGACGCCGGTGCCCTGCCGGGCCAGGTAGGCCGTCGCGGCCACGCTGCACAGCCCGGCGGAGATCAGCAGTCCGGTGAGCACCTCGCCGGAGCGGACCACGGCGGCGAAGACCACCGACCGGGACGGGACCGGTTTGTCCCGCAGCATCTCCTCGGCCTGCACGGGCAGGTCGGGGAAGGGCAGCCGGCCGATCCACGTCGCCACCACGGGGTACGCCGGAATCAACCCGATCGCGACGGTCAACGCCACGGCCGCACCGCCGGCCGGTGGCAGGCCGGCGACCGCCAGCAGCCCGGTGAGCAGGCCGGTCAGGGCGGCGGCGACACCGGCGACGAAGAAACGGGTCGAACCGGCGACCCCGACGTGACCGGCGACGCCGGCGACGAGCAGGCAGGCCGAGGCGAGGAGCAGGGCGGGCGGGCCGTCGACCAGGCCGGCACCGCCGAGGAACGCGTAGGGCAGGCCACTCGCGGCGACCACCGCGCCCGCACCGGCGTCGCCGAAGGCGCGGGAGAGCAGGATGCCGACGACCGCGAGGACCGCCGCGACGACCAGGGCGGCGATCGCCGGGACCCGCCACGGCGGCCCCTCGAGAGCCAGTCCGGCGCCGCCGAGCAGCAGCGCCCCGGCGGTGACGGCCAGGCCGCAGTGCCGGGTGGCGGCGGGACTCCAGGACCGGCCGGCCCGGCGGGCACCACCGGCGATCACCTCGACCACGTCGTCGTACGCCAGCTCGGGCCAGTCCTCCCGGGCCGGGTTGAGGTGCAGCAGTTCGCCGTCGCGGACGCCCTGGCTGGTGAGATTGCGGTACGGCTCCAGGGGTGCCCCGGTGGCCCGTCGCAGCACCCAGCCGCCCTCGCGCCCGGCGGGCTCGCCCAGGGCGCCCTCGGCGTGCCGGAGCAGGTGGGGCATCAGCTCGGCGACGAGCATCGTGTCGGGCAGTGCGATGTCCATCCGGCGGGTCGGGGCGGCGATCGTCACCCGAGCGAGACTCGGCCCACCCTCCACATGATCACCTCCCGCAGCGAAGTGCACACACAACGTAGCAGCGAATAGGATGGGCGGCGATCCGTCATCATGGGGGTGCCCTGAGTGACCGTCACGATCATCAAACGCGCACCGCGGCGGCCCGCACCGCCGATGCCCACCGGCGAGGTGCAGCTGGAACCGCCGCCCGAGGTGCCACCGCCCGCGGGCAAGGCCTGGACCCGGATGCTGATGATCCTGCCGATGGGCGCCGGGGCCGCGGCGATGGGCCTGATGATGGGTGCCGGCCGCGGTGGCGCGATCACCTATGTGGCCGGTGCGATGTACGGCGTCTCCATCCTCGGCATGGCCGGCATGATGGCGGTCAACACCGGCGGGCCCGGCAAACGCGAGATGATCGAGACGCGCCGGAAGTACCTGCGGCACCTGTCCCTGCTGCGCGCGCAGGTCCGCGACACGATCCGCCGCCAGCGGGAGGCGCTGCACTACCGCAATCCCGACCCGGAGACGCTGTGGAGCTTCGTGGAGAGCGGCCGGATCTGGGAACGCCGCCGCGGGGACGCCGACTTCACCGTGGTCCGGGTGGCGGTCGGCCCGCAGGAGGTGGCCACCCGGCTGGTGCCGCCGCAGAGCCGGCCGGTGGACGAGTTGGAGCCGCTCTGCGCGACGGCACTGCGGCGGTTCGTCACCGCGTACTCGGTGGTGCCTGATCTGCCGGTGTCGGTGGCGTTGCGGGACTTCTCGCACATCTACGTGCGCGGCGCCGACGGTCCGGTCCACGACTTCAGCCGGGCCCTGATCGCCCAGAGCGCCGTCTTCCACGCGCCGGACGACCTGCGGATCGGCGTCTGCGTGCCGGAGCACCTGCGGCCCCGCTGGGAGTGGGCGAAGTGGCTGCCGCACGCCCAGCACCCGGACAAGCGGGACGCGGCCGGACCGGTCCGGCTGATTACCCCGAGTGTCCCGGCCCTGGAGGCGATGCTCGACGACGTGCTCGCGAACCGCCCCCGGTTCGAGCCGGCCGTCGCATCCGGCGGCCCGCACCTCCTGGTGATCATCGACGGCGGGTCGACGGCCGGGTCCGACCACCTGATGACCGAGGGCGGCGTGGCCGGGGTGACGATCCTCGACCTGTCCGTCCCGCCGCCGCGGCTGCTCGACGACAGCTCGGTGGTGCTGGAGATCGCGGCGGACGGCACGGTCACCGGCACCACGATGGACGGTACGACCGAGGTCGGCCGGGCCGACGCGTTCGGCGAGCGGGGCGCCGAGGTGCTGGCCCGCGAGCTGGCCCCGCTGCGGCTGGCCGCGGCCTCCGCCGAGCAGCCGGTGCTGTCGGCGGACCGGGGACTGGCCGAGATGCTGGGGCAGAGCGACCCCTACCTGATCGACCTGGCCCAGCTCTGGGCCGGCCGGCCGAGCCGGGACCGGCTGCGGGTGCCGATCGGTGTCGGCCCGGACGGCCGGCCGATCGAGCTGGACCTCAAGGAGTCGGCGCAGGACGGCATGGGCCCGCACGGGCTGCTGGTGGGCGCGACCGGGTCCGGCAAGTCGGAGCTGCTCCGGACGCTGGTGCTGGCCCTCGGGCTGACGCACCACCCGGAGATCCTGAACTTCGTGCTGGTCGACTACAAGGGCGGCGCGACGTTCGCCTCGCTGGACCGGCTGCCGCACACCGCCGCGATGATCACGAACCTGGAGGAGGAGGGCCCGCTGGTCGACCGGATGCACGGGGCGATCGAAGGGGAACTGAACCGGCGGCAGGAGTTGCTGCGCAAGGCCGGGAACTACGCGTCGCAGCGTGACTACGAGCGGGCCCGGTCGGCGGGCGTGCCGTTGACCCCGCTGCCGAGCCTGCTGTTCATCGTCGACGAGTTCGCCGAACTGCTCGCCGACCGGCCCGACTTCATCGACATGTTCGTCCAGATCGGACGCGTCGGCCGGTCGCTCGGCATCCATCTGCTGCTGGCGTCGCAGAAACTCGACGAGGGGCGGCTGCGGGGGCTGGAGGCGCACCTGTCGTACCGGATCGGCCTGCGGACCTTCTCGTCGATGGAGAGCCGGGCCGTTCTGGGGGTTCCGGACGCCTACGAACTGCCGCGGTCACCCGGCCACGCCTACCTGCGGACCGGCACCGAGGGCCTGGTGCGGCTACGCGCGGCGTACGTCTCCGGCGCCGTCCGCCGCGACGGCGAACCGTCCGGCGGCGGCCCGGCGGGTCACCCGATCCTGGACTTCGCGACCTACTACGTGGCGCCGCCGAGTGAGCCGGAACTCCTCGCGCCCCGCGAGGAGGAGACGACCGGGGAGACACTGCTCGAGGTGCTGGTGCAGCAGATGGAGGGCAAGGGCACCCCTGCGCACGAGGTGTGGCTGCCGCCGCTGGACGAGTCGCCGACCATCGGGGACATCCCGAAGAGGCAGCTGCACGCCATGGTCGGGATCGTCGACAAGCCGTACGAGCAGCGTCGCGAGCCGATGTGGCTGGACCTGTCCGGTTCGGCCGGCAACGTGGTCGTGGTCGGTGCCGCGCAGTCGGGCAAGTCGAATCTGCTGCGTTCGTTGATCGTCAGTCTGTCGTTGACGCATACGCCGCGGGAGGTGCAGTTCTACGCTCTCGACTTCGGTGGTGGTCCGTTGAGTGCGCTGACGGACCTGCCGCATGTGGGTGGGGTGGCGACTCGCCGGGACGTCGACCGGGTACGCCGGACGGTCGCCGAGGTGCACGGTCTGATGCGGGCCCGGGAGGAGTTGTTCGCCGCGCGGAACATCGACGGGGTGGCGGCGTACCGGCAGGCGAAGGCGCGCGGTGAGTTCCCCGAGGACGCGTTCGGTGACGTGTTCCTGGTGGTGGACGGCTGGTCGGTGCTGCGGGCCGAGTTCGAGGACCTCGAATCGACGGTCAACGAGCTGGCCAACCGTGGTCTGGGCTTCGGTATCCATGTGGTCGGGGCGGCGAACCGCTGGATGGACATCCGGCCGCAGATCCGCGACGTGTTCGGCACCCGGATCGAGCTGCGCCTGGGTGAGGCCGCCGACTCGGTGATCAACCGGCGGGAGGCGCTGAACATCCCGAAGCCGCCCGGTCACGGTCTGACCCCGGACGGCTTCCACTTCCTGGCGGCGCTGCCGGTCCGCGACCCCGGGCAGACCGTCGCCGAGCTGGTCAAGAGCGTCGCCGACCGGTGGACCGGCGCACCCGCGCCCCGGGTGCGTCTGCTTCCCGCCGAACTGCCCTGGGAGGCGCTGCCACCGGCCTCCGGCACCAGGATCCCGATCGGCATCGCGGAGGCCGACCTGGAGCCGGTCTGGCTGGACTTCGACGCCGAGCCGCACGCGCTGCTCTTCGGCGACGTGGAGAGCGGCAAGAGCTCGTTCCTGCGTGGCCTGGCCAAGTCGATAGCCGCCGCGCACGGTCCCGCCGAGGCGCGGCTGCTCCTGGTCGACCTGCGGCGCAGCCTGCTCGGATGCGTGGACCCGGGGCACACCATCGGGTACGGCAGTTCCCCGCAGACCACCGCCGACCTGATCAACCAGGCCGTCGTGGTGCTGCGCGAACGGCTGCCCGGACCGGACGTCACCCCGCAGATGCTGCGCGAGCGCAGCTGGTGGAAGGGCCCGAAGCTGTACGTGCTGGTCGACGACTACGACCTGGTGGCCGGGGCGTCGGTGAACCCGTTGCAGCCGCTGCTGGAG
>NZ_JZKF01000250.1 GCF_000962825.1 Actinoplanes rectilineatus
GGCGAGATCACCACCATCGACTTCACCAGCCGCGACTTCACCGCCGACGGCAAGGACTACCGCTCCCTCGAGGTCAAACTCGACCTCACCTCCCGCAACAACCGGATGACCCCGGACCAGCTCCGGGACTTCGCGAACAACATCCAGAACACCATCGACCAGCGGGTCAACGGCCAGTACACCCTCCCCGGCGGCCGCGAACTGCACGTCAAACTCACCGCCGACACCAAGCCCTGGTCCGGCGAGCTGACCGATGCCTGGCAGGACCAGCCGGGCGGGCGCCCGCCCGTCGAGATCACCGGCAATCCCGACGACACCACCCACCAGGCCCGCTGGAACACCAACGACAACCCGGCCGTCCTCGTCCACGAGGTCATGCACTAC
>NZ_JZKF01000251.1 GCF_000962825.1 Actinoplanes rectilineatus
CGATCGGGAGTTTGGGTGCGCTGGCCGTCGTGGTGAGGTGGTGGCTGTGCCCGGTCAGGCGTTTGGGTGCGCTGGCCGCCGTCGTGAGGCGGTGGCTGTACCCGATCGGCGGGTTGGGTGCACCGGCCGTCTTTGCGGGTGGTGGGTGTACCCGATCAAGGTTTCGGGGGTGGGGGCCTGCCGTTTTGGGGTGGTGGCTGTGCCCGATCGGGAGTTTGGGTGCGCTGGCCGTCGTGGTGAGGTGGTGGCCGCACCCGATCAAGTTTTCGGGGGCGTTGCCCTCCACTTCGGGTGGTGGGGGTGCCCGATCGGCGGGTTGGGTGCGCTGGCCGTTTTTGCGGGTGGTGGGTGTACCCGATCAAGGTTTCGGGGGTGGGGGCCTGC
>NZ_JZKF01000252.1 GCF_000962825.1 Actinoplanes rectilineatus
GCCGTCGGCTCCTGGGCGGGTGGCAACCGGATGGTGACGGGAGGGCACCGGGCCGGGAATCGAGTGGGCGGCGGGGTGGCCGATGAGTACGGTACGCCCGGCGGCCTGCCGGGTTACCGGCTCCGGAAGGGTTCTTCTTGCGTAAGCTCCTCGGTCGTCTGGCTCTGTCCGCCCTCGTCGCCCCCGCCGCTGTCGCTGCCGTGATGATCGCGTCCCCCGCTCAGGCCGCTGTAGCGAAGCCCACCGAGAAGACCCTGCAGGCCGAGATCAACCGGCTGATCAACGTCGAGCGCACCTCGCACGGCTGCGCCCCGCTGACGGAGAACAAGGCACTGACCGCCGCGGCCCGCACCCACAGCGCGTGGATGGCGCAGACCG
>NZ_JZKF01000253.1 GCF_000962825.1 Actinoplanes rectilineatus
GGGCGGTGCGAACTTCGTGCAGAACGCGATCCTCGGCCCGCTGGAGGACAAGCGGTTCGCGACGATCAACCGGATCGAGACGGCGATCGGCCGCAACGCGGCGAAGCCGGACCTCAACGCCGAGGAACTCGCCCCCTGCTCGCTGAACGAGAACGGCGGCGGCAACGCGGCGCCCGAGCCCACCGCGGTGGAGACCGGCGACGAGGACGACGCCGACAACGCCGGTGGCGCCACCGGTGCCGCAACGGTGAACTGCCCCGACGTCGTGATCAACGTGGACATCCCGGCGCAGGCGCAGGCCGAGGTGGACCGCAACCTGGAGCTGCTGCAGACCCAGATCGACGAGGCGAACGCCCGGATCATCAGCACCGAGGGTCA
>NZ_JZKF01000254.1 GCF_000962825.1 Actinoplanes rectilineatus
GGCTCCCGGCTCCCGGCTCCCGGCTCCCGGCTCCCGGCTCCCGGCTCCCGGCTCCCGGCTCCCGGCTCCCGGCTCCCGGCTCCCGGCTCCCGGCTCCCGATTATGGTGCTGGGTTTGCCCAGGGCTGGTCGAGAGTGTGGACCTCCGTTTCACGTGAAACTGCGCCCATGGCAGAGGAAGCCTCGCAGGCAACCAACATGGCTACCCGAGTATCGATCGAGTCGCCAATGTCAGTGCTCTCGGGGCCAAGAGCCCAACGGACTCTGCAACGGCAACGCGCGGAGGCGCGGAGGCGCGGAGGCGCGGAGGCGCGGAGGCGCGGAGGCGCGGAGGCGCGGAGGCGCGGAGGCGCGGAGGCGCGGAGGCGCGGAGGCG
>NZ_JZKF01000255.1 GCF_000962825.1 Actinoplanes rectilineatus
GCTTTCCGGCTTCGACGGCGGGGGGACCGTCAGAAGCCGAAGTCCTGGGTGTAGTACGGGGTGCCGCTGGCGGAGAAGACCACGCCGACACCGACGGTCTTGGATTTGCAGTTGAGGATGTTGGTGCGGTGGCCGGTGCTGTTCATCCAGCCCTGCACGACGGTGTCGGCGGTGCGGTAGCCGTAGGCGATGTTCTCCGCCGACGGCTTGGCGTACCCGGCGGCCTTGGCCCGGGCCACGAAGTTCGATCCGGCGTTGCCGGTGTGGGAGAAGGCGCCGGTCTGCGCCATCCACGCGCTGTGGGTGCGGGCCGCGGCGGTCAGTGCCTTGTTCTCCGTCAGCGGGGCGCAGCCGTGCGAGGTGCGCTCGACGTT
>NZ_JZKF01000256.1 GCF_000962825.1 Actinoplanes rectilineatus
ACAACCCACACAGTCGCCCACCAAACCCTGAACCAAATCAGGCGGTATGGGTGACCAGGCCGTGCCTGGCATTGAAAAACAATCCATCCGGTTCTCACCGGGCATGGTTGTTCTTTCAGATACCCAACAGGGTGCTTATCGCCTCCACCAGCCGCACTTCAAGGATTTCCACGCCCCGAAAGGGCTGTACTAACCGAGAAGCCGTTGCCGGCTTGAGCTAACCAGTGTCTCCGCCTTTGAGCACCCCGACCTGACATTCGCAGGTCGCGGGCCACTGTCCGCTTTCGCGGATAGTTGCTCCTTAGAAAGGAGGTGATCCAGCCGCACCTTCCGGTACGGCTACCTTGTTACGACTTCGTCCCAA
>NZ_JZKF01000257.1 GCF_000962825.1 Actinoplanes rectilineatus
ATCCACCGTTCGCCCTTGACAACTTAACCACAAAAAACAAGATGCTCGCGTCCACTGTGCAATTCTCAACCAACGACCAACCCACAACCCACACAGAACTCCACCACACTCCACCCGAAGGCGACAGGTATAGGGTTCCAGGCCGTGCCTGGCATTGAAGACCAACCACAAGGGTTGTTCTTTCAGATACCCAACAGGGTGCTTATCACCGGGATTCCAGCCGCACCAGCCCTGTTCCACGCCCCCCGAAGGAAGCTGTACTAAGAGGCCGGCCGTTGCCAGACCCGATTAACCAGTGTCTCCGCCTTTGAGCACCCCGGTCGAACGTTTGTCGACCGCGGGCCACTGTCCGCTTTCGCGGAT
>NZ_JZKF01000258.1 GCF_000962825.1 Actinoplanes rectilineatus
GCGCCGGGCCCTCACCATGCCCACAAAACCGCAGCAAGAAGACGCATCGAATTCATCGAACGGCGGCTATGAATCGGCGTCTAAATGAAAGACCGAGGCCTAGGAACCCTTCGACGAGCAGCCAGCCGCCGACAATGTCGTGGATCTCCGTCGGCGACCATACATCGGGAGGCAGTGACACGATGCCGTTCGCGATCCATTCCTGGTCATTGATTGTCCCGGCGGGCGCCCACTCCGGCAACGCGAAAGGGGCAGGCGGTGGTTTGTCCCGCCCCGGGTTTGATGGAGGCATCGAAACCTGGGAGATGATTCAACGATGCCGGCCCCGAAGAAGTATCCCGATGATCTGCGTGAGCGTGTGAC
>NZ_JZKF01000259.1 GCF_000962825.1 Actinoplanes rectilineatus
CACCTGAACCGCCTGTCAGATCTGACAGGCGGTTTTTCTTCCCTCCGCTCCGCGCGGCCGCCGGGTGCTGAAAGTGAGGGTCCGTTCCGTTGCGGGATTGACCTCCCCAGCCGCGGGAGACTGAAAGTGCGGGTCGTTTCCCGAGACGACTTGAAATCCACACCCGCGGAAGAGGGGTGGCTGCCATTGCCCCCCCGAAGGCAAAGGCGGGGTCACCCCACCCCGTAAATCCGGTAAACCCCGTCGATGTCCCCCGCCGAGAGCGCCGCGCGCTGACCGATCGTCGCGGCCGGGTCCACCGGGACGATCGTGGGCCGGCCGTTGGCACTGAACGCGGTCCGCGGGTAATGC